>NZZG01000048.1 GCA_002698575.1 Pimelobacter sp. | reverse complement strand
CTGTTCACCGACGCGGGGTGGAGCAGCTCGGTAGCTCGCTGGGCTCATAACCCAGAGGTCGCAGGTTCAAATCCTGCCCCCGCTACAAAGTAAAAGCGCAGGTCAGAGGCGGTTTTCGGAGAGATCCGGGAACCGCCTCTTGCTTTCCCCAAGGGCCCTTGTCCGCAACTTGTCCGCAAGCGCTGCCGTGTGAGTGCTCTTCGATTCGGGAGTGGATGCGGCTGGATAGTCGTGGATGGGCCTGGAATTTGCAGCCCGATGCGATGCGTCCACAGACGTCCGCACTCGACGGGCTGGGGCTTGCGATGCCGCCCAATGGGTCATGCAGAAGTCACGGCCCACTCATTGGCAGGCAGGCAGCGAGACTTGGGGACCGGCTACTCCGGCGCCATGGAACCCGGCAACCTAGGCCCCGCGAGTGGAAGTCGCGCGTCCTCGATGGTCGTCTGCTGACGACTGCCAGCGCGACCGGCCCACCACGTGGGAAAACCACCGAACCGGGGGTGTCCGGAGAACCCGGCGCGACGAATCGCCTCATCGACCCCTGTGCCGCTCAGGAAGCACGTGCACGTGCGGCTGCCACTCCTCTGCCCTTTGCTCAGGGACCCCAGCATCGTGCTGCACAAGGCTTGCCTTTGGGGTCCCGCAGTAAGCAGCGGAGGCCGATGCTGCGCTGTGGCATGCACCGACGGTCCTCAGGCTGGCCTGACGCAAACCGTCCACGACGGGACTGGGTGCGGGAACGATTCGGCGAGCAACTATGTCGTGGGGGGAGACCCAGACGACGTCCCCGTCGGGAGCCTGAGTGGCGAGGCCAGCCTCGATGTCGTTGTGCGCCCGGATGGACAGCGCTCGAGCTGGTCCGGTCAGGTTGGGCGCCTCGGCCTTCTCCGCGACGACATACGCCAACTCCGAGCTTGACTCGAGTGTGTGGAGGGTCGCGTCGATGCCGGGCAGAAGGCCGGGCCTGGCGGCAATGACATCGAGGCTGGCCATGGTGGTGGAGGCGTGGGTCAGCTCGCGGTAGGCGGCACGAACTTCGGCGGCCGTGCGCATCAGGTCGGGGTCAAGACGATCATCTGGGGCAGTGAGGTCGCCCCAGCGGCTGGCGAGGTTGCTCCAGGCACGGCCGGCCTCGGCGGTCGCCGGTAAGAGCCGGTCAGTGGGCTCGAGGTGGCCGGCGTGCTGGGCGGCGTCGACGAGTACCATGGCGGCGCCGGCGATGAGGCCCTGGGTGCGGGTGATGAGGACCATGTTGGTCGGCCATGCGTCGGAGGCGAGGGTGCGGTGGGCCTGGATGTCCCACCCGGCGAGGGCCCGGGAGATCCGGGTGTCGTCCTCGATCGGTCGGTTGGCTTCGCCCCGAAGCGCCTGGGTGAACCGTCCGTCGAGGTACCTGCCCGCAGCCGCCTCGGAGACGGCCATTCGGCGGATCCACTCGGTGGTCGGCGGTACTGCGTAGGGGGAGTGACGCCGGTTGAGCTCGATGGGCCGGTTAGTGCCGAGCGCGGCCTGGTACCGGCTGTGACCGTGCTGGTGCAGGGAGACACCGACGGCGTGGGCGCTGACGTACAGGGCGTGCATGATCCGGGCCCGCGCGGCCTCGAGGTCGCGGAAGCTCTCGGCGCGCTGGACCGGGATGTCGGCGCCGTAGCGGCGCACCAGGTCGCTGGCGTGACCGAGGGTCCTGGTCATCTGAGTCATGCGCCGATCCGGCCGGCTCGCCGGCGGCCAGCTGGTGTTGCCCAAACTCCTGCCGATCGCGTCCCCGACCGAGACCAGGCGGGTGATGGGTTCATCGCGGGTGTGCGCACCTGCCCCGAATCCCTGCCCGGGCAGGCCGCTCCACAGCGACGCCGCGGCCGTGACCAGATCGGGCCAGCCGTGCAGGAGCCAGCCGGCGTCGTCGCCGGCGACGTCCATCAGCAGGTGGCGAGCGGTGTGGTCGACGTCGTGCAGCAGCTCGCCGACGGTGCGGATGTCCCGAGAGGTGAGCGGGATCTGCGTGGTGTCGAAGAGCGCGTCGTCGACGTCGGCGAAGCCGTGCCGGCGGTCAGCATCCAAGGTCGCGTGCCTCCCGGATCAGGTCGCACAGGTCGACCACCAGCTGGGAGCAGTTGACCAGGTCGGGACGGTGGGCCGGGAGCGGCCGGGTGAGCTCCTCCGCGGCCGTGAGCAGCCGCAGCGCGCTCTGCCCCTCTAGGTCCTCCTGGTCGACGTCGGGCAGCTGGTAGTCCTCGGGGAGGAGCGAGCTGGCCTGCGCCTGTGCCAGGTAGACGCCGAGACCCAGGGACTGCAGCGGTGAGTCGGGCTCTGCCCCTTCCCAGACGCGGGTGGCAGCCTGGTGGAGCAGCTGGGCGATGGAGCCGAGGCGGTCCCAGGTGTCATCGGCGGTGAGGGTGTGCACGGGGTGGTTCCTTTCGGTCGGAGTGGTCCGGGATCGGGTCTGGTCCATGAACCCATGGCGGGGCCGGTCCCTGTCTCGCGTGGATTGGGGCTGTGGATAACTCCGTTGGTGTCGGCGGCAGGGCACAAACTGGTCTCGTTCGCCTAGGTCGCGCGGAGGTCGTCGGACGATCACCCCGCGGCAAAGTCGAGAGATTCGCACTAGTGCTGACCGATGGAGGTGGTCGAGATGAAGGTCCCGATGACGGTGCTGAGGGTCGTGACCCTCGGGCCTGCGCTGCTGGTGAGCTTCGTCCTCGCCGTGGTGGTGTTCGCGCTGCTCCCACCGGCGCTGGGCCTGGTGCTGTTCCTGGCCTCGGCGGCCGTGCTGGGCGTGTTGGCGCTGGGCCAACTCGAGGTGGTGGCGATCGGGTTGCTGACTCGGTCGAGGCCGGCGACGGAGGCCGAGTTCCCGGTGATGGCGCCGGTCCTGGCTGAGCTGGGTGGTCGTGGCGTCGACGTCGGTTCCCTGTGCGTGCGCCGTGTGCAGCGTCCGCAGACGCCGGTGGCGTTGGCGATCGGGCACCGAGCGGTGGTCATCACCCCGGGCCTGGTGGAGGGGACCTACCGTGGCGGCGTGACCGGCGCGGAGGCTGTGGCGGTGCTTGCGCATGCTGTCGGTCGGCGCCGGGCGATCCGGCCGCGGCTGGAGGCTGCGGTGCTGGCGGCCACGACGCCTTGGCGGATGGTGGTGGCCACGTTCCGCGGTGTGGGTCGGGCGTTTGCCTGGCTGCCGTTCATGCGGGTGGCCTGGACGCTGCGCGGCGTCATGGGCGTGATCTGCGTGGTGCAGTCGGTCGCTGAGGGCCGGACTTGGCCGGGGCTGCTGGGTGGGGCGGTCATCGCACTGACCTACCTGGTGCCGGCGGCTGGCCGCGTGATCGAGGTCCGCGGGGAGGAAGCTGCGGACCAGCTGGTGGTTGAGCTCGGGCTGGGCGGGGTGCTGGCGGGGCTGCTGCGCCGCTTTGGGCATCCGATGACGCTCGAGCGGCTGCAGCGCCTCGAGGCGGCCGCGGAGCCGCCTCAGCGGCCGCGGCTGCACCTGGTCCCCGGCTGAGTCGCGCGTGGGCAGTCCACGCGCCTAGTCGTCGTCCTGGAAGCCGGACGTGGAGTGGTGGACGCAGCCGCGGCCGTCCCCTACGTGCGGCTTGTGGTTCATGCACGGCAGCGGGCCGAGCTTGTGCGAGCAGTCGACCCATCGCACGGTCGACTGGCTGGGGGTGATCGGGGCAGTCATCGCTGACACCTCCTGGCCTATCGGCGCGGGCCGCGGCGGCGGCCGAGCTGGGGGCGCTGGTAGGCGGCGGTGTCGGTGTGGTCGTGCTGCCGGCCCGATCGTTGGACCTGCGCGATCTCGGCGTCGGGGGAGGGGCCGGTGTCGGCGGTCGCGGCCTGCGCGGCGGCTTCCTCGGTGGCCCGGATCTCCTCGGCGCGCTGGCGGGCCTCTTCCTCAAGTGCTGCTTCCTCGCGAGCGGCGTAGTCGCTCATGGTGACTCCCAGTGGATCCCACGGACCGGCACCGGCTGCGCCAGTCCTCCTGGTCTCCTAAGTCCGACCCAGGGGTGGGGGCGATCACCTGGTGGTCAGCAGTTGCCTCACAGTCCGGTCTCGGCGCCGTGGGCGTCCTGTGCGGCCGGGTCGTAAGGCGGCGCCGGCCGCCCTGGTCGCGGTCCATGGCGTCCGGCTCCCGCCCTACCGAGCCGGGGACCCGGCTGCCGGGGCGGCGGCGCTGGCAACCGGGTCCCGGCCGTGCTCGGACATCCGGCGGCGGGCGTTGTCGGAGATCTCGGCGGCGATGGCGGCCGACTGCCGGGCGCTGGTCGCAGCGTGGTCGACGACGTCTCCGAGGAGGCGAACGTCCTCATCAGCGCGGCCGAGCTCCTTGCCTGCAGTGCGGATGCTGCGGTCCAGGGTGACCGGTTCGAGCAGCGCCGGCGGACTGACGTCCTGGCTGGCTCGGCGCGCGCTGTCGACGTGCTGGGCGGCGAGCTGCCCCACCGGCTTGGCAAGCGCGACCATCTCGCCGACGACCGCGATGCGTGGCTTGAGCTGCGCGACGTCGCCCGCGACGATGGGATCGGAGGTGTCGGCCAGGTCGAGGAAGCCGCGGGCCTCGTTGAGCGACTCCGAAGCGCGGTTGAGGTGCCCGAACAGCTCGCGGGTCAGCTCCGGTATGCCGTTGCAGCGGGTCTGGAGTCGACCCAGGTGCTCGCTGGCCGCCTCGAGGTAGAAGTCACCGCGGTCGGTGAGTCTCGCCTTGGCTGAGTCGAGCTCGGCGTCGTCGAGCACGCGGAGCGCGGAGGTGACCGTGGTCTGGAGCTCCTCGACCACCCGTCGGGCGCGGCCCACGGCCTGCTCGGCGACGAAGACGGCGTCGGCCGCGCGCAGCGTGGTGTCGGTGGCGGTCATGCCGATTCACCGCCTCCCGCGTCGGGCGGGGGCGTGCGACTCGTTGGTGGCAGGACCAGGTGCAGCCGGTCGAGCGAGGCCAGGGCCTGCTCGAGGTGGGCACGGACCTCCTGGACAGGGTCACGGTCGGGCGCACCGCTGGGTGCATCGGTGGGCTTGCTCACGGACAGCTCCTTGGTGGACTGGGGACATGTCTCAGTCACCAAAGGAAGACCGCTCCGCCCGGGCGATCACCCGGTGGGAAGAAATCTGGATCCGGGCCTGGTTTACGACCGCTGTCGCAGGGTCAGGGCTTGTCCCACGTCATCGACTCCCGGCCGTCGGCGACGCCCTGGCTGATGATGTGGGCGGTGGCGTTGCGGGCGGCGTTGAGGTGCTTGTGGACGTCGACCGCGAGGCCGCGCGCCTCCTCCAGATGGAGTCGCGCGACGCCGATCGCCATGGACGGATCGGATTCGTCGGTCATCGAGTCCATGCTGAGCACCTGGTTGGCCAGTGCTTGCTCAAGCGTGTTGGACAGTTGCGAGAACGCCTGGGGGAGCGCGGCCGCGATGTCGGCGAACTCGGCGAGCTGGTCAGACGTCTCGGCCGGGATCTGGTCCCGCTCCCACATCGTGATCCGGTTGAAGCCGTAGACGTGTTCGCGGGCCGCATTCGCGTGCCGCGTTGCCTCGCGCCTGTCAGTGTCGTCCACCAGCTGCTCCTTCGGTCCGATGGGGTCAATGCGTCGAGTCTCGCTGATCGCGCCGGCCTTCGCCTGGCGCGAGCGCTCGGCTGTGGATAAGCCGGGAGGTGCTTCCCTCCAGGGTCGTCGGGCGGGATCGGCTCGGCGACCTCGCCGAGGTGGCGCGACCAACGCCAATCGACGAATGGCATCGCCGACCTCGAGGCGGTTCTGCGTCGCCAAGCTCGCCGTGAGCTCTACAGCCTCGGCGTGTCCTGACCGCCGTCGGAGGCGTGCGGGAGTTCGCGCCGCCGGCGGCCGGCACCGAGCCGGCCCGGCGCCGGGTCCGTGGCGTCCGAGGGCGCTCCGGTGGCCAGCGTCTCCCGGATGTAGCGGTCGAAGCCGGGCATGGTGAATCGGAGCTCGCCGTGCCCGACCGGCTCGATGATGCCCTTGTCGATCAGGCGTTCACGGGGAACACCCAGCGCCTGGGTGGGTCGCTCGAGCGCCGCGGCGATCTCCGCGCGCGTCACCGTCGTACTGCCGGCGCCCGCCATGACGGCCATGATCTTCTTCTCCAGATCGCTCGCGGCCGCCCAACGTGCGGAGTACATGGTGGTCAGCTGGTCGTCGGCGACCGGAAGCCCGGCGTTCACGTCGTCGATGTCGAGCACAACGCCCTCACGTGATGGGCGCGCCGCCTCCCAGGTGGCGTGTGCGAGAACCTGCAGCAGGTAAGGGAAGCCCTGGGCCTCCGACACGACCGCTTGCAGGGCCTGGGAGGTCCAGTGAATTCCCAGGTCGTCCGCGGGCTCGGCCACCGCCGTCTCCGCGGCCGCGGGTTGAAGTCGTGGGAGGGTGAGGAAGGTGCTGCGCTCCCCGAACGTGGCCGCCTTGACTAGGGCCGCGGGCGCCGAGGGCAGCCCGGCGCCGATCACGGCGAAGGGGTTGTCCTCCCGTTTCCCGGCCAGGTTCTGCATCGCGTTGAGCAGGACCGCGAGGTCGTCGCGCGCAGCGGCGTGCAGCTCGTCGACGAAGACGACCAGGCCCGCGCCGCCGCGGCCGCGCACCTGCCTACTCGTCTCGTGCAGGAGGTCCTCGAGGGCTGAGATCCGGGCGCCTCGCGGCGGGTCGCCTTCGGAGCGGTCCGCCGACGCCGAGGCGCTCACCTTCACGACGCTGGGCACGCCGATCTCCACGCCGATTCGCTCCAGGCGGAGACCCCACCGTCCCTTCTCGGCCCGGGGCAGGATGTCGGCAGTCTCGATCGCTTTCCCGATCCGGCTGACCATGTCCGGCAAGAACGGGGCGTTGCGTCGACAGGAGACCCAGGCGGTGATGAATCCGTGCCCCTCAGCGTCGCGCTGTGCCTCGCGTAGGAGCGAGGTCTTCCCGACACCACGCGGGCCCTGAAAGACCAGGAGCGGACCACCCATCTCGCCGTAGGTTCCGATCCGGCTCAGGTAGCCGCGAATGCGGTTTTGCTGCTCCTCCCGGCCGGCCAGCACCCGGGGCAGCTCGCCCGGGGAGTAGGGGTTCGGCAGCATCAGGATCTCCCATACATCTTGTTACACGTCAGCCATGTGTAACGACCTGTATGCCCGCGGCGCGCTGCTCAACGGGTGATGCCGTTGACGGGCGCGTCGGCCGCGCCGCCGGCGAGCGGTGCACGGGCCGTGAGACGACGGCGGGCCGCGCCGTCCGGACTCTCGGCCGCGGGACCGACCTCTTCGACGTCGCGACTGGGACGGCAACCTCGCACTGGCGGACGGGCGGCCTCGCTGAGAGATTCGGCCAGGTCCTCGACGTCGGCCTCCAGAACACGCTCAAGGAGGTCGGCGATGCTCGTCGGGGAGCCGTCGCACTCGGCCGCCAGGGAGGCGGCCCGTTGGTCGAGCGCGGCGTTGCCGAGCGCGGTGAAAATGACGAATCCGGGACCCGGGTTCTCAGTTGGGGCTGTGCTCATGGTCCACCTCGCTTCCTGGTCACCTAAGTCAGGCACGAGGCTGGGAGCGATCAACAGCGGCCGAAGCTCCCTAGTGCAGGGTTGGCGTACAGCGTCACCAAGCAAACTCCCTAGCGTGGTGCCTTGGGTGGTCGGGTGGGCGTGCGAGCAACCGTAGTCAGCTGGATCGAACTGGCCCTGCTCTGTGTGCGGACCTTGACGGAGATCGACGAGGGCATGGGAGATAGTGTTCGGCGGCGATGGTTTCCGGAGTCGATCCCTCAGCATTGCGGGCTGCCCGAGAGAAGGCGGGTCTGACCCAGCACGAGCTGGCGCGACTCGTCGGCGCAGCTGGGGGAGAGCGCGTCTCACGCTGGGAACTCGGTACCTCGGTGCCGCGGCCCGACTTCCTGGTGAAGCTCGCTCGCGCCCTCGACATCCCGGCGCTCCGGCTGATCCACCTTGACGGCGACGTCCCCGATCTGAGGGCGCTGCGCCTGCAGGCCGGCTTGACCGTGCCCGAGCTCGTCGCCCGGACGAATCTGTCGGCACCGACGTACTACTCCTGGGAGCAAGGTCGCTGGACCCGGCTGCCCGGGCCCTCCACGCTCGCGGCACTCGGGCGCGTTCTCGATGAACCGGCCGACGTCGTCGCGGCGGCGTTCAATGAAGCGCAGCGCCTACGCCGACGGCGGCAGGGCCGGACCAAGCCTAGGTAGCTGAGTACCCGCACGGATGTTTGCCGCTGGACAGGCGGGGCAGAATCGGCGCGGGAGAAACCCGGACGAATGTGGTCTCATGGATCCGCACGTTCGGCCGCGCTGACGCTCAGTTCCATCGGGGGAGCTGGGCCGCGACCACTCCTGCAGAGGACTCTGGCGATGACTTCTCGGATTCCGCCCCCTGTGGAGAAACCAGAACTCGATAAGACTGCACTAGTGTGTTCCTATGGAATTGGGGCATGGTGATCGCCCCGGCCCGTCGTGACACATAGGTGATCGAGAGACGAGAGGACTCGGACTGATGTCGCTGGACACCACCTCACAGACCGCAGCTGGAAGCCCGCCGCCGCCGAGCGGCCAGGCGCCGGCTGCCCCGAAGGAAACGGTCGGTCGCGAGCAGGCCACGGCCCAGGCGAAGAAACGCCGTCGGCCCTTGGTGTTTGCGATCTGCGCGGTACTGGTCGCCGCCGGAGCGCTTGGCGCCGCGTTTGCCTACACCTCGGTCAGCGACACCCAGGAGGTCCTCGTCGTGAACCGGGACATCGCGCGAGGAGAGACCATCGAGCCGGGGGACCTCACGGTCGTTCGCGTGAGCATCGACCCCGCGCTCACGCCGATCAGCGGCAGCCAGAAGTCGAGCATCGAGAACAGCCGCGCGGCCGTCGACTTGTGGGCCGGCACGCTGCTCTCCGAGCAACAGGTCACCGAGAACCTTGTGCCGGGGGAGGGGGAGTCCCTGGTCGGCATCAGCCTCACGCCGGCTCAGATGCCCTCAGAGCCCCTGTACTCCGGCGACATCGTCCGAATCGTCACCACCCCCGGCGACCAGGGCGAGGTCACCGAGCAGACGCCCGTCACGATCGAGGCCACCGTGGTTGGTGTTAGTCGCGTGGAGGAGACGGGGGAGACCGTCGTCAACGTCTCGGTCCCGAAGGAGAAGTCGGCCGACCTCGCCGCCCGCGCCGCCACCGGCCGCGTCGCGCTCGTCCTCGACACCCGGGAGCGCTGAGCCATGGCGCTGATCGTCTTGGCCTCCGCGAGTGGATCTCCAGGCGTCACCACCACGGCGCTCGCATTCACCCTGAACTGGCACCGGCCCGTACTCCTGGTCGAAGCCTCGCCGGACGGAGCCTCGGGCGTCTTCGCTGGCTACTTCCGCGGCGCCCAGGAGCCCACCGGTGGCCTGATCAATCTCGCCCTCGCGCAGCGCGACGGCACTCTGGTCGAGGCCCTCCCGCGCGAGACCCTCATCCTCGACCCGGACGCCCCGGCTGAGAAGTCGGCGTGGTTTCTGCCCGGCATCCGCTCCCACGCACAAGCCCCCAGCATGCTGCCGCTCTGGGAGCCCCTCGCCGAGCAGCTGCGGGCACTGCACCGCAACGGCCAAGACGTCATCGTCGACGCCGGCCGGCTCGGCCTCGTCGGCTGGCCCCAACCGCTGATCGCCGCCTCCGACCTGACCCTGCTGGTCACCCGGAACTCGCTGCCAGCGCTGGCCGGCGCCAGGTCCTGGGCCAAAGCGCTGCGCGACCAGTTCGCCACCGTGGGTGGTCTCTCCCGGCTGGGTGCCCTCCTCGTCGATGAGGACGGACGCTGGCCCACGGTGCCGACGGTCGTGCCCCGAGTCCGGCCCTACACCGCCCGCCAGATCGCCAAGGCCCTGCAGATCCCCGTGGTGGCCTCGGTCGACTGGGACCCCGAGGTCGCGGAGGTCTACTCCCACGGCGCCCGCAAGCCCCGCAAGTTCGAGTCCTCCGGCTTGCTGCGCAGCTACCGAGCCGGCGCGGCATCCATCCACTCCATCCTCGCCACCAACCAGGCTGCACTCGCCCCCACGATTGGAGGCCGCGCGTGAGCACCAACGGACACCAGCCCAGCCCCAGTCAACCCGGAGAGCCGCTCAGCGCCGAAGAGTGGCTCGAGGCACGGCACGCCGATCGCGACAAGCGTTCCCCCTTCGCGCGCGGCCGCGCCGCCAGCAACGGCGCCCCCGCAGCGCCGCCCGCCAACCCGATCGCAGAGGACGACGACCCGAGCTCCCTGCCGATCTTCGGCGGCGCCTGGGCCAGCGACGACGCCCGGCCAGGGCGGACCCGATCCGAGTTTTCCCTGCGCCCGCTCGTCCCCAGCGACCCCGTCAACGAGCCGTATGTCGACCACACCAACCCCGACCAGACCCGCGACGCCGTCCTGGACTGGGACCTGATCGCGCAGTACCGCGCCGAGATCTCCACCCGCCTGACTGCCCGACTGGACAAGGAAGGCGGCCGGATCACCGAGGAGGACCGCCGGCAGAAGGGCATCGAGGTCATCGAGGAGCTGGTCAAGGCCGAGGCCGAGAGCCTCGTCTCCACCGGCCGCCGCCCGTGGACAACAGATGAGGAGAAGGCTCTCAAGAGGGCCCTCGAGGCCGCCCTGTTCGGCCTGGGCCGGCTCCAGCCACTGGTCGATAAATCCGACGTCGAGAACATCATCATCATCGCCTCGGGGCCCGACTGCTCGGTGTGGCTGGAGAAGACCGACGGCACCGTGGTCCCGGCACCTCCCGTCGCCGACTCCGAGGATGAGCTGCGCGAGTTCCTCACCGATCTCGGAGCCCGCCAGAACCGCCCCTTCACCGAGGCCAGGCCCAGCCTTCACCTGCGCCTGCCGGGCGGCGCCCGCCCGGCCGCCGCCTCGTGGGTCACCGCCAACACCTCGGTCGTCATCCGGCGCCACGGCCTGCGCACGGTCTCCCTGGACGAGATGGTCTACGACCGCAAGGCGTGCGGACCCGTGCTGGCCGACTTCCTTGCCGCCTGCGTCCGCGCCGGCAAGAGCATTGTCGTCTCCGGGGTCCAGGGCAGCGGCAAGACCACCTGGGTCCGAGCGCTGTGCTCGTGTATCCCGCCCTGGGAGATGATCGGCACCTTCGAGACCGAGTTCGAGCTGTACCTGCACGAGCTCCGCGACCGGCACCGCATCGTCCACGCCTGGGAGCACCGGCCCGGCTCCGGCGAGATAGGCGTCGACGGCCGCAGGGCCGGCGAATTCACACTCCAAGAGGCCCTTCACGACTCCTTCAGGTTCACCCTCGCCCGCCAGATCGTCGGCGAGGTCCGCGGCCCCGAGGTGTGGGACATGCTCAAGGCCATGGAGTCCGGCCCGGGCTCGATCTGCACCACCCACGCCCGCAGCGCCGACCACACCATCGAGAAGCTCGTCTCCTGCGCCATGGAGAAGGGCCCCCAGGTCACCCGCGAGCTCGCGATCAGCAAGCTCGCTGCCGCCGTCGACGTCGTGGTGTACCTGCGTGCCGACGTCACCGACAACGGTGACGGAACCTCCCGGAAGCGGCGCTGGGTCGAGGAGGTCCTGGTCGTCGATCCCAGCGCCGACGCCGTCAGGGGCTACGCGACCGCGCCAGTGTTCGCCCCCAACCGGCTCGGGCCGGCCACCGCGACCGGCAAGCTGGACAACCACCTCGCCCAAGAGCTGGCCCGCCACGGATTCGACCTCGAGGCCTACACCACTGAGGCCAAGGCCTACGAGGGGGTGGCCACGACATGACCCCGCTCGTGCCCGCGGTCTGCGGCGCTCTGGTCGTCGCCGGCCTGATCGGCATGGTCTACGCCCTGCGGCCGGCACCACCCAAGTCGCCCCGGCCCGCGCACACCGTCACCCCGTTCGGGCGGCTGGGCAGCCGCATCAACCAGCTCAGCCCACGCACCCGCAAGCTCATCGTCGCCGGCGCCGTTACCGGCCTGCTTTACCGTAGACCTGTCTTTGCTCCCGCGTTGTTCTCCCCGACGCGCGCGTACTCTCTAACTCGGCCCCGCCGCTCCGGGTAAAAGGAGTCCCTTCTCCAGACGACT
>NZZG01000047.1 GCA_002698575.1 Pimelobacter sp. | reverse complement strand
GCTGCACCCGTGGCCGCCCCGCCGACTCACCGGCCCTCGCGACAGCGCTCCCTCCAGCGGATCGCCGTCATCGTGCTGGTCTGTGTCGCGATCAACCTGGTGGGCCGCGGTGTCGTCCTGCTGCTCGACCTGCCCCTGCACCTGGACATGACCGGCACCGCCGTGTCGGCGATCCTGCTGGGCCCCTGGTGGGGAGCGCTGGTGGGGGTGGCGACGAACACCTCCGGAGTCCTGCTGTCGGGGGTGAGCTCGCTGCCCTTTGCGCTGGTCAACGTCACCGGCGCCCTCGTCTGGGGCTACGGCGTCCGACGCTTCGCCATGGGTCGCAGCATCCCGCGCTTCTTCAGCCTCAACGTGATCTGCGCGACGGCCTGCTCGGTCGTGGCGGTGCCCATCGTCTACCTGCTCGACGACACGCTTCGTCACGCCAGCACCAGCGCGACCGACCACCTGGTCGCGGTCACCCACCTCGTCCTGGTCTCGACGTTCGTCTCGAACCTGGTCATCTCGATCTTCGACAAGAGCATCAGCGGCTTCGCAGCCCTCGCCATCGTGGAGTCACGCACTCCCGTGTCGTCGCCGGAGCCGGGTGCTGGACCGGGCCGGAAGACCAGCTCCGAGCACCTGGATCCTCACTCCGAACCGCACTCCTGACACACATCCGCGGATTCGTCTGCGCTCCGACGACTCCGTGCCTAGGCTCGGTCGCACGTCACGACCGGGAGGGTCGGGACGCGCACAGGAGGAGCGAGCATGGACCAGGCTCTGTACGACCACCTCGGCGGCCGTGACGCCATCACGGTGGTCGTCGGGGGGCTCTACTCCCGGCTTCTCGACGACGAGCAGATCGCCCCGACCTTCGCCGGCATCGACATGACCCGGCTGCGCCACCACATGACGCTCTTCCTCTCTGCGGCCCTGGGCTCCGACGCGGTCTACGCCGGTCGGGACATGGCCACGGCCCACGCCGGTCTGCAGATCACCGACGAGATGTTCGACCGCACCGTCGCCCACCTGGTCGCCGTGCTCGAGTCCGTCCCGGTCGCGCCGGAGCTCATCGCCCAGGTGCTCGCCACCATCGCGCCGCTGCGGAGCGAGATCGTCCACGGGGCGGCGGTCTAGCCGGCCAGCTCAGTCCGGCTAGGCTCGGTGCACCCCTGCTCCCGCTGCCGATCAGGTGCCAGCGCGGCCCCGCCGCACCGTTCTTGAGATCGGTGGCGCTAGGAAGCCCGGACAACATCCGGACATCTCGCCGCCGGGACGCACGCCGGGAAGCACAGCATCCTGGGAACGCCGATCGGCGAGCTCACGTACGGATCTCGAGTCGACCGGCCACGATGACGGGCCACCACCGAGGAGAGCGGGACACCGATGACCGATCCACGCGCGCAGCTGCAGCGCGCCGTACGCACGGGCGTCGGTCTCGACGTCGCCGACCTCGGCTCGCCCACCATCCCCTCCGAGCTGGTGCGCTCGGTCCTGATCGAGGAGTCGGTCCTGCACGGGGGCAAGCACCTCGATCCGCGAGGTTTGCGGTTGACGGGCGTGACGCTCGAGGGAGACCTCGACCTGGCGAGCATCAGTGGTCTGCCGTCGCTCGTGCTGGGCGGCGTCACCATCCAGGGAAGCCTGGATCTGAGCTACTCGACCATCAGCGGTGCACTCAACATCGAGGGTGGCGCAGTGCGCGCCCAGCTCGACGGGAGCGGGCTCACCGTGACGCGACACGTGTACATCTGCGACGTCGACTTCGGCCACCAGGCCGGCACGCGGCACGCGGGAGAGATCCTGCTGAACAAGGCCACGATCGGCGACTACCTCCAGCTCTACGTCGACGTCGCCGACGTGGTCCTCTCCGATGCCACCGTGGGCGGGGGGAACGGCGAGTTCGACGGGGAGGCCGTGTCCATCGGCCTACCTGGATCGCACTTCTCGTCCGTGGACCTGAACCGGTCGTCCTTCGACAGCTCGGTCGCCCTGACCGGGTCGTTCGACCGAGGCATCACCATGCGGGGAGTCCGGGTCCTCGGGACACTCGACCTCGGGTCGGCCATCGTGACGGGGAGTCTGGCGCGGGGCAGGCTTACTGACGAGACCCTGTTCGTGGACGCGATCGAGGCGGTGGCGGAGACGATCGTCCTTCCCGAGGAGGCCCCCGAGGGAGCCGGTATTGACCTGACCGATGCCGCGTTCGGCCGGGTGGTGGTGCACGTCGTCGGGCCCGAGAACCGTCCAGTCGGCGGTCGCGTCGACGCGACCGCAGCATGGACCTTGGGCTCGCTGGAGATGATCAACCGCGACGAGAGGCCCGAGGCCACTCCCGTGCCCACGATGTCAAGCAACGAGGCGGCCGCTCTGATCGCATGGCTGCCGACCGGCCAGGGCCGCGGGTTCCCCGTCATGGCCTGGCGGGCACTGGCAGTCGCCCTGGACGGCGAGGGCCGGGAGAGCGAGGCGCGCTGGCTGCGGATCGAGGCAGCTGATCGCTACAAGCGCGCGACGGCGGGTTCGCCGTGGGCCCGAGCCGGTCGTGCCATCACCAAGACCACGATCGGCCACGGCTACTCGCCGTTCCGGGCACTGGCGTGGCTGGGGGGCTTGTGGGTGGTCGCGACTGCTCTGGCCGTGGTGTCTTGGCGCGTCGGCGATGATGCCTTCATCAACAGCAGCGGCGTCGCGAACCCACCGGGACTCTGGGAGTACCTCTACGCCTTGGACATCACCGTCTCCCCGGTCGGCTCCTTCCAGTCCGACATCTGGATGCCCACCTGGTGGTGGCTCGCCCTGGCCTTCTGGTGCCTGAAGGCGGCGTCCTATGCCCTGTTCGGCCTGTTCATCGCCGGCCTCACCGGGCGCGCCATGAAGGCCTCGTGAGGCGGATCCACCCAAGAGGTCACACGTGCTCGTTCCACATGACCCGTCGACGAGCAGCCGGGGTAGTCGGTCCGGCCTGCTAAGAGATGGCATAGCCGCCGGGACTGCGGTAGAGGTCCAGGGCGAGCGCTACAGGGAACGACGCCAACCAGGAGATGACGTCGGCCTCGAGCGTGACGCCGCCCGTGCCATCGATGTCCACGAAGCAGAACCAGTCCAGGTTGAAGCCATCGCTGCCCATGGCATCCAGTTCGTCGTGGCAGTGCGCTACTTGATCCAGCAGTGCCGTCAGGTGGGTTGCCAGGTCTCCGCGTCCAAGGTGCTCGCTCGAGAGACCCCAGAGTGCCTCCCGCCGCACGTACCCGCTACGACCGACGTCGCCCGCCTCGTGGGCGAAAGTGGGCGCAACTCCGAGGCGGGCGGTGACATCGGCCGACGAGACCCCCGGCTTCGAGATTCTGAGGGTGGCATAGCACTGGGCGTGAGGCATCGCGCCAGTATCAGGCAAGCGCGAACCCCACGGCACTGGATAACGTCTCCCACGTGGAAGGCTTGCTGGACTACGAGACGTCAACCGATGGCGACGTCGTCTGGCACGTCGTAACGGCATCAGATGAGAGCGCGTTCGGCCCGTTGTGGCCTGGGCTCTGGGAGGGACCGTGGCCAGAGGAGGAATCCGGGCTCAGTCCGTGGCACCGCTTCGCCATCAACAACCAGGACGGAGAGTCGCTGGCCGTGTGGAGGGCCTTCGCGTGGGCGATGACCTCGGCGCCGCTACGCATAGCGCTGCCCCGATACGACCGCGACCAGGTCGCCCGGTGTCTCGGAGCGGCACCTGGCGAGGTCGCCTTGGTTCGCTGGGAGTACTCACTCGACTACGAAGAGCAATCCTTCGCTGCTGCCAACAAGGGCTTTCAGCCAGCACGATCGTCGATAACGATTCGTCCCGAGCCTGATGCCTGGGAACGTGGTCACCGTGACTTCGCTGGACTATTTGAGGTCCCTGACCTCTCGACTCTCCACACCATTGACATCGGGGTGAGCTTCGATGTCGCGTCCGAGCTGTCATTGTTCGGAGTCGCAGCGTCTTCCTTCTCCGTCGTACAGGAGAAGTTGAGTGGACTCGAACGGCCGAGCCTTCGCGAAGTCCTGGGCGAGGACGACACGTTCGCTCACCTGACCATCGTCCGCGACCGCTTCATCGGTCATCACTCCTACCTTGCGCTCGCATCCCGACACGATCAATCGGTGGAGATCGCGAACCTGGTTCGCGTTTTCAGCGAGCGATGGGAGACCTACCGTCGGGTCGTCGGCTCGATCGCGACGCATCAGGACTTCGCAGACGCGATGGAGCGCCTGCTCAGTGAGCCTGATCGCTAGCGCAACACACGAATCAACCATCCATCAGTACAGGTCGGAGGACGTTTCCGCAGGTCAGAGCACCCGGCTCACTCCCACTCGATGGTGCCCGGCGGCTTCGAGGTGATGTCGACGGTGACCCGGTTGATCTCGCGGACCTCGTTGGTGATGCGGGTGGAGATCCGCTCCATGAGCTCGTAGGGCAGACGTGCCCAGTCCGCGGTCATCGCGTCCTCGGACGTGACCGGTCGGAGCACGACCGGGTGGCCGTAGGTGCGACCGTCACCCTGGACGCCGACCGAGCGGACGTCGGCGAGCAGGACGACCGGCATCTGCCAGATGTCGCGGTCCAGGCCTGCTTTGGTGAGCTCCTCACGGGCGATGGCGTCGGCCTCGCGCAGGATGTCGAGACGGTCGCGGGTGACCTCGCCGATGATCCGGATGCCGAGCCCGGGCCCGGGGAACGGCTGACGGTGCACGATCTCGGCGGGCAGGCCGAGCTGCTCGCCCACCATCCGCACCTCGTCCTTGAACAGCGTGCGCAGCGGCTCGACCAGCTCGAACTCGAGGTCGTCGGGCAGTCCGCCGACGTTGTGGTGCGACTTGATGTTCGAGGCGCCCGCTCCCCCGCCCGACTCGACGACGTCCGGGTAGAGGGTGCCCTGCACCAGGAAGGCGACCTTGTCGCCGTCCGCGCCGGTCACGGCGTCGGCGAGGACCTCGGCCTCCGCGGCCTCGAAGACGCGGATGAACTCGCGCCCGATGATCTTGCGCTTCTCCTCGGGGTCGCTGACCCCCGCGAGCGCGTCGAGGAAGCGCTTCTCGGCGTCGACCACCTTGAGGTCGACGCCCGTGGCGGCCACGAAGTCGCGCTCGACCTGCTCGGTCTCGCCCTTGCGCATCAGACCGTGGTCGACGTACACGCAGGTCAGCCGGTCACCGATCGCGCGCTGCACGATCGCCGCGGCCACGGCGGAGTCGACGCCACCGGACAGGCCGCAGATCGCCTTGCCGCGGTCACCGATCTGCGCCCGGATCGCCTCGATCTGCTCCTCGGCGATGTTGACCATGGTCCACGTGGGGCGGCAGCCGGCGATGTCGTGCAGGAAGTGCTCCAGCACCTGCTGACCGTGCTCGGTGTGCATCACCTCGGGGTGCCACTGCACCCCGGCCATGCCGCGCTCGACGTCCTCGAAGGCCGCCACCGGGGTCACCGTCGTCGAGGCCAGTACGTCGAAACCCTGCGGCGCCGCGGTGACGGAGTCGCCGTGCGACATCCAGACCGAGTGGGCCTCGGGGATGCCCGAGAGGAGCGTCCCCTCGGCGGTCACGGTCACCGGCGTGCGGCCGTACTCCCGCGCGCCGGTCGCCGAGACCTCGCCGCCCAGCCCGAGCGCCATCAGCTGGAAGCCGTAGCACATGCCGAAGACCGGCACTCCGGCCTCGAAGATGGCCGGATCGATGGCCGGCGCGCCCTCCTCGTAGACCGAGGAGGGACCGCCGGACAGGACGATCGCCTTCGGCTGGCGGGCCAGCATCTCGGCCACCGGCAGGTGGTGCGGGACGATCTCGGAGTAGACCTTGGCCTCCCGGACGCGGCGCGCGATCAGCTGGGCGTACTGAGCCCCGAAGTCGACGACGAGGACCAGGTCGTGCTCTGCCACAGGAGGCGCCGCTGTCATGGCGTGATGCTATCGAGGATCGTCTCCTGCCCGGCATCGCGTCCCTCGTTCGCGCCGGACGGGCCGCGGACTCGGAAAAAGCAGCAAGCCCCGCCGGGGAGGGAGGGTGGCGGGGCCTGCGCGTCCAGCACATGTTGGACAGTGCACGGACAGTGAACTCGGCCCTTCGGGAGGGAGCATGTATCACCGAGTTCGACGGCTCAACGAGGTGCCGTGACCGGGGTTACGGCACCGGGCCGAAAACTTTTCCCTTGGTCTAGACCAGCATCACGAGACGCCCACGATCGGCAGGTGCAACGCGCCCGGAGCATGCGAGGGCACCGCCGGCGAGATCGGCGCCGTGGGCTCGATCCGCTCGTACTCGGCGCCGAGCGCAGGCCGTGCGTCGGCCTCCCCCTTGTTGGGCCACAGCGCCATCGCCCGCTCCGCCTGGGCCGTGATCGTCAGGGACGGGTTGACGCCCAGGTTGGCCGAGATCGCCGAACCGTCGGCGACGTGCAGCCCCGGATAGTTGAAGACCCGCTGGTAGGGGTCGACGACCCCGGTCTCCGGGCTCGTCCCGATCGCGCACCCACCGATGAAGTGCGCGGTGAGCGGCATGTTGAAGGGCTCCCCCACGTTGCCGCCGGGCGTGCCGCCGAGCACGCCGGCGATCTTGCGCACGGCCTCGTTGGCGACCGGGATCCAGGTGGGGTTGGGCGCACCGTGGCCCTGGCGCGAGGTCATCCGCCACCTGCCGGTGAGCGGGTTCTTCTTGCTGTAGGTCGTGATCGAGTTGTCCAGGCTCTGCATCACCAGTGCGATCACGGTGCGCTCGGACCAGTGCTTGAGGTCGTAGAGCTCGAAGAGGTTCTTCTTCTCGGTCCACATCGCCTTGAGCCACGTGGCCCACCGGGGAGCGTCGCCGTCCCCGTCGGTGAGCACCGTCTGCATCATCGCCATCGTGTTGAAGCCCTTGCCGTAGCGGCAGGGCTCGATGTGGGTGTTCTCGTCCGGGTGCCAGCTGGAGGTGATCGCCACGCCGTAGGAGTAGTCCGTCGCATCGTTGCGCGGCGCGATGGCCCCCAGGATGGACTCCGAGTTGGTGCGCGACAGGTAGCCGAGCCGGTCGGAGATCCGCGGCAGGTCGCCGTCGTTCTTCAGGGCGTGCAGGAGCTTCTGGGTGCCCAGCGAGGCGGCTGCGAAGACCACCTGGTCGGCGGTGATGACCCGCGTCGAGGCCTTGGTCCGCCGCTTCGCCTTGGTGTACTTCACGTGGATCTCGTAGCCACCCAGGCGACGCGGCACGACGCGCGTGACCGTGGTCAGCGGCAGGACCGTGGCACCCTTCTTCTCCGCGAGGTAGAGGTAGTTCTTGACCAGGGTGTTCTTCGCGTTGTGCCGACACCCCGACATGCACTCGCCGCAGTTGATGCAGGCGTTGCGCTCGGGGCCCTCGCCGCCGAAGTACGGATCGTCGACCTTGGTCCCCGGCCCCTGCTCGGGACCGCCGAAGAAGACTCCCACCGGAGTCGGGTGGAAGGTGTCGCCGGCGCCCATGTCGGTCGCCACCTTCTCCATCACGTCGTCGGCCGGCGTACGGACGGGGTTCTCGACCACGCCGAGCATCCGCTTGGCCTGGTCGTAGTACGGCGCCAGCTCGTCCTTCCAGTCCGTGATCCCCGACCACTGCGGGTCGCGGTAGAACGCGTCGAGCGGCTCGTAGAGCGTGTTGGCGTAGACCAGCGATCCGCCACCCACGCCGGCCCCGGCCACGATCATCGTGTCGCGCACGGCGTCGATGCGCTGGATGCCGTAGCACCCGATCGCCGGCGCCCACAGGTAGCGCTTGAGGTCGAAGGTCCCGGAGGCGAAGTCGGCGTCCTCGAAACGGGGGCCGGCCTCGAGCACGCCGACCTTGTAGCCCTTCTCGGTCAACCGCAACGCCGAGACGGATCCGCCGAAGCCGGACCCGATCACCAGGACGTCGAAGTCGGACTGCTGCGTGCGTGCGGCCTCGGTCATCAGGCTCTCCCCAGCTTCTTCATGAACTTCAGGTTGGCGGTCATCACCTTGGCATAGGTCTCGTCGGACATGCCGAGCATCGGCGCGAAGCGGATCAGTCGCTGGGTGCCGACCGACTGCGACTCGGTGTAGCGGTGGACACCCTCGCTGCCCTGGCGCCGCCCCATGCCCGACTCCCGCATCCCACCCATCGGCGAGTCGATGCTGGCGAACGTGGCGCCGAAGGCCTCGTTGACGTTGACGGTGCCGCAGCGGATCTCTCGCGCGATCGCGCGGGCGCGATCGCCGTCCTGGCTGTAGATCGAACCGTTGAGGCCGTACTCCCCCTCGTTGGCCCGCGCGATCGCGTCGGCCTCGTCGTGGAAGCGGTAGAGCGCGATCACCGGACCGAACGTCTCGTGCCCGAAGCACGTCATCTCGGGCGTCACGCCCTCGAGGATCGTGGGCTCGTAGAAGTAGGGGCCGAGGTCCGGACGTGCCCGACCCCCCGCGAGGACCCGAGCCCCCTTAGCCACGGCGTCGTCGACGTGGGCGACGACGGTGTCGAGCTGGTCCTGGGAGATGAGCGAGCCCATGTCGTTGCCCCACTCCATGCTGGCGCCCAGCGTCATCGCCTTGGTGCGGGAGACGAAGCGCTCCACGAACCGGTCGTAGACCTGGTCGGCGACGAACATCCGCTCCATCGAGACGCACAGCTGTCCGGCGTTGGAGAACGACGCCCGGACGGCGCCCTCGGCGGCCTTCTCGAGGTCGGCGTCGCGCAGCACCAGCAGCGGGTTCTTGCCGCCCAGCTCCAAGGAGCAGCCGATCAGGCGCTCGGCGCACTGACGGGCGATGATCTTGCCGGTCGCGGTCGAGCCGGTGAAGCAGACGTAGTCGGCTCGGGTCACGATCGACGTGCCGACCTGGGAGCCGGGACCTGCCACGACCTGCCACAGGTCCTTCGGGAAGCCGGCCTCGTCGAGCAGCCGGGCTCCCAGGAGCGCGGTGAGCATCGTCTGCGAGTCGGGCTTGGTCACCACGGCGTTGCCGGCGAGCAGGGCGGGGAGCCCGTCGCACAGTGCCATGGTGAAGGGGTAGTTCCACGGCGAGATGATCCCGACGACCCCCTTGGGCACCCGGTTGACCTCCACCCGCGTCAGCGCCGGCACGACGCCGATCTTGCGCTGGGTGTCGAGGTGCTGGTGCGCGGTGCGGGCGTAGTAGCGAGCCGTCAGCGCGATGTGCAGCGGCTCGTCGAAGGCGTGCTTGCGGGCCTTGCCCGACTCCCACACCGTCAGGTCGATGATCTCGTCCTGCCGCTCCAGCACGAGGTCGTGCAGCCGCAGCAGCATCGCCGCCCGCTCGTCGAGCGAGGTGCGCGCCCAGATCGCCTGGGCGCGACGTGCGCGGACGAACGCCTCCTCCACGTCGCCGTCGGTCGACTGCGGGATGTGCGCGAGCGGCGCCCCCGTCAACGGGGTCTCCACCCGCACCGAGCGACCCGAGGTCGCGAGCAGCCGCGAGGTGAGGCGCTCGACGTACTCCGGCTCGAGCGCGTAGGAGGCGGTCGGGTCGTGCTCGGGGTCGGCGGGCCCCTCGACCAAGGGTCGGCCCGAACCGCCGAGAGGAGGGACGTTCGGCGGGTTCTCGTGGGCACTCATATACCGAGAGTATGTGACGGGGGTCTCCGTTGCTACCCATTGGTAGATCATGTGGCGCTTTACACAACTGTCATCACTGTCAACCGGTCGGGCGGCGGCCGGGCAACCGGCGGGCCCCGCACGTTCACCCGTCGTTCAGCGACGACTCGTAGCGTCCCCTCATGGTCAGCCTGCCCAGCACGGGACTCCCCCTCCGTCCGCGACCGACGGGCAGGGACCGTCCCGGCGCCCCGGCGGCCCGCTCGGCGGTCCGGGCGCTGCGCCGACCCTCGAGCAACCGGCGCTCGCTGCCGGACTTCCTGCTCATCGGCGCGATGAAGTCGGGCACCACCTCGCTGCACTCGTGGCTGACCGCCTCCCCCGACGTCCGGCGCGGGGTCGAGAAGGAGGTGCACTACTTCGACCACCACCACGCCCGCGGCGAGGCCTGGTACCGGTCGAGCTTCCCGATCGCCCGCCCCGGCACGGTCTCCGGCGAGGCCTCGCCCTACTACCTGCTCCACCCCCGTGTGCCCGAGCGCGTCGCCGCGCTCATGCCCGACGTACGCCTCGTCGCGGTCCTGCGCCACCCCATCGATCGCGCCTACTCCCACTTCCAGCACTCCCGCTCCCTCGGGCACGAGCCCGAGCCCGACTTCCTGCGGGCGCTCGAGCGCGAGCCGTGGCGCACCGACGCGGCGTGGATGCGGCTCGAGGACGGCTCGGCCCGCGAGCGCGAGGTCGAGCAGTTCTCCTACGTACGACGGGGCCGCTACCTCGAGCAGATCCTGCGCTGGGAGGAGCACTTCCCGGCCGAGTCCCTGCTCGTGCTGACCACCGACGACCTCGATCGCGACCCGGCGCAGGCGGTCGCCGCCGTCCGCCGTCACGTCGGGCTGACCGCGGCGGCCACCCCGACCGGGCGGCTCACGCCGCTGAACTCCCGCTCGTACGACGACATGGATCCGTGCGCCCGCGCCCACCTCGTCGAGGCGTTCGCCGAGGACGTCGTCGGCCTCGAGGAGCACCTCGGACGACGCCTCGGCTGGCGACTCTGAGCCCGGGAGTCACTCAGCGGGAGGGTTCTCCAGGTAGATCGACTTCAGCTCCGTGTACTGGCCCAGCCCCTCGGGCCCGAACTCCCGACCGAGCCCGGAGGCCTTGAAGCCGCCGAAGGGAGCCGCGAAGTCCATCGTGTAGGTGTTGACGCCGTACGTGCCGGCGCGCACCCGACGGGCGACGTCCAGCCCTGCCTCGCGATCCCCGGTCCAGACCGTGCCGGCCAGGCCGTAGTCGGAGTCGTTGGCGATCCTCACGGCGTCGTCGACGTCGTCGTACGGGATCACCGAGAGGACGGGTCCGAAGATCTCCTCCTGGGCGATCCGCATGCCGTTGTCGACGTCGGCGAAGATCGTCGGGCGCACGTACCAGCCGCGGTCGAGGCCCTCGGGCATCCCGTTGCCGCCGATGACGACGCGGGCACCCTCCTCCTGCCCCAGGGCGATGTACTTCTCGACGCGCTCCTGCTGGCGCTGGGCGACCATCGGCCCGATCTCGGTGGCCGGGTCCATCGGGTCTCCGACCTGCATGGCGCTCACGGCCTCGGCCAGGGCGTCGACCACTGCTGCGTAGTTGGCGCGCGAGGCGAGGATCCGGGTCTGCGCCACGCACGCCTGACCCGAGTTCATCAGAGCGGTGAACTTGAGGCCCTCGACCGCGGTCGTCAGGTCTGCGTCGTCGAGCACGATCGCCGCCGACTTGCCGCCGAGCTCCAGTGAGATGCGCTTGAGCTGCTCTCCGCACACGGCGGCGATCTTGCGGCCCGCGGCCGTCGAGCCGGTGAAGGCGACCTTGTCGATGCCCGGGTGCGCCACGAGGTGCTCGCCGACCTCGCGACCACCGGCGACGATGTTGACGACGCCCTCGGGGACCCCGGCCTCCACCAGGAGCTCGGCCATCAGGTAGCCGTCCAGCGGCGTCTCGGGGGCGGGCTTGACGACGACGGTGCACCCGGCGAGCAGCGCCGGGATGACCTTGGACATGATCGTGAACTGTGGCACGTTCCACGGTGGGATGGCCGCCACGACGCCGACCGGCTCGCGGCGCACCATCACCGGCGAGCCGAGGGCACCGTCGCGGATCTCCTCCCAGGGGTACTCCCGGGCGATACCGAGGAACGCCTCGATCTGCATCCAGGGGGCGGGGGTCTGGGCGAGGTTCGCGAACGACGTCGGCGAGCCCATCTCGGCCGTGATGACGTCGGCCATCTCGGCCAGCTTGCCGGCGTAGAGGCCCGAGAACGCCGCCACGACGTCGATCCGTTCGGCCGGGGTCATCCGCGGCCACGGCCCGTGGTCGAACGCGTGTCGGGCAGCCGCCACGGCTGCGTCGATGTCGGCCGGTGTCGTGTCGGGCACCGTCGCCACCAGCTCCTCGGAGTGGGGCGAGATGACCTGGATGGTCTCGGAGGAAGCCGGGGCGACCCAGTCGCCGCCGATGAAGAGGGTGTCGCGGTCGAGGCTCATGGTTTCTCCTGGGAGGTCGTCGGGTCGTCGGGTCAGGGGGCGAGGGTGAACCAGTCGGCGAAGCCGCTGGGGTCGTGCCGGCCGAGGGCACCGTGCTCGAAGAGCCCCCAGCCCTCCTGCTGCCGGCCGCCTTCGGAGCAGACGGCACGTCCGACGTGGTCGATCACGCCGAACATCACCCGGCCGGCGACCTCGGGGGCGGTCAGGTCGTAGGTGAGGCGCTCGGTGAAGTCGGGGCCCTTCCAGACGCCGTGGCTCCAGTCGGAGTCGCCGCCGTACCCGCCGCCGACATGGAGCGGTACGGCGAGCCGGGACTCGACCTCGAGCTGGAGCGGCTCCCCGTCCGGGGTCGTGCACCTGACCGTGGCTCGGGTCGGCACCCTCGTGCCGGACGCGTAGTGGATCTTCACGTGGGGCCAGCCCAGCTGCTCGATCCGTCCGTCCCTGAACACGCGATGGCAGTCGTTGAGGGCCCGGTGCCCGTCGGGCTCCTCCTGGATGATCAGGCAGATCATGTAGTCGTCGAAGCGCAGCGGCAGGTAGAACCACCACATCCCCTCGAACTCCGGCACCAGCGGCGCTCCCGCCGGGATCGCCTCGCCGACCGGCCGGATCCCCCACGACCGGTCGCGACTGCCGAGCCAGACGTCGGGGGTGACGACGTGCTCGGTGCCGTCGATGGCGAAGGAGCCGCTCCAGGTGCCGACCTGCGCGAAGCGCTGGGCGTCCAGGGTGACCCGCGAGCCCGCCCGCATCACGTGCGGCATCTCCTGAAGGGCGTCGAACGAGCCCTCCCAGGTCAGGTCGGCCGCGATGCCCTCGGTCTCCTCGAGGACCACGCGCAGCCGCTTGAGCGGCTCGATCACCTCGAGACGGTAGCCGCCGATGCGCTGGTTGAGGCGGTCGTCGTCGATCGCGTCGGAGAGGTGGACGGCGGTCTGCTCGTCGCCCCGACGGACCAGGAAGAAGGCGTCCTTGGTGCCGAGGTTGGGGTAGTAGCCGTGCCCGAAGATCGCGAACACGTCGCCGGTGCGGTCGTGGGCGTTGAAGTAGGAGCGGTCGTAGAAGTTGCGATCGCTCGACGCCGCCCACGTGACGGGCAGCGGGGCTTGATGGATGGGGAACTCGTCCAGTCCGGTGACCATGTGCTGTGTCAGGCTCCTGCCCGCTCGAGGATGGACTCCATGAGTCCCTTGTGGTGCATGAGTGACTCGATGTCGTCGGGTCGCTCGATCTCGCCGAAGTGGATCTGCCGGGCACCGGTGCGCATGAAGACGATGCACCACTGCACGGCGTTGTAGAGGTGGAACCACGTGAGATCGCCGAGCGCGACGCCGGTGGCCTGCTCGTACGTCGCGACCACGTCCTCCTCGCGCAGGAAGTGCGGCATCCCGGGCAGCTCCATCACGCCGGTGATCGACTCGAAGACCTGGTGCGCGAAGACCAGCCAGGACAGGTCCAGCTCCCGGGGACCGATCGCGGCCATCTCCCAGTCGAGCACCGCCACGGGCGTGAAGTCCTCATAGATCGTGTTGCCGATCCGGGAGTCGCCCCAGCACAGCACCGTCTCCCCGCTGGTCTGCGCCTCGGCATCGACCAGGTGCGCCTCGAGCCAGGCCAGGCCCCGCTCGGCGGTGCGCGAGCGACCGATGTCGGTGACGGCGTACTCGTACCAGGCGCGCGTGCGCTCCAGGTTGCGGGCCAGGGGCGTCCCACCCGGACGGTCGGGGTCGAGGAAGGCGAACGTCGTCGCCGCGTCCGGGATCGCGTGCAGTGCGGCGATCGTGGCGACCGTGCTGTCCTGGAGTCGGCGCTGGTCGGCCTCGTCGGCGTCGTGGAGCCAGTTGTCCCCGAAGTTGTAGGGCAGCACGTCCTGCGGGATGAGGCCGGCGACGCGGTCCATCAGGAAGAACGGCGTGCCGAGCACCGAGCCGGTCGGCTCCAGGAAGCTCACCGCCGGCACGGGGACGTCGCTCAGGCCCCGGACCAGGCGCATCGCCTCGTACTGGTCCTCCAGCGCGTAGGTCTCGAAGACCGGGAAGTCCTGCGCGGCCGGAGCCACGCGGGCGACGTACTCGTGCACGTCCCGGCCGCCGTCCTCGGTCCAGGTGGCGTCGAGGATCAACGTCTCCGAGCTCATCCCGTTGGCGTCGATGCCGGAGTGGAGCACCACCTCGGGCTCGGCTCCGGGCGGCAGCAGCCCGGCGAGCCAGTCGGCCAGCAGGCCGGGCACGGTCGTCGAGTCCCGGCTGGAGCGCTGCATCTTCAGGTCGCTGGGCGGCGGCGCCTGGGTCACGATGTCCCTCCCTGAGGTGTGACGCGGGTCATAAGTTGACGTGCGTCAGCATTGTTGGAACACGTTCTAGTTGTCAACGGCCAAGAACATTCGTCAACGAGGCCCGGCCTTGCCTCAAGGAATGAACCAGTGTTCACTACTTGCGTGGCCTACCGACGCACCGCCGCCGTCCAGGAGCGGCTCGACGCCACCAGGACCCGGATCGTCGCGGCCGCGCACGACCTCGTCGCCCGGCACGGCTACGCCGGCTGCTCGATCGCCCTCGTCGCCGAGGCCGCCGAGGTGGCGACCGGGAGCGTCTACCGGCACTTCCCCGACAAGGGCGCGCTCTTCGCCGAGGTCTTCCGCACCTCGACCCAGCGCGAGGTCGACGCCGTCGCAGCGGCCGCCGCCGAGCCGGGGTCCGTCGCCGCGCGCCTCAGCCGCGCCGTGGAGACCTTCGCCCACCGCGCCCTGGCCTCACCCCGACTCGCCTACGCGCTGATCGCCGAGCCCGTCGACCCCGGCGTCGAGGCCGAGCGACTGACCTACCGCGCTGCGTGGACGGACCTGTTCGCCGGGCTCGTCGCGGACGGGCTCGCCAGCGGCGAGCTGCCGCCCCAGGACCCCGCCGTGAGTGCTGCTGCCGCGGTGGGAGCGATGGCGCAGGCGTTGGTCGTCCCGCTGCACCACGGCGGCGCCGAGCCCCACGTCGTACCCGAGCTGACCGCCTTCATCACCCGATCCCTAGGAGCATCCTCATGACCGCACCCACCCACGAGGTCACCAACCAGGCCCCGCCGCTGGTCGGCCACGACACGTCGGCCGACCCGGCGCTGCGTGCCGCGGTCGAGCGCGAGGGCGCGGGCTGGGCGCTCGACGAGATCAGCGAGCTCGGACGCCTGGCCGGCACCGCGGAGGCCCAGGAGTGGGGCCGTCTGGCCGAGCGCACTCCCCCGGTGCTGACCACTCACGATCGCTTCGGTCACCGCATCGACGAGGTCGAGTACACCCCGACGTACCACCGCCTGATGGAGACCGCGGTCGGTCACGGGCTGCACGCCGCACCCTGGGCCGACGACCGTCCGGGCGCGCACGTCGCACGGGCGGCGAAGTTCCTGACGTGGAACGTCGACGCCGGGCACGGGTGCCCGATCTCGATGACCTACGCCGTGGTGCCTGCCCTCCGCGCCGACGCCGATCTTGCCGCGACGTACGAGCCGTTGCTCACCTCGACCACCTACGACCCCGGCCTGCGCGTCCCGTCCACCAAGCAGGGGCTGATCGCGGGCATGTCGATGACCGAGAAGCAGGGCGGTTCCGACGTGCGCGCCAACACCACCGAGGCCCTCGAGCAGCCCGACGGCAGCTACCGGCTCACCGGCCACAAGTGGTTCACCTCGGCCCCGATGTCGGACCTCTTCCTGGCGCTCGCCCAGACCGCGGAGGGGCTGTCGTGCTTCCTGGTGCCGCGGGTCCTGCCCGACGGTGCCCGCAACCCGATGCACCTGATGCGGCTCAAGGACAAGCTCGGCAACAAGTCCAACGCCTCCTCCGAGATCGAGTACGACGGCGCGGTCGCGTGGCGCGTCGGCGAGGAGGGCCGCGGGGTGCGAACCATCGTCGAGATGGTCAACATGACCCGGCTCGACTGCACCCTCGGCACGGCCTCGGGCATGCGGGCCGCGGTCGTCCAGGCGACCCACCACGCCCGGCACCGTCACGCCTTCGGCAAGGCGCTGGTCGACCAGCCGCTGATGCGCAACGTGCTCGCCGACCTGGTCGTGGAGTCCGAGGCGGCCACGACCGTGGCGATGCGCCTCGCCGGTGCGACCGACCGCGCCGTACGCGGCGACGACGACGAGGCCTCCTTCCGCCGCCTGGCCCTGGCGGTCAGCAAGTACTGGGTCTGCAAGCGCGGACCGGTCGTGGCCGGCGAGGCGATGGAGTGCCTCGGCGGCAACGGCTACGTCGAGGACTCGGGGATGCCGCGGATCTACCGCGAGCTGCCGCTGCTCTCGATCTGGGAGGGCTCGGGCAACGTCGCGGCCCTCGACGCCCTGCGCGCCATCGGGCGGGAGCCCGAGTCGCTGGACCGCTTCTTCACCGAGGTCGAGGTCGCCGCCGGCGCCGACCACCGTCTGGACGATGCCCTCGCGCTGGTCAAGAAGGAGCTCTCCGACATCGACGAGATCGAGCTGCGCGGCCGGCGCCTGGTCGAGCAGCTCGCCCTCGTGCTGCAGGGCTCCCTGCTCGTCCAGCACGCCCCGTCGGCGGTCGCCGACGCGTTCTGCGCGACCCGTCTCGCGCGAGACTGGGGCGGCGCCTTCGGCACGATGCCGAAGGGGCTCGACCTGGACGCCGTCCTGGAGCGGGCGTTCGTGGAGATGGGCTGAGAAATTCTCGGGCCAGGTGTCCTCGCGGGCCGGGGCCGATCGTCTCCAGGTTGAGTGCCGCGACGCCTCGTCGGTGCTGCGGACGGTTGGCGCTGTGAGGCCAGCGCGGGCGTCATTCGCGGCGCCGTTGCTCTCTCGGCCCCCTAGACGATGTCGCGCACCTTGACCCGCGCCTCGTCGGCCTCCTGGTCGGTCAGCTTGAGCTGGCTCTGCCGCTCGGCCTCGACGCGTCGCAGGTAGTGGTCGACCTCCTCGGCCACGCGCTCGGTCGACCAGTCGAGCTCGGCGGCCATCAGCCGGGCGACCGCCGGGGCCGCCGCGACGCCACGGTCGAAGGTCTCGATCGAGATGCGGGTACGACGGGTGAGCACGTCGTCGAGGTGGCGGGCCCCCTCGTGGCTGACGGCGTACACGACCTCGGCGGCGAGGTAGTCCTCGGCGCCCTCGAGCGGGAGGCCGAGCACGCGCCGCTCGCTGATCAGGGCGAGGAGGTCGTCGACCAGCCCGCCGTACCTGCCGAGCAGGTGGTCGATCCGCGCGACGTGCAGGCCGGAGCGGCGGGCGAGGAGCACCCGCTGGTTGGACCGGGTCTCGTAGCCCTCGGCGCCGGCCAGCGGCACCCGGTCGGTGATCGAGTCACGGATCGTGATGTTGGTGGTCGTCTTCAGCGAGTGAGCGGCCGCGTCGACGGCGTCCTTGGCCATCACCCGATAGGTCGTGTACTTGCCACCGGCGATCATCACCAGACCCGAGACGGGGGTGACGACGGTGTGCTCGCGAGAGATCCGCGACGTCGGCTCCGACTCGCCCGACAGCAGCGGCCGCAGGCCGGCGTACACGCCCTCGACGTCCTCGTGGTCGAGCGGCTCGCGCAGGATCGTGTTGACGTGGTCGAGGATGTAGTCGATGTCGGCGCGGCTGGCCGCCGGGTGGGCCTTGTCGAGGTCCCACGTGGTGTCGGTCGTGCCGATGATCCAGTGCCGGCCCCACGGGATGACGAAGAGCACCGACGTCTCGGTGCGCACGATGAAGCCCGCCTCGGAGCGGATCCGGTCGCGCGGCACCACGATGTGGACGCCCTTGGACGCCTGCACGTGCAGGGCGCCACGGCCGCCGACCATCTCCTGGATCTCGTCGGTCCACACGCCCGCGGCGTTGATGACGACCCGGGCGCGCACCTCGAAGTCGGTGCCGTGCTCGAGGTCGCGGGCGGTGACGCCCACGACCCGCTCGCCCTCGCGCAGGAAGCCGGTCACCTTGACCCGCGTGGCGAGGTGGGCGCCGTACTCCGCAGCAGTGCGTGCGGTGGCGGTGACCAGCCGGGCGTCGTCGACCTGGCAGTCGTAGTAGCGGATCGCCCCGGTGATCGCCTCGGTCTTGAAGTCGGGCGCCATGCGGGCCACCTGGCGCCGGAACAGGTGACGGTGCTTGGGCACCCCCATGTCGTACTTGCCGGCCATGGCCATGCCGTCGTACAGCATGAGTCCCGCGCCGACGTAGGGCCGCTCCCAGAAACGGTGGGTCAGCGGGTAGAGGAACGGCACCGGGGTGACCAGGTGAGGGGCCAACCGGGTCAGCAGCAGCCCGCGCTCCTGCAGGGCCTCGCGGACGAGCCCGAAGTCGAGCATCTCCAGGTAGCGAAGCCCGCCGTGGATCAGCTTGGACGACCGCGACGACGTGCCGCTGGCGAAGTCGCGCTGCTCGAGCAGACCGGTGTTGAGGCCGCGGGTGACCGCGTCCAGGGCCACGCCGGCGCCCACCACTCCCCCACCCACGACCAGGACGTCCAGCTCGCCCTCGCCCTCGAGGCCGGACATCGTGGCGATCGCCTTGTCACGGGCCTGCGGGCTGAGCGCGCTGTGGTTCATGCGGGCCAGTCTTGCAAAGGGGTGTGTCGGTCGCGTTGCGCCGGCGGGTGTCGGCGGGCTCCGGCGGTGCGGTTGCTGCGCTGGCTGGTCCGGCTAGTCCGGGGCCCCGAACCGTCCCGCCGCGACCAGGGTGGCGACCCGCTCCGGTGGCAGCGTCTCCTCCACGACGTGGCGCCGCGGTCCGGAGTCGGGTGCGTGCAACATCGTGTCGGGCCCGGTCACGAAGCCGACGTGGGTGACCCGCGTGCCCGGACCGTCCTTGGCGAAGAACCACAGGTCGCCGGGGCGCTCGCTCCCGAGCTCGACCGGCCGGCAGGCCTCGGCCTGGTCGCAGGCGTCGCGGGGCGTGCCGATCCCGACCGCACGGAAGGCGACGTGGACCAGCCCGGAGCAGTCGATGCCGTCGGGGGTCAGTCCGCCCCAGACGTACGGCGCACCGAGGTAGCCGCGCGCGATCTCGACGACGCTGTCCTCGTCATGGGCGAGGTCGGCCAGCACGACCCACCCCGGATAGCCGCTGGGGTCCTGCGACGACGACTGGTCCGGCACCGTCACCCGCGCCCAGGACCCCTGCGCCTGGTGGATCTCGACCCGGTCGCCGACGAGCAGCTGGGTCACCTGCTCCCCCTCGACCTCCGGTGTCGCGCGGACGGCGGTCACTCGCGTTGCTCTCATGGCCTCACTCCTCCGATGCCCAGCCCCGGCCGGGCGGGCAGGCAGATCTCGTCGCGGTCGTAGGTCACGCCACCGTCGTACGGCGAGTCGCTCGCCCACCAGGCGGCGTCGAGGTCGGGCAGGCTCGTCACCCCGACGGCCGAGACCAGCGACGCCGCGGCCCCGATGCCGACGTGCGACTCCATCATCGACCCGACGAACGTGCCGAAGCCGTGGCGCTGGGCGACGCCGAGGAGCTCGAGCGCGGGGGTGAGCCCTCCGCACTTGGCGAGCTTGACGTTGACCAGGTCCGCCGCGTCGCAACGGATGATCTCCACGAGGTCCTCGAGGGTGAAGAGCGACTCGTCGGCCATGATCGGCGTCTCGACGTTGGCCGTGACATGAGCCAGTCCGAGCACGTCGCCGGCCGGGACCGGTTGCTCGACCACCTCGATCCCGACCCCGGCGTCCTCCAGGGCACGGATGACCGCGATCGCGGCGAAGGCGTCCCACCCCTGGTTGGCATCCAGACGCAGACCGACGTCGGGACCGACCGCGTCGCGCACCGCCCGCACCCGGGCCACGTCGGTGGCCGCGTCGGTGCCGACCTTGAGCTTGAGGGTGCTGAACCCGTCGGCGACGCGCGCCCGCGCAGCATCCGCCAGTCCTGCTGCGTCACCGGCCGCGAGCGTGACGTCGGTGCGCACCCGCGTCGCCGTCCCGGCTCTGCCGGGGCGACCCGCCAGGCGGGCCAGGTGGACGGCGAGGGGCACGTCGGCCCGCCTCGCCGCGAGGTCGTGCAACGCGATGTCGGCGGCCATCTTGGCCGACCTGTTGCCGACGACGGCCCCCTGGATGATCGGCGCCGTCTCGACCGGGTCCGCGGGGGCAGCGATGAGTGCGTCGGCCAACGGACCGTCGAGGCAGGCCCGCGAGCCGGCGAGGGAGTCGCCGGTGACCTGCCAGACCTGGGGCGCCTCGCCCCACCCGGTGCAGCCGTCGGAGTCGGTGAGCCGCACCAGCACGGTCTCGATCGTGGTGGTACGACGCAGCGCGGTGACGAAGGGTGTGTGCAGCGGCAGGCTCAGCAGGCTCGTCTCGACGCGGTCGATCCGCGGCGCACGTGCGCCGCTCGACGCCGTCATCGTCGACGCTCCCACGCCTGGGCCGCAAGATCGGCGATCCGCCGGTTGCCCTCGTCGTACGACACACCCGCGAGGCGCGTGAGGACCACGAGCGCGAACGGCCGACCTCCCTGCTCGGCCGACGGCCGCACGATCGCCATGTCGTGGGTGTGGTCGTCGATCCAGCCGGTCTTGTTGGCGATCAACGCGCCCGGCGGCAGGCCGTTCGGAATCGCGTCACGGTAGTGCTGGTCGAGCAGGATCTCCTCCACCGGGGAGGGTGTGTGGGTGAGCAGTCGGGCGAGGTCGCGGGCCGTGACGATGTTGGAGATGCCGGCCCGCTGCGCCGGTGAGTCGTCGATGCCCCGCACGACCCGCGTCCGATCGCTGCACCCGGCGTCGGCCAGCACGGCGGTGACCTCGTCGATGCCGACCGCCTCGAGCAGCAGGTTGGTCGCGAGGTTGCCCGACATCACCAGCGCTCGTCGACGCAGCTCGCGCAGCGACGTACGCGTGTCCCCGCGCGCGACCTCGTCCCAGGTCGCCTCGTCCTGGTCGTCATCACGGTCGAGCACGTAGCGCTGGCCGGCCACGACCGAGTCGAAGTCGTCGTGCACCCGCACCTCGGCGTCGAGGTCGAGCTCCCCGCGCTCGTGGCGACGCTGCGCAGCGGTGGCGATGGGCAGCTTCATCAGGCTCGCGGAGTACGTCGGCTCGTCGGCCTCGGCCTCCCACCAGGTCTCGCCGTCGAGCGAGCCGAGCCACACCGCCACGAGGTCCGTCTGTGCCACGACGCCACCCTGCCACGTGGTACTCCTGGGGCATGAACCGCGTGCAGCAGCTCCTCGGGGTCGAGATCCCGATCGTCCAGGCCCCGATGACCTACATCGCCCGAGCGGAGCTGGCCGCGGCCGTCTCCGAGGCGGGTGGCATGGGCATCATCGAGACCCTCACACCCGAGGGGCAGGCCGACCTCACGCGCGTGCGCGACCTCACCGACAAGCCGGTCGGCGCCAACCTGATGATCCAGGGGTGGAAGCACGACCCGTCGATCGTGGACGTCCTCGTCGACGCCGGGGTGTCCTATGTCGCCACGTCGGCCGGGGACCCGGGGCTGTTCACCGAGCGTCTCAAGGACGCCGGCATCACCGTCTTCCACGTCGTCGGCAACTTGCGCGGAGCCCACAAGGCAGCCGCGGCCGGGGTCGACGGCCTCGTGGTCGAGGGAGTCGAGGGCGGCGGTTTCAAGGGTGCGCTCAGCCCCTCGACGATGGTGCTGCTCCCGCTGGTCGCCTCGCAGGTCGACCTCCCGATCATCTCCGCCGGAGGGATCTGCGACGCCGCCACCATGGCCGCGGCGTTCGTCCTCGGCGCCGAGGGCGTGCAGATGGGGACGCGGATGCTGGCCACCGTCGAGTCCGGCGTCCACCAGAACTTCAAGGACGCCATCGTGGCCGCGGGCGACGACGGCACGACGATGCTGAGCGTGCCGGGCAACCCGACCATGCGGGTGCTGCGCAACGAGCTCGGCGCGGGGGCTGCGGCCGGGGACGCCAAGCTGCTCGGGAGGATCACCGACCTCTACTTCGAGGGCGACATGGAGGCTAGCGTCGCCAACACCGGCCAGGTCTCGGCCAGGATCGACGGCGTCCTGCCGGTCGCGGACGTCGTTCGCGGCATGTGGGACGGCGTGCAGGCTGCTCTCGACGGCGGGCGGACGCGGCTGGGCTGATCCTGGGTCGCCGGGCCGCTCGTTTCCTTCGGGGTGGGTGTGATGCCCGCTTCTCGTGGGTCGGCTGTTCTTCGGGGTGGGTGGGGCGCCCGCTCCTCGTGGGTCGGCTGTTCCTCGGGGTGGGTGTGGCGCCCACTCCTCGTGGGTCGGCTGT
>NZZG01000046.1 GCA_002698575.1 Pimelobacter sp. | reverse complement strand
CACCGAGCGCCAGGGCAGCGGCATCGACGACGACCAGCTGCCCGACGACCTCGTGCCCGACGACGACAACCCCCTGGCCAAGGGGCTCGACGACGGCGAGAGCGCCGGCGACCTGCTCGAGGAGGGAAAGCCCGCCGCCGAGTCGCAGGACACCGAGGACGCGGCGGAGTAGGCAGCCTCACACGGCAGGACTCCGGCGCGCCCTCCCCGCCAGCGGGCCGCATCCGCCTAGCGTTGTCGGGTGACCGACATGCACGGACGCTATGGCAGCGACGTCCTCTCCGGGGACTGGCGCGCACCCCGGCGCGGACGGGCCGTGGAGGCCCCCGCCGAGCTCGGGTCCGTGGTCGAGGAGGTCACCACCGACTGGGTCGGCGAGATCGTCGCCGTCGACCGCGACCTGTACACGCTGACGCTGGAGGACCGGCGCGAGCGCCGCCGTACCTTCCCGCTCGGTCCGGGCTTCCTGCTCGAGGGCAAGCCGGTGATCCTCGTGGCGCCCCCGCGTGCGGTCGCCCCGCCGGCCAGGACACGCACCGCGTCCGGTTCGGTGGCGGTGCGCGACGTGCGCGCACGGGTTGCGCGAGCCAGCAGGATCTTCGTGGAGGGCAAGCACGACGCCGAGCTGGTCGAGAAGGTCTGGGGCGACGACCTGCGCATCGAGGGCGTCGTGGTCGAGCTGCTCGACGGTGCCGACCACCTCGAGCAGGTCCTGGCCGACTTCGGCCCCGGACCGACGCGCAAGGTGGGCGTGCTGCTGGACCACCTGGTGCCCGGCTCCAAGGAGCAGCGGATCGCCGACGCCGTCAGGAGTCCGCACGTGCTGGTGGTCGGCCATCCGTTCATCGACATCTGGGCTGCGGTGAAGCCGGACCGGATCGGGCTGGAGCGCTGGCCGGACATCCCGCGCGACGTCGAGTGGAAGAAGGGTGTCTGCGCCCACCTGGGGTGGCCGCACGCCGAGCAGGCCGACACCGCCCGCGCCTGGAAGCAGATCCTGTCCCGGGTCGACTCCTTCGCCGACTGCGAGCCGGAGCTGCTCGGTCGCGTGGAGGAGCTGATCGACTTCGTGACCGTCGACTGACGTCCCGACCGACGGCACCCGACGGCGCCGACGATGCCAACGATGCCGACGGGGGGTCAGGAACGCATCGGGCGACCCTGGCCGTCGAGGCTCTGGCTGCCGGCGAGCATCACGATCCCGTCGATCACGCTCCACAGCCAGATGCCGATCAGGAACGGGATCCCGATGAAGGCGGCCGACAGGCAGAACGAGGCGAAGAGCCCGATGAGCTGGGTGAGCCCGATCCCCAGGTGCCCCGCATAGAGCCTGCCCACGCCGCAGACCCCCACGAACGGCAGCAGCAGCTGCAGCAGCCCGGCGGTCGTCTTGCTCTTGTCCGAGACCCCCCTGCCGTACGGGCCCGGCGACGCGCCGTAGCCGTAGGGCACCGCCGGGTAGCCGGTGGAGCCTGCAGGTGGCGGCGGGTACCCGTACGCCGCGGGCGGCGGCGGGTAGGCCTGGCCGGGGTGGTACTGCTCGTAGGAGGCGGAGGATCCCCAGACCGGGCCCGTCTCCCCGGGCTCACCCAGCTCCCGCGGTTCCTCGGGGGTGCCAGGGGTGCCGTAGGGGTCGTGGGGCGGGTTGCTCACGAGGTCAGCCTACGTACCGGATCACGGCAGCAGGTCGCGCACCACCGCATCGGCGAGCAGCCTGCCTCGCACGGTGAGCACGAGACGACCGTCGTGGACGTCCCCCAGTCCCCGAGCAACAGCGTCCTGAGCAGCAGCACGCCCGGCGCCGTCCAGCACGTCCAGGGGCAGTCCGTCGCGCAGACGCACCTCGAGGAGCACCCGCTCGACCCGACGGGTGTCGGCGTCGAGCACCTCGCGGCCGTGACCCGGGCTGATCCCGCGGGCCAGCCGGTCGGCGTACGCGGCCGGGTGCTTCACGTTCCACCACCGCGTCCCCCCGACGTGGGAGTGCGCCCCCGGACCGACGCCCCACCAGTTCGAGCCCCGCCAGTAGGCGATGTTGTGACGGCACCGAGCGGCCTCGTCGCGGGCCCAGTTGGAGACCTCGTACCAGCCCAGACCCGCGGCCTCGAGACGCTCGTCCGCCAGGAGGTACTTGTCGGCCAGGTCGTCGTCATCGGTCATCGCGACCTCGCCGCGACGCACCCGGCGCGCCAGGGCGGTGCCGTCCTCCACGATCAGGGCGTAGGCCGAGACGTGGTCGGGCTCGCACGCCAGCGCCGCCTCGAGCGAGGTGCGCCAGTCGGCGAGGCTCTCCCCCGGCGTGCCGTAGATGAGGTCGAGGCTGACCTGGTCGAACCCGGTCTCACGCGCCCAGGCCACCGCCTGGGGCACCCGAGCGGGGTCGTGGGTGCGCTCGAGGACGTCGAGCACGTGCGGCACGGCGGACTGCATGCCGAAGGAGATCCGGGTGAAGCCGAGCCCCCGGAGCCTCTCGAGGTCGGCAGGCGTGACGGAGTCGGGGTTGGACTCCGTCGTCACCTCGGCGTGTGCCTCCAGACCGAACTCCGACTCGATCGCGGCGAGCATGCTGCCCAGGTCGTCCGGGCTGAGCAGCGTGGGGGTGCCGCCACCGACGAAGACGGTCGAGACGGGTGGCGCCTGCTCGCCCAACACCTGGCGTGCGCGCCGCACCTCGCTGATCGCCGTCTGCGCGTACGTCGCGCGCGAGACACCGTCGCCGAGCTCGTCGGCGGTGTAGGTGTTGAAGTCGCAGTAGCCGCACCGCACCGTGCAGTAGGGCACGTGGACGTAGAAGGAGAAGGGCCTCTCTTGAAGGCCGGCCAACGCAGAGCCGGGCAGGGACCCGTCCTCGGGGACCGGGTCGCCGGGCGGCAGGGCGGAAGGCACTCGCGCAGTGTTTCACCCGGGGTCCGGGGTGGGGGTGGCGCCCGCGCGCGTCGTCGACGCGGTTGCGGCGGTTCTCGTGTCGTTCCTGCCCAACGGCTGAGTACGTGTGGCCCGTGCGTCGGGCCCGTCAGACCGGGACGTTGAGCGTGACGACGTAGCCGTCATCCACGGAGCCCGTGACGGAGGCCATCTGCAGGGAGTAGCCGTCGCTGAAGACGTTGTCGCCCTCGAGCGGCGTCTGCTGCATGTTGGCGACGCTGGCGTCGTACCCCTCGGCGGAGGCGTAGACCTCGTTGCAGACGTCCTCGGGCAGGGCGAGCTGCGAGGTGCGCAGCTTGTTGGCCGCGCTCGTCGCCTCGGCCAGGCTGGGGTAGACCTCGAAGTGCATGTGGGGCCAGCGGCCCGCGTAGGCGGCCGGGAAGATGGTGGTGAACTCGACGTTGCCGTCGGCGTCGGTCTCCTGGACGCCCCGCAGGTAGTTCTCGTCGATCGCTGCCTCGCTGTAGAGCGAGTAGTTGCCGGCCCGATCGCAGTGCCAGAGGTAGATGGCGGCGCCGCTGAGGGCCGTGGCCTCCGTGCCGTTGAGGTCGTAGACCTTCAGGCGGACCGTGGTGGTGACGCCCTGTGCCACGCCGGAGGCGGAGCCGAAGCTCTGCCGGAGGTCGCTGCGCACGATGCCGCTCTCGCTCAGGACGTTGACGCCGTTCGAGCCGTCGCCCGGGTACGGCCCCGCGGTCTCCTCGGGGATCTCGCCGTCGGCCACCTCGACCGACGAGCCGGCGTCGCCACCGGGGCCACCGGGGCCACCGCCACCATCGGGGGGACCGCCGTTCACAGCCGTGCCTCCCGGACCGCCGGCGTTCGCGGAGGCCGGGTCGGAGACCGTCGACGAGGTCGCCGTACCGCTGTCGGTCGCGCAACCCACCACCGCGACGGCACCGAGCCCGCCGAAGAGGCCGAGCAGTCCCCGCCGTCCCAGGGAGCGCCGTTCGCGCTCGACGATCTTCGGCAGGTCGTGGCTCAGCCCCAGGTCGTGCTCGTGGGGTCCGTCGTGGTCGTGCTCGGCTGGATTCGTCATGACGTCAGTGAAGGCGCCACGACTGTGCGGGGCCTGTGAGCCGACCATGAGCCGGCCCACAGGTCGTGCTCAGCCGTAGAAGGCAGCGATCCGGTCGGTGTTGTTGGCCTCGACCACGTTGCGCTTGACCTTCATCGAGGGCGTCAGCTCCCCGGACTCGATCGTGAGGTCCTCGGGGAGGATCTCCCACTTCTTGATCGTCTCCCACCGGTTGAGCTTGGCGTTGAGCTGCTCGACGTAGTCGCCGACCATCGCCTGGACCTTGGCGGAGGCCACCACCTCGCTGTACGACGCGTCCGCCATCCCGTTCTCGGCGGCCCAGTCCGTCATCGCGTCGGGGTCCAGGGTGATCAGGGCGACCACGAAGTTGCGGTCGTTGCCGAAGACCATGAACTGGCTGGCGTAGGGGCAGATGGCCTTGAACTTCGCCTCGATCGAGGACGGGGCGATGTACTTGCCCCCGGAGGTCTTGAAGAGGTCCTTGATCCGACCCGTGATGGTCAGGAAGCCGTCGGCGTCCAGGCTCCCCTTGTCACCGGTGTGCAGCCACCCGTCACTGGTGATCGTCTTGGACGTCTCCTCGTCCTTGTTGTGGTAGCCGGCCATGATGTGCGGCCCGCGCAGCAGGACCTCGTCGCCCTCGCCGATCTTGACCTCGCTGCCCGGCAGCGCCTGGCCGACGGTGCCCATCTTGTAGGCGTCGGGGTGGTTGACCGTGGCGCCGGCAGCGTTCTCGGTCATGCCGTAGCCCTCGAGGATGAGGATGCCGGCGGAGTGGAAGAACTGGGCGATCTCGGGGTTGAGCGCGGCGGAGCCCGAGATGAAGAACTTCACCCGGCCACCGAAGCGCTCGCGCACCTTGCTGAAGACCAGCTTGTCGAAGAGGCCGTGCTGCAGCTTGAGCGGCAACGGGACGGACTTGCCGGCGAGCTTGAGCTCGTCGACCTTCGCCCCGACGGCGAAGGCGCGCTTGAAGATCTTCTCCTTCGCGCCGCCCTCCGCGGCCTGCATCGTGACGATGCGTGCGTGCGCCTTCTCGAAGATGCGCGGCGCGGCGCCCATGAAGGTCGGCTTCACGATGCCGAGGTTCTCCACGATCTTGTCGACGCGGCCGTCGATGGCGGTGGCGAAGCCGCAGGCCAGCTGCGCCGAGAGGAGCACCTTGCCGAACGAGTGCGCCATCGGCAGCCACAGGAACTGCAGGTCCGTCTCGTCGAGGATGCCCTGCACCTGGATCGCGGCACCCTCGTAGACCCATGCCTTGTGCTGCAGCCGCACGCCCTTGGGTCGACCGGTCGTGCCGGAGGTGTAGATCAGAGTGGCGAGCTGGTCGGGGGCGATCGAGTCGGCCGTGGTGCGGATGACCTCGGGGTGCTCGGCCAGGTAGGCGTCACCCAGCTCGGCGAGGGCGTCCATCGAGATCACCTTGTCGCCGTCGGCAGCACCGTCGAAGGTGATGATCTTCTGCAGGGCGCCGAGCTCGGACTCCCGCTCGACCAGCTTGGCGAGTTGCTCGTCGTCCTCGGCGAAGACGAACTGGCACTCCGAGTCGCCGAGGATGTACGCCGTGTCCTCGGCGTTGGTGCTCGGATAGACGGTGGTCGTCGCGCCCGCGGCACACATCACCGCCAGGTCGGCGATGATCCACTCGTAGCGGGTGCTCGAGGCGATGCCGACGCGCTGCTCGGTCTTCAGGCCGAGCGAGAGCAGACCGGCGGCCAGCCGCGACACCAGGTCGCCGGCCTCCTGCCAGGTCAGCGACTCCCAGGACTCGCCCCGCGGGAAGCGGAACGCCTCGGCACCGGGCGAGGTCGCCACCCGGTCGAGGAACAGGACCGCGATGTTCTGCGGGAGGTTGTCGACGAAGGACGTGTCGTGATTGACGGGCATGGTGCTCCTGGCTCGGGCGAGATCGGATCGATCACTGTACGTGCGACGTAACCTAGATCACGCCGGCTACTGGTTGGTAGGCATCCCCATGCTGGACGCAGATCCTAGCGAAATATTCACGGCCGCCGTGGCGTTCCTCACAGTCGGTGAGCGGCACGGAAGGCCTCCGAGACGCTCACGTCGCCGCCGGGGGCGACGACCTCGATCTCGTCGCCGGCGCGCAGGACGCCCGTCACCACGACCCGCAGGTAGGGGCCCGGTCGCGCGTCGGCCGCGAATCGCTTGACCCAGGCCCGCGCGTCGAGGCCGGATCGCCCCATCCACGCCTTGAACACGTTGCAGGGTGTCCGGAAGCTCGCCACCTCCAGAACCGGGCCCTCCGGTCCGCCGACGCGCCACCGCTCACCGAGCCGGGCCTCGTTGACGTCGATGCCGACGGTGGTGAGGTTCTCGCCGAACTGGCCGTCCGCGATCTCGGCGCCCAGGGCCTCGTCCCATCGGTCGAGGTCCTCGCGGGCGAAGGCGTAGACCGCCTTATCGGGCCCGCCGTGGTGCCTGAGGTTCGAGACCTCGTCACCCGCGAGGCCCAGCTCGCCCACCTGCACCGGACCACGCACCTGCTCCTTGAGGATCGAGGTCCTCCCGATCGTGGTCCAGGTGGCCTCGCGCGGTCGTCCCACGTTGACGGAGCGCACGGAAGCCATGGCGGGGAGTCTTTCAGTCCTGGACGGCCTTGGCGATCGTGACGCACATCGTGAGGTAGCCGTCGTCGGGTGGCCCCGCACCGTCGTGAGCGCGGTCCTCCAGCTCCCACATCGCGTTGTGCAGCATCCTGACGACGACCCAGTCGCGGGCCCGTTGCTCGTCGAGCCCGGCCGCGTCGATCGCGGCGTGGAAGCGGCGTCGCACGCCCTCACGCACGCCGCCGAACCCGTCGGCCAGCTCCTCCCAGCGGTTCCACAGCAGCGGCGCCACCTCGTAGTGCGGGTCCCCGCTCATCGGCTTGGGATCGATCACCAGCCAGGCTGGCCCGTCGGAGCGGCTCGTGGCCAGCACGTTCTCGTAGTGCAGGTCGCCGTGGATGATCCGCGCACCGCCGGCCTCGTCCCCGGCGAGGTCGCGCCCGAGCGAGACCGCCTGCTCGACGAGGCGGCGCGGCAGCGGCGCGCTGCGTGGCAGTCCGGCCAGCCGGTCGGTCCACCGGGCGACGTACGACGTGAGCGTGCGCAGCTGCGGCAGGGCGGGCTGGTGCAAGCAGGAGTACAGACCGGCGACAATCTCGCACGCCTCGACGTCCCACACGTCGCTCAGGTCGGTGGCCTCGAGGCGCTCCAGGAGCATCGCCGAGCGGCCCGGGTCGGCGCGCAGCAGGCGCACCGCACCCCTGCCGTGCCAGTGCTGCAGGGCGAGGTGCTCGTGCTCCGACTCGTCGTCGTCGAAGCCGACCTTCAGCATCGCCGGTCCCGCCGGCGAGGCCACCGGCACCACCAGGGCGGTGAAGCCGTGCAGCAACGCCCCGTCGACCTCGAGCTCCCACTCCTCGCAGAGCGCGCGGACCACCCGCGGCAGCCGCTCGACGTAGGCCGCCCAGTCGGGACCGCGGGTGGCCATCTGGAGCACCCCGTCGGGAAGGCGCAGCGGCCAGCGACTCACTTCTTGGGCGAGTCGCCCGCCGGGCCGCTGGTGGCGAGCGCGGCCACGAACGCCTCCTGGGGGACCTCGACGCGGCCGACCATCTTCATCCGCTTCTTGCCCTCCTTCTGCTTCTCCAGCAGCTTGCGCTTGCGGCTGATGTCACCGCCGTAGCACTTGGCGAGCACGTCCTTGCGGATGGCGCGGATGTTCTCCCGGGCGATGACGCGGGCACCGATGGCGGCCTGGATCGGCACCTCGAACTGCTGGCGGGGGATGAGCTCCTTGAGCTTGCCGGCCATCATCACGCCGTAGGCGTAGGAGGCGTCCTTGTGCACGATCGCGGAGAACGCGTCCACCGGCTCCCCCTGCAGCAGGATGTCGACCTTGACCAGGTCGGCGGCCTGCTCGCCGGAGCGTTCGTAGTCGAGGGAGGCGTAGCCCTTGGTGCGCGACTTGAGCTGGTCGAAGAAGTCGAAGACGATCTCGCCCATCGGCAGCACGTAGCGCATCTCGACGCGGTCCTCCGACAGGTAGTCCATCCCCTGCAGCGTCCCGCGCTTGGTCTGGCACAGCTCCATGATCGTGCCGATGTGGTCGCTGGGACTCAGGATCGTGGCCTTCACGACCGGCTCGCGCACCTCGGCGATCTTGCCCTCGGGGAACTCGCTGGGGTTGGTCACCTCGATCTGGGAGCCGTCCTCCATGGTCACCTCGTAGACCACGTTGGGTGCGGTCGAGATCAGGTCGAGGTCGAACTCGCGCTCCAGCCGGTCACGGGTGATCTCCATGTGGAGCAGGCCGAGGAAGCCGATCCGGAAGCCGAAGCCCAGGGCGCCCGAGGTCTCCGGCTCGTAGGTCAGCGCGGCATCGTTGAGCTGCAGCTTCTCCAAGGCCTCGCGCAGGTCGCCGAACTGGTCCCCGTCGATCGGGTAGAGCCCGGCGTAGACCATCGGGTTGGGGTGCTTGTACCCGCCGAGCGGGTCGGAGGCGCCGTGGTGCTGGGTGGTGACGGTGTCCCCGACGCGCGACTGACGCACGTCCTTCACCCCGGTGATCAGGTAGCCGACCTCACCCACGCCGAGCTCTCCGGCCCTGACCTGCTCGGGACTGATGACTCCGACCTCGAGCATCTCGTGGGTCGCGTTCGTCGACATCATCTTGATCCGGTCGCGGTGGTTGAGCTTGCCGTCGACCACGCGCACGTAGGTGATCACGCCGCGATAGGTGTCGTAGACGGAGTCGAAGATCAGCGCCCGAGCCGGCTTGTCGGCCTCGCCCACGGGCGCCGGCGTCTCGTTGACGATGTGGTTGAGCAGCTCCTCCACGCCGAGGCCGGTCTTGGCGCTGACCCGGAGCACGTCCTCGGGCTCGCACCCGACCAGGCCGGCCAGCTCCGCGGCGTACTTCTCCGGGTTCGCGCTGGGGAGGTCGATCTTGTTGAGCACCGGGATGATGTGCAGGTCGGCGCCCATGGCCAGGTAGAGATTGGCCAGGGTCTGCGCCTCGATCCCCTGGGCGGCATCGACCAGCAGCACCGCTGCCTCGCAGGCCTCCAGCGACCGCGACACCTCGTAGGTGAAGTCGACGTGGCCGGGCGTGTCGATCATGTTGAGCACGTAGGTGCCCGGCCCGGTGGCGTCCAGGCCGGTCGCCGCCTCCTCGGTGACGGTCCACGGCATCCGCACCGCCTGGCTCTTGATCGTGATGCCGCGCTCACGCTCGATGTCCATCCGGTCGAGATACTGGGCCCGGGCCGCGCGCTCGTCGACGACGCCGGTCAGCTGCAGCATCCGGTCGGCCAGGGTGGACTTGCCGTGGTCGATGTGGGCGATGATGCAGAAGTTCCGGATGATCGCGGGATCGGTGTAGCCGGGCTTCGGCGCAGGAACAGGCATGATCCGTCGATTCTTCCACGCTCGGGCGCGACCTTCGAAAACGCGCGGGACTACTCCGGCGAGACGGCGAACTCCTTCATCTTCGCGATCGCGAAGCCCCAGCCCTGCTCGAGCGTCGGTGTGGGTGGCAGCGCGATCTCGTCCGGGTTCGTCAGGACGTCGAGGAGCACCGGACCCGGGTGACCCAGCGCCTCGGCGACCGCGGCATCGACGTCGTTCGGGTCGCTGACCCGGATCCCGTGCAGCCCGATCGCCTCGGCGACCTTCGCGAAGTCGGGGTTGTGCAGCACCGTGCCGAACTCCGGTAGCCCGACCTGCTCCATCTCGAGCTTGACCATGCCCAGACGACCGTTGTCGAAGACGATCAGCTTGACCGGCAGGTTCGCCGAGACCGCGGTGATCAGGTCGCCCATCAGCATGGAGAGGCCACCGTCGCCGCAGAACGCGATCACCTGGCGGTCGCGGTCGAGCGCCTGGGCGCCGAGCGCCATCGGCATCGCGTTGGCCATCGAGCCGAGGTTGTAGGAGCCGAGCAGCCGGCGCTCCCCCGTCATCCGGACGAAGCGGCTCAACCACACCGTGGACATGCCGGTGTCGGTGGTGAAGACCGCGTCGGAGTCGGCGTGCCGCTCGACGGCGGCGGCCAGGAGCTCGGGTCGGATCAGGGCGTCGGGGTTGTCGACCTTGCGCCGCAGCAGACCGACCCGCTTGTGATCGTAGGCGGGGTCGGTGAAGTGGGACTGCCCCCGGCGCCAGAGGTCGTAGGCCTTGCGGGCGTGGTCGAGGTGGGCGGAGTCGTCCTTGGCCTCCAGCAGCGGCAGCAGTGCGCCCAGCGCCAGCTGCGAGTCGCCGACGACGGCGTGGTCGACCGGCGTACGGCGCCCGACGTGCGCGCCGCGCAGGTCGAGCTGGACCACGGTCTTGCCCTCGGGGAGGAACTCCGGGTACGGGAAGTCGGTGCCCACCAGCACCAGCACGTCGCAGGATGCGAAGGCCAGGGCCGTGGACGGGTTGCCGATCAGCCCGGACTGGCCGATCTCGTACGGGTTGTCGTCGTCGAAGCCCTGCTTGGCCTTCAGGGTCAGCACCATCGGCGCCTGCAGCCGCTCGGCGAGCCGGAGCACCTCGGCTCGGGCGTGCCGCGCGCCCTGGCCGACCAACAGGGTCACGGAGTCGGCAGCGTTGATCGCCTGGGCTGCGGCGCGTACCGACTCGGGGTCGGGCGAGGGCGTCGCGCGGCCCGAGAGGAAGCGCGGCACGGGCGTCCCGTGCGGCAGGTCCAGCCCACCCACGTCCCCGGGCAGCGTCAGCACCGCGACCCCGCGCTCGGCCAGGGCCGTGTTGGCCGCCTGCTCGATCAGAGTGGGCAGCTGCTCGATGCTGCTCACGGTCTGGCAGAACACCGACACGTCCGCGAAGAGGACGTCGTTGTCGACCTCCTGGAAGAAGTCCGAGCCCATCTCCTCGCGCGGCACCTGCCCGCAGATGGCCAGCACCGGCGTGTGGGACTTCTTGGCGTCGTACAGGCCGTTGAGCAGGTGGATCGCACCGGGGCCCACCGTGCCCATGCAGACGGCGAGGTCGTCGGTCAACTGGGACTGGGCCGACGCGGCGAACGCGGCGGCCTCCTCGTGGCGCACCCCGACCCACTCGACCCGGTCCTCGCGTCGGATGGCGTCGGTGACGGGGTTCAAGGCATCGCCGACCACGCCCCAGACCTGCCGGACGCCGTGCTCGGCGAGGGACTCGATCAGCAGCTCCGCGACAGTCGTCATGTCCGCCACGGTGCCACCCGCTCGGAGGACCGGCACCACCCGCAGGGGGTTACCGCGGGGGTCGTCGCCGGCTCACGGGGTGAACGTGTCCGGGTCGGCGCGCCTCCAGTCGTCGGCCCACGACCCGGCCGATCCGGTGAGCAGCTGACCGGTCTCCATCGGCTCGACGAGATCGGCGTACGACACGATCCGGCCGTGGGTGATCCGGCGGCGGAGCATGTGGGGCTCCAGGTCGTCGAAGGAGCTCAGACCCATGGACGCCACGATCTGCATCGCCTGGTCGACCGTCTGGTGGTGGTACGAGGCGACGCGCGCGGACTTGTCCGGCACGTCCAGGGCCCGCATCCGCTTGGGGTCCAGGGTCGCGACCCCGACCGGACAGGTGTTGGTGTGGCAGGTCTGGGCCTGGATGCAGCCGACCGCCATCATCATCGCCCGCGCCGCGTTGGTGTAGTCGGCTCCCTGGATCATCCGCTTCACGATGTCGACGCCGGTCGAGACCTTCCCGGAGGCACCGATCTTGATCCGGTCGCGCAGTCCCACCCCGACCAGTGCCTGGTGCACCGTCGTGAGGCCCTCGGTCAACGGCATGCCGACATGGTCGGAGTACTCGACCGGCGCTGCACCGGTGCCACCCTCCGCACCGTCGACGGTGATGAAGTCGGGGTAGACGTCCTCCTCCAGCATCGCCTTGCAGATCGCCAGGAACTCGACCCGCGAGCCCAGGCAGAGCTTGAAGCCGGTCGGCTTGCCTCCGGCCAGGTCGCGCATGTGCGCGATGAAGCGGACGAGCTCGCGGGGGGTGGCGAAGACCTGGTGGTACGCCGGCGAGATGACCGTCTGCCCGACCTCGACGTCGCGCGTCGCGGCGATCTCCTTGGTCACCTTGGCTCCGGGCAGCACGCCCCCGATCCCGGGCTTGGCGCCCTGGCTGAGCTTGAGGTGCACCATCTTGACCTGCGGGTCGGCGGCCTTCTCGGCGAACTCCTGCTCGTCGAAGCCGCCGTCGTCGGTGCGGCACCCGAAGTACGCCGAGCCGATCTCCCAGATCAGGTCCCCGCCGTGGCGGTGGTGCGGGCTGATCGCGCCCTCACCCGTGTCGTGGGCGAACCCTCCGGCGGCCGCACCCTTGTTCATCGCGATGATCGCGTTCGACGAGAGGCTCCCGAAGCTCATCGCGCTCACGTTGAACAGCGACATCTCGTAGGGCTGGGTACAGCCCGGACCGCCGATGCGGACCCGCGGCGGCGCCTCCATCTTCGGCTTCGGAGCCGTGGAGTGGACCAGGTACTCGTACCCCACGGCGTACAGGTCGCGCTCGGTGCCGAAGGGGTGCTCCTCCTTGATCCCCTTGGCGCGCTGGTAGATCGAGGATCGGGTGTTGCGGTCGTAGGGCGTGCCGTCGAAGTTGCGCTCGATGAAGTACTGCTGCAGCTCCGGACGGATCCCCTCCATCAGGAAGCGCATGTGGCCGATGATCGGGTAGTTGCGCAGGATCGAGTGCTGCTTCTGGAGCAGGTCGTAGGCCCCCACGGCGATCAGCAGGACGGCGACGGCCAGGAGGACGAAGAGCCCGGTGCCTCCCATCGTGGCCGCGAGGGTGGCGATCAGACCGAGGATGAGGACTGAGCCCAGGGCGTAGAAACGGAGCATGTCCTGGTTGTACCAGGGTGCCCGGCGGGTGAGTCGTGGATCCGGTGCACGCTCGTCCACAATGGGACGGTGTCCCCGCCGACCGTCCCCGCCGTGCCGAGCGGGCGCACCGCCCAGCGCCTCGAGTGGGTCCACCTGCCGCCGGCCGTGCGCGCCCTGGTCGAGGACCGTCTGGGAGCACCCGTCGTCCGGGCCGAGTCGAAGCGCTCCGGCTTCACCCCCGGGTTCGCCTCGGTGCTCGAGTGCTCCGACGGCTCGCTCCACTTCGTCAAGGCCGCGTCGGTCAAGGCGCAGCGCTCCTTCGCGACCGCCTACCGGGAGGAAGGCCGCAAGGCGCTGGCGCTGCCACCCGAGGCGCCCGCCACCCGCTTGACCTGGGTGCACGACGCCGACGACTGGGTCGTCCTGGGCTTCGAGCACGTCGAGGCCCGGGCACCGCATCGACCGTGGACCATGGAGGACCTGCACGTCTGCCTGGACATGCTGTCCGCGGCCGCGCAGGCCCTGACTCCCCCGCCGCCGGGGCTGACCGACGACGCCGTCACCGACTTCCGGGAGTGGCCTGCCGCGTGGCGGCACACCCTGGCCACCTTCGACCTGCCGCACGGCCGCGAGGCGGCCGCGTTGGCCCGGCGCTACGCGGAGGTCGTCGGCGGCTCGACGCTGGTGCACGGCGACGTCCGCGACGACAACCTCCTGCTCGCCCGCGACGGCCGGGTGCTGCTGTGCGACTGGAACTGGCCGGTGCGGGGCGCTGCCTGGCTCGACTCCCTGATGCTGCTCATCGGGCCTCGCGGTGACGGCCTGGACGTCGAGGCCGTGCTGGCCACCCACCCGACCTTCGCCGACGTCGACCCCGAGGCCGTCGACATCGTGCTCGCCCTCCTCACCGGCTACTTCCTGACCCACTCCGACGACCCGGTGCCGTCCTCCTCCCCCCACATCCGCGACCACCAGCTCTGGCAGGGCGAGGTGCTGTGGGAGTGGTTGTGCGAGCGGCGCGGCTGGCCGCCCGAGCCGGATCGCTGATGGCCCGATCCTTGATTGATTTGGGTGCAGACCTGGCCCGCTGCTAGATTTGCCCGTCGCGTGTCCGGCCCCTGTGATCACCGCAGCCTTGCGCCGACCGCACCTTGAGCTCGAAGCACCAGCACCAGCGACCGCAGACCATCCAGCAGTGAGGCGAACCACCCCGTGGCGAACATCAAGAGCCAGATCAAGCGCAACAAGCAGAACGAGAAGCGCCACGAGCGCAACAAGGCCGTCAAGACCGGCCTGAAGAGCGCTGTGCGCAAGTTCCGCGAGGCCGCGGACGCCGGCAACAAGGACGAGGCCGTCGCCCTGGGCCGCGAGGCCAACAAGATGCTCGACAAGGCCGCCTCGAAGGGCGTCATCCACAAGAACCAGGCCGCCAACCGCAAGTCGGCCATCTCGAGGACCGCCGCGTCGCTCTGACCTCTGGCCCCACGCCAGCACGGTCTGCCGCGTTCGGGCGTCGCTCCCCTCGGGGAGTCGACGCCCTTCGTGCTTTTTCGCGCGCTCAGCCCGAAGGCACCGATTGACGGCGTAGGCGCCCGCGCGCGTGGTCGACGCCCTCTTTGGGGTGGGTGTGGCGCCCGCTCCTCGTGGGTGGGCTGTTCTTCGGGGTCGGTGGGGCGCCCGCGCGCGTAGTCGACCGGGTCTCGCCGTCAAGGATCTCGCTGCGCTCGACCGCTGCGCGGCGGCCTGCGGCCGT
>NZZG01000045.1 GCA_002698575.1 Pimelobacter sp. | reverse complement strand
GTGTGGAACAGCGGCGCGGCGATGTGGGTGCGCCACCCGTACTTCATCGGGATGCTGCCGAGCAGCGAGACGGCAGCATCGATCCCGGCCTCGCTGCGCGGCGCGCCCTTGGGCGTGCCCGTCGTGCCGGACGTCAGGATCACGGTGCGGCCGTGCCGGGTGGGGGGCGCGAGGTCGAGCGGGTCGCGGGACTCGATCAGCTCTTCCAGCGTCGGCACGTCACGCCCGGAACCGCTCCGCGCCGACTCGCCGTCGGTCCACGCGACGATCTTGACCTCGACGTCGGCCTCGCCGACGAGCTCGGAGAACTCCTCGTCGTAGATCAGCACCGTGGGCGTGTCGCGGCCCAGCACCTCGACCAGCTGCGGGCCCGCGAAGGCGGTGTTGAGGTAGAGCGAGTCGGCGCCGAGCTTGGCAGCGGCGATGCTCGCGTCGACGAAGCCACGGTGGTTGCGGCACATGATCGCGACCGCGTCGCCCTCACCGACCCCGAGTCCGCGCAGGGCGTGGGCGAGCGAGTTGGAGCGGGCGTGCATCTCGCCGAAGGTGAGCTGGCCGATCTCGTCGACCAGACCGATGCCGTGGGGCGAGCGGACCGCAAGGGACGTGAATCCTCCGGCGGGACCGGTGCCCCACTGCAGCACCGTGCGGCCCAGGCGAGCCAGGGTGAGGGGTGAGTAGGGCCGGATGACTCCCGCCCCGGCCAGGACCTTCGCGGACGTCCCTGCAGCAGTGACGCGCGTCTTCAACGTGGAGAGCACGGCCGCAGCCTAGACGACGCGGGGCCGGCCTCAGGTGACGGTCTTCGGGGCCACGAGCCTGGTGGCCGCCCAATCCTTGCTGACCGTCACCGTGGTCGTCTGGGAGAGGCCCGCGATCGGCGCGGCCTCGGAGATGTCGGCGGCGTCGACGGCGTTGGGCCGGCCGATCTTGGGGGTCAGCAACCAGATGTCGCCGCCTCCCACGAGGTCGGTCAGCGAGTCGACCAGCCCGTCGACGAGATCGCCGTCGTCGTTGCGCCACCACAGCAGCACGGCGTCGACCACGTTGCCGTAGTCGCCGTCCACCATGTCGGCGTCGATGCAGTCCTCGATGGAGACACGGAGCTCGTCATCGGTGTCGTTGTCCCAGCCGAGCTCCTGGATGACCATTCCGGGCTTGAGGCCCAGCCGGTCAGCGGCACTGGTCTGGGTGGACCCGCCACCCGCGGTCGAACTCAACGTGATCCTCCAGACGTGGGTCGTCGACCGCTCACCGGACGACGAAGGTGGGAGTAGTCCACCGGAGTTCGGCAGCGGACGCAACACCTCGCGGTTCCTTCAGGGGCGGCAACCGGCTACCCGCGGGTAAATTTCACGGTGGTCTCGAGCGTGCAACGATGAACGGGTGACCGAAGAAACCACCCCTACTTCAGGCACTCGTTCAGGCTCGCGCCCCTCAGTCATCCACGAGGGCTTGCCGACCCAGCTTCCGGACATCGACCCGGACGAGACGACCGACTGGCTTGACTCCTTCGACTCGCTCGTCGACGAACGCGGACGCGAACGCGCCCGCTACGTCATGCTGCGACTCCTCGAGCGCGCCCGCGAGATGCAGGTCGGTGTGCCCGCGCTGCGGAGCACCGACTACATCAACACGATCCCCCCCGAGCGCGAACCCTGGTTCCCCGGCGACTACGAGGTCGAGCAGCGCATCCGCGCGTTCATCCGGTGGAACGCCGCGGTCATGGTCTCCAGCGCCAACCGCAAGGGCCTGGAGGTCGGTGGCCACATCGCGACCTACCAGTCCTCGGCCAGCCTCTACGAGGTCGGCTTCAACCACTTCTTCCGCGGCAAGGACGCGGCGCCGGAGAACGGCGCCGGCGGCGGCGACCAGATCTACATCCAGGGACACGGCTCCCCGGGCATCTACGCCCGCGCCTTCCTCGAGGGCCGCCTCGAGGAGCAGCAACTCTACCGGTTCCGCCAGGAGGTCCAGCACGGGCGGGGCGAGGGCCTGCCGTCGTACCCCCACCCCCGGCTGATGCCGGACTTCTGGGAGTTTCCGACCGTCTCGATGGGCCTGACCGCCCTCAACTCCATCTACCAGGCACGGTTCAACCGCTACCTGCACAACCGCAACATCAAGAACACCGCCGACCAGCACGTGTGGGCCTTCATGGGCGACGGCGAGATGGCCGAGCCGGAGTCGCTCGGCGCGATCCGGGTCGCCGCGCGCGAGGAGCTGGACAACCTCACCTGGGTCGTCAACTGCAACCTGCAGCAGCTCGACGGACCGGTCACCGGCAACGGCAAGATCATCCAGGAGCTCGAGGCCAACTTCCGCGGCGCCGGCTGGAACGTCATCAAGGTCGTCTGGGGCCAGGGCTGGGACGCCCTGCTCGCCCGCGACGTCGACGGCGTCCTGGTCAATCGGATGAACAACACCACCGACGGCGCCTTCCAGACCTACTCGACCGAGGACGGCGCCTACGTCCGCGACGACTTCTTCGGCTCCGACCCGCGCCTGCGCGCGATGGTCGAGCACATGAGCGACTCGCAGATCCAGAAGCTCCCCCGCGGCGGCCACGACTACCGCAAGGTCTACGCCGCCTTCGACGCGGCCGCCAAGCACGTCGGGCAGCCCACGGTGATCCTCGCCAAGACGGTCAAGGGCTGGACGATCGACGCCCTGGAGGGCAAGAACGCGACCCACCAGATGAAGAAGCTCACCCAGGACGACCTGAAGAAGTTCCGCGACCGGCTGTACCTGCCGATCTCGGACCGCGACCTGGAGCGCTCCTACGAGGAGACCGGCACCGCGCCCTTCTTCCACCCCGGCAAGGACGCCCCCGAGATCGAGTACATGCTGGAGCGACGCCGACAGCTCGGCGGGTCGGTCCCCCAGCGGGTGCAGCGCGCCAAGCCCCTCGTCCTGCCCGGCGACAAGGTCTACTCGGCGCTCAAGAAGGGCGCCGGCACCAAGTCGATGGCCACCACGATGGCGGTGGTCCGGCTCCTGCGCGACTGGATGAAGGACCCCGGGATCGGCCAGCGGATCGTGCCGATCGCCCCGGACGAGTACCGCACCTTCGGGATGGACTCGATGTTCCCGAGTGCGAAGGTCTACAACCCGGGCGGCCAGAAGTACGAGTCGGTCGACCGCAAGTTGTTGCTGTCCTACAAAGAGGCCAAGGACGGACAGATGCTCCACGAGGGCATCTCCGAGGCCGGGGCGATGGCCTCGGCGACCGCGGCGGGGTCGGCGTACTCGACCCACGGCGAGCACATGATCCCGTTCTACATCTTCTACTCGATGTTCGGCTTCCAGCGCACCGGCGACTCGATCTGGGCGATGGCCGACCAGCTCGCCCGCGGCTTCCTGATCGGGGCCACGGCCGGTCGCACCACGCTGACCGGCGAGGGTCTGCAGCACGCCGACGGTCACTCGCCGCTCCTGGCGGCGAGCAACCCGGCGATCGTGCACTACGACCCGGCCTTCGCCTACGAGGTCGCCCACGTCATGCAGTCCGGCCTCGAGCGGATGTACGGCGAGCACGCCGAGGACGTCATCTTCTACCTGACCGTCTACAACGAGCCGGTCGCGCAGCCGGCCGAGCCCGACGACGTCGACGTGGAGGGGATCCTGCGCGGCGTGCACCGGGTCTCCTCGGGCGAGGGGGACGGACCGTCGGTCCAGCTGATGGCCTCGGGCGTCGCGTACCCGTGGATCAAGGACGCGGCGCGGATGCTGGCCGAGGAGTGGGGGGTGCGCGCCGACACGTGGTCGGTCACCTCGTGGAACGAGCTCGCACGCGACGCCGTCGCCTCCGAGGACTGGAACCTCCTGCACCCCGAGGAGCCCCAGCGCACGGCGTACGTCGCCGACAAGCTCTCCGGCCACGACGGTCCCTTCGTCGCGGTCTCCGACTACATGGCCGCCGTGCCCCTGCAGATCGCCCGCTGGGTGCCCGGGGACTACTGCGTCCTGGGTGCCGACGGGTTCGGCTTCGCCGACACCCGGCCGGCCGCTCGCCGGTACTTCCGCATCGACGCCCAGTCGGTCGTCGTACGAGCACTGCGGGCGCTGGCCGACGCCGGGGAGATCGATCCGGGCGTGGTCACCAAGGCCTACGAGCAGTACCGGATCGACGACCCGACGGCCGTGGCCGGCGTGGCGCAGGAGGGCGGGGACGCCTGAGGCGGTGAGCCGAGCGGCAGCCCTGGCTGCCGCTTCGGCCCCCTCAGGCCGTGGTGGCGTTCTCCGCGCTGGGCACCACGCCCATCGGCCCGATCGGGCCGACGCGCCCGCCCTTGAGCAGGGCACGCCACTTGGCCCTGCTGTAGGTCGCCGGCTTGGTGCTGCGGACCCAGTCCTCGACGATCTTCACGAAGCGCTCGGGGTGGTCCTTGTGCGGGAAGTGCCCGGCGTCGGGGATGACCTCGACGCGCGCCTTGGGCGCGAGGGCAGCGGCGTTGCTCGCGTGCCGCACCGGGATGACCATGTCGTGGCGTCCCCACACCACGGCCATCGGCATCGCGTCGGTCAGGTAGGCGCGATCGGCCATCGTGACGATCTGTCCCTTCCAGTCGACGACGGCACGGACCACGTGACGCGTCGCCGCGCGGGTCTGCGGATCCTTGAAGGACTCGTAGATGTCGGCGACCTCCCCGAGGTCGTGGGTCGCCCTGAGGCCGGTCATCGACAAGGTCTTGAGACCCACCACGCCGGCGTGCCGGATGCCCGGCAGGGTCAGCAACCCCATCGCCTGGTGGAAGCCGGGCGTGGTGATCGCTCGGATGGCCGGGGTCACCTCGGGCCCGAGGCCCCCGGAGGAGACCAGCATCATCCGCTCGGTCCGCTCGGGGAACTGGTAGGCGAACTGCATCGCCACGCCGCCCCCGAAGCTGTGCCCGATCACGGTCACCTTGTCGATGCCGAGCACCGTCAGCAGGTCACGCATCCCGTTGGCGTAGCCGCCCACGCTGTAGTCCGCGCGCGGCTTGTCCGACAGGCCGTGCCCGAGCATGTCGGGCGCGATCACGGTGTAGCGCCGCGACAGCGCCTCCACCACCGGTTCCCACGTCGTGTGGTCGCAGGCCAGTCCGTGCAGCAGCAGCAGCGCCGGCCCCGATCCGGCCTTGACGTAGGCACGTCGGTGACCGTGGATCGTGACGTACTGGACCTCGTGCTGGTCCTGGCTCATCGCGGGCCTCCCCCATCGGCAGGTTCAGGATTCAACCAGACATCGTGTCGCTCCGGACAGGTGTTCACGCGAACGTCACACGCGACGCCCTCAGCCCTCCCCCGACCGGGTGGTCCCGTACCGTCCGATCGGAGGTGGCGCCGTGCCGCCACCGTCCGGGACCGCAGTAGCCTGCCCGGGTGGCCGCTCGCACCCCCCGCACGTCCGAGGCCCGAGCGCGCTCACGGGCCGCCTCGGCGCTGGTCAGGGCGACGGGCAGGCTCAGCACGGCCGCCACGAGCCACATGGAGCAGGACCTGTCGTGGTTCCGCGACCTGAGTGCGGAGGAGCGCTCGTGGGTCGGCCAGATCGTCCAGGCCGGCATCCGTGACTTCGTCGACTGGTACCGCGACGACCCGGCGGACCTGGCCGACGCGAACCGGTCGTTCGAGGTGGCGGGCTCGGTCTTCGGCGCCGCGCCCCGAGCCCTGACCGGCACCATCAGCCTCCAGCAGACCGTCGACCTGGTGCGTCTGTCGATCGAGGTCGTCGAGCGTCGCGTCGACTCGATCGTGCACCCCGAGGACCTCGACGACGTGCACGCCGCGGTGCTGCGCTACGCCCGCGACATCGCCTTCGCCACCGCGGAGGTCTACGCCCGCGCCGCGGAGCAGCGGGGAGCCTGGGACGCCCGTCTCGAGGCGCTCGTCGTCGACTCGGTGCTGCGCGCCGAGACCGACGAGACCATGCTGTCGCGTGCCAGCGCGCTGGGCTGGGGCGCGCGCGGTCAGGTCGCGGTCGTGCTCGGCACCCTGCCGGAGCGTCGGACCGACAGCGACCTCTTCGACGCCGTACGGCGACAGGCCCGCGCCGCGGGCATGGATGCCCTCTGCGCGACCCAGGGCGAGCGCCTGGTCGTGCTGCTCGGGGCAGTCGAGCAACCGCGCGCGGCGGGCTCGACGATCGCCGACCTGTTCGGGGCCGGCGCCGTCGTCGTCGGTCCGGTCTCCGACGACCTCGGGTCCGCGCACATCTCCGCGCGGTCCGCCCTGGCGGCCCACCGAGCCTCGAGCGGCTGGCCCGGCGCCCCCCGCCCGGTGCTCTCCTCCGAGCTGCTCGCCGAGCGTGCCCTGGCCGGCGACGGACATGCCCGCCGGCACCTGGTCGACGAGGTGTACCTCCCCCTGGTGGCGGCCCGCAGCGCACTGGCCGAGTCCGTGGCGGCCTACCTCGACTGCGGCGCCTCCATCGAGGGCGCGGCTCGCGCACTCTTCGTGCACCCCAACACGGTGCGCTACCGGCTGCGTCAGGTCGCCGACCTCACCGGCCTGACGCCCAACCAGCCACGCGACGCGTTCACGCTGCAGATCTCACTGGTCCTGGGCCGGCAGTCGGGCCGTGTGCCCGAGGACGCCCCGACGTTGTAGGAACCCTACAAAGTTTCGCCACGATCTTTCGTGGCCGCCGGACGGGATCCCTCGGATGCTTCCGGGCACAGTTGGCCTCGTGCTCGTCATCGTCGCTCCCGGTCAGGGAGCCCAGACTCCCGGCTTCCTCGCGCCCTGGCTGGAGGACGACGTCTTCGCCTCGCGGATGCACTGGCTCTCGACCGTCGCCGGCCTCGACCTGGCCCACTACGGCACGGTCTCGGACGCCGAGACGATCCGCGACACGCGGATCGCACAGCCACTGCTGCTGGCCACGTGCCTCGTCGCGACGCTGGAGCTCTTCCCCCACCCGACCGACGGCTTCAGCCAGGTCGGTGCCGTCGCGGGGCACAGCGTCGGCGAGCTGGCAGCGGCCGTCGGCGCGCGAGCCATCACCGCGGAGCAGGCGATGGTGCTGGTGCGCGAGCGCGGCAACGCGATGGCCGATGCGTCCGCCGCCACCCCGACGGGCATGACCGCGGTGCTGGGCGGCGATCGCGACGACGTGCTGGCCACCCTGGCGCGCCACGGTCTCGTCGCGGCGAACGACAACGGCCCGGGGCAGGTGGTGGCCGCCGGCACGACCGAGCAGCTCGCCGCCCTGGCCGCCGACCCACCGACCAAGGCCCGGCTCATCCCCCTGCCGGTGGCCGGGGCGTTCCACACCGAGCACATGGCCCCCGCCGTCGGGCACGTCGCCAGGCTGGCAATGTCGGTCTCGACGCACGACCCCCGCATCCCCTTCATCTCCAACAGCGACGGACAGGTCGTCCACGACGGCCGTGAGGTCCTCAAGCGGATCGTCGGCCAGATCTCGCACCCCGTCCGCTGGGACCTCTGCCTGGACACGATGGCCGACCTGGGAGTCACCGGGATCCTGGAGATGCCACCGGCCGGCACCCTCACCGGCATCGCCAAGCGTGCCCTCAAGGGCGTCGAGACCTTCGCCCTCAAGACCCCCGACCAGCTCGACGACGCCCGGGACTTCGCCGCCCGCCACGGTGAGGGGTCCCTGATCGACGTGACCCCGACCTGGCGGATGGTGGTCTCCCCCGTCAAGGGCACCTTCCACATCGACACCGAGGCCGCCTCCAGCGACGTGCTCCGCGCCGGGGTCGAGATCGGCGGCGTCAGCAGCCTGCGAGAGCGGATCCCCGTCACCGCGGCGCACGGGGGTCAGGTGATGGAGTGGCTCGTCGAGGACGGCGACCCCGTCGCGCCCGGTCAACCGCTGCTGCGCCTGCACCCCCTGGGCTCCGAGTGACCCGCCTGGCCGAGGGACGCGCCGGCAGCCCCGCGAGCATCCTGGGCATCGGCGCCTACCGCGGCTCGCAGGTGGTCCCCAACGCCGACCTCGTCGAGGCCATCGACTCCTCCGACGAGTGGATCCAGCAGCGCTCGGGCATCCGGGAGCGTCGCTTCGCGACGCCGGAGGAGACGGTGCAGCTGATGAGCGTGCGTGCCTGCCAGGAGGCGTTGGACGCCGCCGGCATCGAGGCCCGTCAGGTCGACGCCGTGATCGTGGCCACGATCAGCCACCTGATGCAGCTGCCGGCGGTCGCCCCGGCCGTGGCCACCGAGCTCGGTTGCGACCAGCCCGTGGCCTTCGACGTCTCCGCCGCCTGCGCGGGCTTCTGCCACGGCGTGACGCTGGCCGCCGACATGGTGCGCGCGGGCAGCGCCACCTACGCCCTCGTCGTCGGTGTCGAGCGCCTCACCGACCTGCTCGACCTCGAGGATCGCGGCACCGCCTTCATCTTCGCCGACGGCGCCGGCGCCGTGGTGATCGGGCCGAGCGAGACCTCCGGCATCGGCCCTGTGGTGTGGGGCTCCGACGGTGAGCACTTCGACTACATCCGGCAGCGCGAGGACTGGCAGGACGTCCTGTCCGCCGAGCAGCCCGGTGGCCACTTCATCACGATGCAGGGCAGCGCGGTCTTCCGCTGGGCGTCCTTCTCGATGGCCAAGGTCGGCCTCGAGGCCCTCGACCGCGCCGGCATCGGCGTCGATGACCTCGACTGCTTCGTCCCGCACCAGGCCAACATGCGGATCACCGACGCGATGGCACGCGCGATGAAGCTCCCCGCGTCGGTCAAGATCGCCCGCGACATCGCCGTGCAGGGCAACACCTCCGCGGCATCGGTCCCCCTGGCCCTGCACCGCTTGGTGGCGGACGGCGATGCCGTCTCCGGCGACCTGGCGCTGCTCATCGCCTTCGGCGCCGGACTGGCCTACGCGGCCCAGGTCGTCGTCATCCCCTGACCCACCCCCGGATCCCACCCAGCAGCACCTACGAAAGGAACGCCTCATGGCCACCACCGAAGAGATCCGCGCCGACCTCGCCGACATCGTCAACGAGGTCGCCGGCATCGAGCCCGACGACGTCCAGCTCGACAAGTCGTTCGTCGACGACCTGGACGTCGACTCGCTGTCCATGGTCGAGGTCGTCGTCGCCGCCGAGGAGAAGTTCGGCGTCACCATCCCCGACGACGAGGTCAAGAACCTCAAGACCGTCGGCGACGCCGTGGCCTACATCGAGCGCGCCGGCTCTTGAGCGCCACCGACGCCCGCACCCGGGTCGTCGTCACGGGTCTCGGGACCACCAGTCCGGTCGGTGGTGACGCCCCCAGCACCTGGGAGGCGCTGGTCGCCGGGCGGTCCGGCGTACGTCGCCTGACCCAGCCCTGGGCAGAGGAGATGGCCGTGAAGATCGGCGCTCCGGCCCTCGTCGACCCCACCGACGTCCTCGAGAGGGTCAAGGCTCGACGTCTCGACCGCAGCTCGCAGCTCGCCATGGTGGCGGCCATGGAGGCCTGGGCCGACTCCGGTCTCGTCACCGTCCAGGCCGACGGCGACCTCGACGGCGACCGCGTGGGTGTCGCGATGGCTTCCGGCATCGGCGGCGTCACGACGCTGCTGAGCAACTACGACACCCTCAGGGAGAAGGGGCCCCGACGGGTCTCTCCCCTGGCCGTGCCGATGCTGATGCCCAACGGCCCTGCCGCCAACATCAGCCTGTACGTCGGAGCCCGTGCTGCCGTCAACACCCCGGTCTCGGCCTGTGCGTCCGGCAACGAGGCGATCGCCATGGCGATCGACCAGATCCGCCTGGGACGCGCCGACGTCGTCGTCGCCGGGGGCACCGAGGCCGCCATCCACCCGCTGCCGATGGCAGCCTTCGCCAACATGATGGCGCTGTCGAAGAACGATGCCGACCCCACGACGGTGAGTCGGCCGTGGGACACCGGCCGCGACGGCTTCGTGCTGGGCGAGGGCGCCGGGGTGCTCGTGCTCGAGTCCGAGGCGCACGCCATCGCGCGGGGGGCCCGGATCTACGCGGAGGTCTGTGGAGCCGGCATCACCGCCGACGCCCACGACATCGCCCAGCCCGACCCCGCCGGACGCGGCGGATCGCGGGCGATCAAGCGCGCCCTGCTCGAGTCGGGCATCGACCCGACATCGATCGTGCACGTCAACGCGCATGCGACCTCGACCCCGCAGGGCGACATCGCCGAGGGCCTGATGCTGCACGCCACCCTCGGCTCGCACGTCGACCAGGTCGTGGTGACCAGCACCAAGTCGATGACCGGGCACCTCCTCGGTGGCGCCGGCGCCCTCGAGGCGGTCGCCACCGTGCTGGCCCTGCACCACCGGCTGGCACCGCCGACCATCAACCTCGACAACCTCGATCCCGCCGTCGAGCTGGACATCGCCACCACGCCACGCGACCTCCCGGAGGGCGACATCGCCGCACTGAACAACTCCTTCGGCTTCGGTGGCGCCAACGTCGCCGTCGTGTTCGCGAGCGCCTGACCGATGACCCAGCGCACTGTCGCGACCAAGCCTTCGCGCGCCGAGGACCCCCGCAACCCGGTCACCCGGCTCGAGGCCCTGCTCGACGACGGCACCTTCGAGCTGATCACGCCCGACGACGACTCCGGCATGCTCGCGGCCGTGGGTTCGGTCCAGGGCACCCGGGTGGTCGCCTTCTGCTCGGACGCCACCGTGATGGGTGGGGCGATGGGTGACCAGGGCTGCCAGGTCGTCGTCGACGCCTACCACCGAGCCCTGACCGACCGGGTGCCGATCATCGGGCTCTGGCACTCCGGAGGCGCCCGGCTCGCCGAGGGCGTGCTGTCCCTGCACGCGGTGGGCAGGATCTTCCAGATCATGACCCAGGCCTCGGGCGCCATCCCGCAGATCTCCGTCGTGCTCGGTCCTGCCGCCGGCGGTGCCGCCTACGGGCCGGCCCTGACCGACGTGGTGATCCTCGGCCCGGAGGGACGCATCTTCGTCACCGGCCCGGATGTCGTGCGCTCGGTCACCGGCGAGAGCGTCGACATGCTGCGCCTCGGTGGTCCCGAGCCCCACGGACGCCGATCGGGCGTCGTCCACATCGTCACCGAGAGCGAGCGCGAGGCGCTCGACCGGGCCGGCTCCGTGGCGGCCCTGCTCGGGTCCCAGGGCAGCCTCGTGGTCGACCGTGTCGAGGACCGGGACCTCGCCACGGCGCTGCCGGAGTCGAAGAAGCGCGCCTACGACGTCCACCCGCTCGTCGAGCAGATCCTCGACGGGGACACCGCCCAGGAGCTGCACGCCCGCTGGGCCCCCAACATCGTCACCGCCCTGGGTCGCTTCGGTGGCCGCACGGTCGGCGTCGTGGCCAACAACCCCCTGCGTCTCGGCGGGTGCCTCGACTCCGCCTCCGCGGAGAAGGCGTCCCGCTTCGTGCGGATGTGCGACGCCTTCGGGGTGCCGCTGATCGTGGTCGTCGACGTGCCCGGCTACCTGCCGGGCGTCGGCCAGGAGTGGGACGGTGTCGTGCGGCGTGGCGCCAAGCTGCTGCACGCCTTCGGCGAGTGCGTGGTCCCTCGCGTCACCCTCATCACCCGCAAGACGTACGGCGGGGCCTACATCGCGATGAACTCACGGTCGCTCGGCGCCACCCGCGTCCTCGCGTGGCCGGGCGCCGAGGTCGCGGTGATGGGCGCGGTGGCCGCCGTACGCATCCTGCACCGACGACGCCTCGCCGAGGTCTCCCCCGACATCCGCCCGCAGGTCGAGGCCGAGCTGGCCGCCGAGCACGAGCGGATCGCCGGCGGGGTCGACAAGGCGGTGGAGATCGGGGTCGTCGACGAGGTCGTCGCCCCGGACCGGACCCGATCCGCGATCGCGGTGGCGATGCACGACGCCGTGCAGCGCGACGGGGTGCAGCGCGGGCAGCACGGCAACATCCCGCTCTGAGGCGGGCTCCGGTGCTCCCGCGCGCCGGCCGGGTGTGACCGTAACCACGACGACCTCCGCGCGTTGGTACGGTTGACGAACGTCACACTCTGGGAGGACGCATGCTGCGCACGACGATCGCCCGCGCCGGGACCACCGCTCTCGTGGCGAGCCTGCTCGTCGTGGCCTCGCCCTCGAGCTCGGAGGCGGCCCGCGACTTCAAGCCGTGGGGCAAGGTCGTGTCGAAGAACCACGTGCTCAAGCGTGGCTGCCACGACTACACCTACCGCTACAAGATCACCGCCCCCACCGACCAGTGGTCGGCGGAGATCTTCTTCATCAGCCCCGACGGCACCGGACTGGCCTCGGCCGTGCTGGACACCAAGGCCAACCCCGACCGCGGCAAGCAGAAGGTCACGGTGTGCCGGCCCTCGACCTCCTACGGCAAGCACCGGATCAAGATGAAGATCACCTACAACCGCGACCGCGACGTGATCGACGGGTTCGTGAAGCCGTCGTCCTTCCGCTTCAAGCGACGCTGAGCGGCCTCACACCACCTGGTGCAACCACCGCACCGGCGCACCGTCACCGGCGTGCCGGAAGGTCTCGAGCTCGTCGTCCCACGGCTTGCCCAGGAGCTTGTCGATCTCGGTCACCAGGGCGACCTCGCCCAGGGCGGCCTTGACGACCGATGCCTTGAGCCGATCCTCGGGGATCATGATGTCGCCGTGCAGGCCGATGACGGCGTGGAAGACGCCGAGGTCCGGGGTGAACGAGAACCGTGCGCCCTCCGTGACGGCGGTGGGCTCCTCGGTGATCTCGAAGCGCAGGTGGCTCCATCCCCGCAGCGCGGAGGCGATGGCGGCGGCAGAGCCGGCCTCGCCGGTCCACGACACTTCCGATCGGTAGCTGCCCGACTGCGCGGGCTGGGGGGTCCACTCGGGGTTCACGGGCACGCCGAGGACGCCGCCGACGGCCCACTCGATGTGTGGGCACAGTGCCGACGGCGCTGAGTGGACGTACAGGACGCCCCGGGTCGCGCTCCGGTTGCTGGTGCGGGTCGTCACATCGGTCTCCTTCATCTGCGGCGCGAGCTACGCCTTCCCCAGCGGGCTCGACATGACGATGAAAGCGATCCAAGGTGATCGGGTGACACGTGTGTAGTTAGGACTTCATTGTGACGCATGAGGCGCCCGCGCACCAGTCCCGGCCCGCGACAGCTCCATCAGGGTGTCGATGACCTCCTCGGCGATCCCCAGTCCGCCGAGGTGCGACTCCCCGTCGATCACGCGGAGCTCGGCATCGGGGAGCCGCTCGACCATGTGCTCGCCGTGGCCGAGGGGCACGATGTGGTCGGCGTCGCCGTGCCACCACACGACAGGGGCTGCGACGTCGGCCGGTGAGAACCCCCACTCGCGCGTGAAGAGCACCAGGTCGTTCAACGGCGCGGAGGTCTGGAAACGCGAACCGTTGAGCAGGTCGTCGAGGAACATGGCCTTGAACTCCGGCCGACCCAAGAGGTTCTTGTCCCCGGCCGGCTGCACCGCGGCGTACAGGTCGAGACCGGGGCCGGCCAACGGCCTCACCAGGCGGATCGCCCCGGTGAGTCCGACCCCCAGGGGGACCCGGACTGCCTCGATCGCCGGAGCCAGTCGCACGGCGAGCTGGATGATGCCGCCGGGGGCCGCGTCCGGCCCTCGGGTGGGCGCCACTCCGCCCAGGATCCCGACCGCCCGCACCCGATCGGGCAGGCCCGCGCCGGCCGCGAGGGCGTACGGCCCGCCGCCGGACAGACCGATCATGCGCACGTCCTCGACGGCCAGCGCATCGAGCAAGAGCTCCAGGTCAGCCGTCCAGTCCAGCACGTCGGGATACAGGTGCGGAGTGGACGATCCGATGCCCGGCCGATCGACCCCGATGATGCGCAACCCCTGCCTCTCCGCGTGCTGGCGCGCCTCGAACGGGATCTGGCGACGAGCTCCCGGTGTGCCGTGCATCCACAGCAGGGCATCGCCCCTCGGGGAGCCGTACTCGGCGAAGCTCAGCCTCCGTCCCTCTCGCACGGCCACCGTGCCTTCGAGAGCGGGACGTTTCACATCTGTCATGCGCTGGAGTCTCCCATGCAACACCGGCCACCGGGTCTACCCTGCGCACATGTCGCAACCGACCACCGACCTCGCCGTACGGCGCCGCCGCGGCTGGGGCATCGTCAGTGTCCTGATCGCGGTGCTGGGTGCCGTGGGCCTGATCGTCTGGTACGCCCAGCACCCGACCCCGCTGCCGACGGAGGACCGCACGGTCGCGGCGAGCACTCCCGTGGGCGAGCCGGTCTACGTCGGCGTCGCCAACGGGCTCGAAGGACGCACCCTGAACCTGTCGGGGGTGAAGGTGCACACGACCAGCAACACCGATGTCAGCGTCACTCCTCTGCTGTGCCGTGACGGGCGCCTGGAGGCCACGACGGACCCGACGGCGTTCTGTGCCGACCTGGTGAACCCGGAAGGACAGAGCTTCGACGCCTCCGACTCCATCGTGCTCAAGGTGGTCAGCCCCGAACCCGCGATCGCGGTGGTGGACCCGGTACGACTGGGCTTCCGTGAGGGACTCCAGGCGGGGACCTTCCCCACCGGGGCCGGCGCCATCGTCAGGGTGCTCTCCCGGTGACGACGCGAGCCGATCAGACCTGGTCGATCCGCCGCTCGAGGTCCTCCGCGCGGGCCGCCGAGTCCGTCAGCTCCATCGAGTCGATCGCGTGGGTGCGGTGGAACCACGCCAGCGCATCCTTCTCGCGCCCCGCCGCGACCAGCGCGTCCGCGTAGGCGTAGCGCAGTCGCACCACCCAGGGCTGGCGCGACTTGTTGTTGAGCGGTGCCAGCTCGAGGGTCCGCAGCGCCGCGTCCAGCTGGCCGAGGTCGCGCCGTGCGCCGGCCTCGACCAGCGTCATCTCCGCCTTGGCCTCGGGCACGAAGTTGGCGACCGAGGGGCTCTTGGCCAGCTTGAGCGCATCTTCGGGCCGACCCAGGGCACGGTGGCAGTCCGCCATGATGGGCAGGTAGGCCGTTGCGCCGTTCATCCGCTTGGCCGCACGCAGCTCCGCGAGCGCCTCGGCGTAGTGACCGGCCGCGTAGGCGGCCTCACCGGTGGCTTCGCGCACGACTGCCAGGCGCGGCGCCCGGGCGCGGGCTGCGAGCGTGTGCTGGTACGCCGTCTCGGGGTCCTCGTCGACCAGCATGCCGGCGGCTGCGAGGTGACGAGCGACGCGTGCCGCGAGCTTCTCGGGGAGGCCCT
>NZZG01000044.1 GCA_002698575.1 Pimelobacter sp. | reverse complement strand
CGATATTCCTGTCCGACAGCACGTAGCTCCTCCGCCGCCGGATCGACGCCAGCTGCAACGTCACTCATCGTGCCTCCCCTTTGCGCTCCCTCGATGTTTGCAGCCCTATCCGAAGCATCACTCAGACTCCGACTGGAAGTAGGCAAGGCGGTCGGCTGCAGCCGATACGAGATCTGCGCCGAGTGCGTAACGGCCGGCGAGCTCGATGGTGAGTCGCTCCATGCTGAGGTCGAGCCGTCTGGTCGCGTTCAGAGCGAGGAAGGTCGCTCCTGCGTGCCCGCCCAGCACCAACTCGCGGAGCGCCTGTTCGGGGTCGGACGCGCGCGCAACAGCGAGGTAGTCGGTCGCAGCGATCTTGGTCTCGGCGGTGATCCGGGCCGCGAGTTGGTAGACCGCCTCCGCTAGTCCGCCGAACGCCTGGTCGGCGCGCGAGGACGGGCGGTGTGCGCCGTTGTAGGTGTAGCGGCCATTGCCGTGGAAGGTCAGGAGCCCAGCGTCGCGGTGCCGTTGCAGGATCTGCCGGATCGTCGCCTGCACGGTGGCGTTGTCGGGATACATCGCCTGGAGCCGCTCCTCAGCGCCTGCATAGAACTCGATGAGCGTGAATTCCTGGCCGGGTCGATACAGGCGCGCCAGCTCGTCGGCGACCGCCTGCTTCCACGTCGTCCCGACCATCAGGTCACTCCCCGTCGAAAGGCGAGGTGTACGGCGTCCCCGCCGCGATCGCCTCCGCCATCGCGTCGTAGGTCTCCAAGATCAGCCGCTTCGTCCGGTACTCCCCGTGCGCGGCCTCGTCCTTTCGCTTCAAAATCGGGAAGGTCTCCATAACGTACGCAGCGTCGTCCCGACCAAATCCGTAGAGGTGAAACACGGCCGCATCCAGCTCGGAGCGAATCTTGGCTCGGTCGGATTCGAAGTCGCGCGTCAGCGCCCTGGCACGGGGCGAGATCCAGTCGGCCCAAGTCGTGTCGACGGTGAAAGGGGCGTGGTCGCACAACATCTCGGGGCTGGGCAGGGGAAGTTGCTCGATGAGGAAGAAGCTCGCGTTGGTCCCGCCAATCTTTTGCCGCGCCGCAAAGTCCAGGGCAAGGGAGGCAAGGACTGCTTGCAGGGCGGCTCCAAGCTCGGGCTGGTCCGCTGGAAGCATGAGGAAGACGCTGTCTCCGAACGCTGCGTCCGGGACGATCGACGAAATGAAAGTGCGCTCGTCCGTAGACCTGGCGATCCGTCTCCATCCCAGTAGCCAATCGCGGTCCCACCGCTCGTCAAGTCGATCGCGCACGACGGACTCCCCCACCCAGTAGCGAGGGAGCACCACGAAGTTGGGATCTTGCTTCTCAGCCAGCGTGACATCCCGCGTGGATCCATCACTCTCGTACGTCGCCCACCGGTGGTCGTAGTGATGAATCATCTTCGCTTCGTATAACGGCAACATCCGCACGATTTCCACCGTCATCAGTCATTCATCTCCGGCGGGCCAAGCGCCCGTCCATGCGCCCAGTCCCGAAGGTATGAGACCGAGTTCGGATCGAGGTCAGTCATTGAGTTCGGATCAAGCACCTGGGGCGGGGTCGGCCATAGTTGGACGCTGTACCCCAGCGCTTCCCACGGGTTGGCCAAGCCCCGCACGTCGTGGAACACGATGTGGAAGCCGAGGCGCCGTCCATTTGAGGTGGGGATTCCAAGCTCTAGAAGGTGACCGTTTCCCGTCTCCCGCTCCCCAAAGCTGACTCCCAGAGCCGTGCCCCGCTGCAAATTGATGTCGAGAGGAGGGATGTCGCGAACCGGCGCGGTTTCCGACGACGTATGTGTCCACACGGAGATCTCCTCGGGGATGTCGCCGGTATCCCGCAACCGTCGAGCGAAGTCAGCAGCCCAGGGCGGGCGTGCGCGGATCACGGCCTCATACCCGTCGCTCAGCCGTCGCGTGTTCGGATGAAGCAACAGGAGAACCGTCTTGATTACCCAACGGGCGAAGGCGTCGACCTCCTCCGCCTCGATGGTCTCCCCCGTGAAGACTGCGCGGACCGCGCCCTGGCCGGGCTTCTCGAAGTGCTTGTCGAGCCACCCATTGCAGTCCTCGCAAACGTCAAGCAGGTAACGGGTGACGTTCGTGCGCCGTACGGCGCCGTCCCTGCGCAGCAGTGGTTCACCGTTGACCTCCGTTGTGAACGGACCACCCACCACGAAGATGTCATCCAGGCCTTCAGGGAGGACATGCTCTCGGCTGACCTCGCCTTCGCACTCACACAGCGGACACACGAAGCCAGTCACCTCGACACCGCCAGTTGATCGTAGGCATCCAGGATGAGGCGCTTCGTGCGGTACTCGCCGTTGGCGGCGATGTCCTTACGTTTCACGATCGGGAAGGTCTCGAGGATGTAGTCGACGTCGTCGCGGGAGATCCCGTAGACGTGGAACATCAGGGCGTCGAGTTCGGCGCGAAGCTGGGCGTTGATCTCGGGACCGAGACGCTGGGAGTTGAGCCGGTCAATCCGATCGTCGATCCAACGTTGGTGCTCCTCTAGTTGACCAGGCGTCGGCGTAGGCAACTGATTGACGATGAAGTAGCCCATCGACGTGCCGCCGATCTTCTGGCGAGCTGCAAAGTCGAAGGCAAACGACGACCACGCCGCCTGCAGGCCATGCCTCCCACCCGTTGGGAGCCCGAGGAGCCACTTGTGGTTGTAGGCGAGGCGCGGGACCTGCGCTGCGATGAAGGTCCGCTCATCAGTTGCGCGAGCGATGTCGCGCCAGCCGAGCATCCAGGACTTGTCCCACTTGCCGTCAAGCTTCTTGTCGACCTCGGTCTCGTGGACCCAGTAGCGGGGCATGACGAAGAAATCGGGGTCGCGCTTCTCGTTGGGGGTGACGTCGCGGGTGGAGCCGTCGGGCTCGTACGTCGCCCACTTGGTGTCGTAGTGATGGATCATCTTGGCCTCGTAGAGCGGCAGCATGCGCTCAACGGTCACCCCCCCCCGCTCGAAATTTCACGCTCGAAGACGTTGCCGTTCAGCGTCCAACCGTCGGCCTCGAGTTCCTCGCGGGTGTGGAAGAGGTGCGAGTCGCTCGTCATGTTGAACAGACCCTGCATGAACTTGATGCCCCAGGGATTGCCGTTGACCTGATCGTTCTCATTGATCAGCACCGGGACCCGGCGATAGATGCCGAGGGTGATCTCGGCGTCGCGGCGGGAGCGGAAGACCGGACACGTCCCAGTGTTCGGGTTGAGAAGGGTGATCTCGTCGGGCGTCAGGGTGAACCGAACGTCGGCCTTCTTGAGATCCACCGGATCGTGGGCGAAGAACGCGAAATCCGCCGCAGGCACGCGGTTGTCCCGCCCGGCCAGAGTGAGCAGGCAAAACTTGAAGGACCGGTGCACCCCCTCGAAGAGCGGCTTGGCGTTCTCGAAATCGTAGAGGCTGGCCAGCGCGCCGGTCTCGACGAGGTCGCGGAAGAAGTACTGCGTCGTGGCGTCGGTGGCAATGCCCGTCGGCAGGATCAGTCCAGAGCGTCCGTGGCCGGCAATGAGATGGCGGCCCATCTCCGCGAAGACCGGGTCAGTCTTGATCCGGCCCCGACCGCACAGGGGAAAGCGGCCGGAGTCCGCCGCGAAGTGCCGCAGCCCATCGATGTTTCGCTTCGCTGACGCGTATGCGCGACCGAGCGCAGGGTTGGTCTCTGGCAGGTTGGCTATGAGCCTCTTCCGCCCTACACCGGCGGAATTGGCAATGTCGGGGTCGCGAGCATCGAAGAACTCCTGTTCCTTCAGCTCGATGTGCTCCCACGGGGGATTGCCAAGCACGGCACTGAAGCCGCCGTACCACCCAGTGGCCGGGTTGATGGTTCCGCCGTCGTCGGGGCGCTCGGTCGGGAAGAGGTGCGGGAACTCCAGGTGCCAGTGGAAGAAGCGGTACTCCGCCGCGAGGCGGTCGACATCGCGCTGGACCTCGTCGTCGATCTTGCCGTCGCGAATCGCGTCCAGCGTCGCGTTGGTCGGGCAAGTGACGGCATCGGTCGTCTTGGGCCACACGAACGCAGCGCACCACGCGTCCGCGTGGAGCTTGGCTACGCGGTAGGCGTCGGAGGCGACGTACTGCTTGAGGCGCTGCTGCTGGACGTGGACGTCGGCCAGAGACAGGCCGGCGCCGCCCAACTTTGCGGCTGCCGCAACGAGCTCGGCGTTGCTGACCCGGACCTCGTCGGCACCGAAGAGCGTGCCCTGCCCGCCGGCCTCGTCCTTGTTGCGCTTGGCCAGGGTCGACACGACCTTCTTGTCGTCGCCTTCGATCGGCTTGAACGCTTCCTGTGGCAGGCCCGCTTCGAGTAGGGCGGGCGTGGCGCCGACGAGGGTGTTGCCGACCTTGACGTGGGCGTCGAGGAAGGCCAGTGGACGGCCTGGTTCCATCGCTTCCAACCACAGCGACACCTTGGCGAGCTCGGCGGCGAGCGGGTTGATGTCGACGCCATAGATGCAGGTGCCGATCACCTCGCGCAGAGCGGAGCGGACCTGCTCCGGCGGCGGCTCCGGGTCGCCGGTGCGGGCGGCGGCGACGGCTTTGGCGATACGTCGGGCGGCACCCACCAGGAAGTGTCCCGACCCACACGCCGGGTCGCAGACGGTGAGGGCGAGAAGTCGCTGCTCCGCATCCTCGGGACTCGCCGCACCCTTGAGCGCGTCGTCGATGACCGGGTCGAGGGCGGAGTCGAGGAGGGTCTCGATCAGGGACGTGGGGGTGTAGTAGGAGCCGGTGGTCTTGCGACTGTTGCCCGCCGCGTTGCCGAGGTGGAACCGGCGGTTGGCGGCGTCCCATTGCGGGACATACTCCAGGAGAGCCTCGTAGATCGAGCCCAGTTCCTCGGAGTCCAGAGCACGGTAGTCGACGACGCGGGTCAGGCCGCTGCCTTTCTCATTCACCAGGCTGAGCGCCCGCACCGCACCCAAGAGCGCTTCGTTGCTGAGGGCGGCGTCGGCGAGGAAGTCGAGGGATCCGTTCTCGTACAAGCCCCCGATTCCGACCAGCCCCAGCTCGGGGCGGCCACTCGTGTCACCCATACCGCGCCAGACCAGGTTGAGGGCCTGCCACCTGTCGCCGTGCCGTCCGCCGCGTCGCTTGCGGGCAACGCGGCGCAGACGGTCGGTGGAGAAGTAGTCGGCGTACCGCTGCCGCACGGCGGGGTCCGCCGCCGGATCCAGCAGGACACCGCGGTCCTCGGCGACGAAGGTGAACAGCAGCCGATAGATCACCCGCAACAGGGCGTGGTTGTAGTCGGCGAGGGTGATCTCGTCGGCCTCGACCTTCGCCCGCAACTCGGCGTTCGCCGGATGGGCAAGGAACCCGGTGCCGAGGGTCTCGATCGCCTCCACCACTCCTACCCGCAGCTGGTCCAATGCCCGCGATCCGGCTTCGACTGCCGATGCGCGCCACGCCTCCAGCCAGCACGAGTCCGGGCCGACCTGCTCATCGCGCACTGTTAACCGGGTCGCGTGGGCGAGAGTGAACATCACCAGGAAGTCGCTGAACAGGTCCCCATCGAAGATGGCTTCCAGGTCGAACTCGACATAGGCGCTGCCAACCAGGCTGGTCGAGTCCCGCAGGAGCCTCAGCGTCGAGCCGTTCGACAAGATCGCCCACAGATGATCATCGGAGCGGTTGAGCAACTCCTGGACCATCGACTGCGGCGCCTGCCCCGCCGCGCCCGCGACCCCCGCCGTACGACGGTCGAGGTCGATCCGCTCCCCCAACAGGTGCACCGGCACCGGCCCCCACGCATGCGAGACCGGGAACTGCTTTCCCTCGACCTCGAGACCGGAGCGCGTCGGGACCCGCCCATAGCCGAACTGATCGAGCAGGATCAACAGCCACCGCTCCCGCGTCAAGGAGGTCGCACGATCCGACTCAGGCAGCTCGCCCAAGGCCGTGCGGTAGCCCGCCCACACCGTCCGCAGGTAGGCCCACACACGGTTCGCTGCCTCACGCACCGTCTCGCCGTGCGCCAACCCGTAGTCCGCGCCCGAGAGGCCCTCCAGGCCCGTCGCCCTCGGATCGGCCAGACGCGCCAGCAACGACGACGGCAGCAAACCACCCTCAATCCGCACACCCACGTAGGTGTTGTCGCCCATTAGGCACCTGCCTCCGGAAGGAAGACGTAGATGCCGAGCACGTCGGCCGGTCGCTCAACCTTGACGCTGAGGCCGCGCTTGATCTCGCCGCTGGCTTCGCGGACACGGCGGTGCGAGGCGGTGATCGTCTCGGCGATCTGGTCGCCCACCTCGTCGAGACGTTCGTTGATGTCGCCGAAGTTGTCGATGACGCGGCGTACGAAGTCCTGGGCCTGCATCTCGGGGATGTTGCCGGTCGCCTTAGCTGTTGTGAGGGCCTCGACCTGGGCCTCGTCGAGCCAGCGGGCTCCGGCCGGTGAGCCCTCGAAGGCCAGTAGCTTCGCGTCCTCCGCGACGACAGTCCGCTCACCGGCGCGACTCGGCAGGGTGAGGTGGAAGCGGTAGCGGACGAGCAGCAGGGTGGTCCGCGTGCTGACCTGTGAGGTGCGTATGGCGGCGCAGCGGCGGGCCGGGCGCAGTTGGTCCGGCAGGGTCGGATCGAGGGCCGCTTCCAGCACGAAGCCCGCCACCGCAGCCACGGTGGGGTCGGTGCGGTGCAGGACCGCTTCACCGCGCCCGACGGGGAAGTCGTCACGGAAGGTGATCGGGTCGGGTCTGCCGGGCGGCAGCGCATCCAACAGTCCGGTGGGCAGGGTGCCGGTCGTTGCGGTCATGCCCCCCTCGACGGTGCGAAGGGTGGAATTGAACGCCGCGAGAGCCGAACGCACAAAGGCGTTCACACTGCTGCTGTCGCCGATGCCGGCGCGGATCTCGGCCACCTCCGTTGCCACCTCTTCGGGATGGATGGCGTGCTGGGCGTACTTCGTCATCGACTGCTTCTCCCGCTCGGCAGCGCTGTCCCACTCGCGCTCGAGGTCACGGACCTGCTGGTCCAAGCCCAGGTCGAAGGTCTCCTGGTAGGAGTCCTGGCCGCGCAGCAGCAGGCCCTCCATCAACGCTTCGACGACCGCTTGGTTGTTGTCGGGCACCGGCACGCTGACGCCGGTCGCCTTGCGGATCGCGGCGTGCTTGCGGAGCAGGACATCCAACACCAGGCCGTCGATCTGGTTGTCGGCTCCGAAAAGGGTGACCGCCCGAACGACGTCGGCCTTCTGACCGAACCGGTCGACTCGCCCTTCGCGCTGCTCATGTCGGGTGGGGTTCCAGGCCAGGTCGTAATGGAGCACGGCCTGGAACTGGTCCTGAAGGTTGACGCCCTCCGACAGGCAGTCGGTCGCCACCAGCACCCGGTTGCCGTCGACGGCGGCGAGCTCCGCGATTCGGGCGCTGCGCTCCTCGGGCGGGAGCGTTCCTGTGACAGTGGCGACGGTGGTGTTGCGCTTGAGCTCGCGAGTGAGGTGGTCGCCGACATACTCGGCGGTGTCGATGAAGCGGCAGAACACGATGGGCTGGAACCCGTCGGCGAGAAGCTGTTTGACGGTCTTGGTCAAAACGACCAGCTTGCTGTCGGCCTTGCCTTCGAGTTTCTCGGCGCGGGCTCGGAAGTCGCGCAGCAGTCGCTGCTCGCGGCTGCTGGTCTCTGAATCATCGGCGCCGGGCGTTGCGTCGGCTGCCTCGGTGGCTTCGTCGTCGGCCTGGTCGAGCACGACTGCCCGGCCGATGGCGTCAGCCTCCTCGGCGGAGGCGACGCGGGCGGCACGAGTGTTCAGGGTCTGGACGGCAGCGCGTGGGCTGGAGGCGAGGGCCCGCAGCAGCGCGAGCGCCGACCAGTAGGAGACGCGCTGCTGCAGGGCCGTCCCATCGGTGCGGATCGAGCCGCGAGCATAGGCGAGCACCTCGTCGAAGAGCGCCTTGTAATCGGGGCTCAGCGCGTAGGAGACCTCCTTGGTCTCCCGGTCCTTCGGGAAGGGCGTGGTCTCGTCGAGGTAACGGCGGATGTCGGCGCGGCGGCGTTGCACAAAGTGCTGGGCGAGCAACTCGCGTCCCGACGGCTTGTCGAGATCGACGGTGGCCAGGTCGGGGTGCAGGAGACCGATCAGGTTGCGGAACGCCTCGTCCTTGCCGCTGTGCGGTGTCGCGGAGACGAGGATGAGGTGCCGTCGGGCGTCGTCGGCCAAGGCACGGACGAGCTCGTAACGCTGGGTACGGGCCTTTCCGCCAGGGCCGCCGTCGGCGACGGCAGTGTGGACCTCGTCGACGACGATCAGGTCCGGCGCCGTGCGGAGAAACTCATGGCGGCGGCGGTCGGCCTTGATGAAGTCGGTGGACACCACCGTCACCGGGTAGCGCTCGAAGAGCGTCTCGTTGCCGACCAGGCCGCGTTGGAGTCGCTTGACGGTGCTGGGTAGCACGAGCTCGGCGTCGAGGCCGAACTTCTCGCGCAGCTCGCGCTGCCATTGCTCGGCGAGCGCGGGGCTGCACAGGACCGACATCGCGCGGGCGTCACCGATCGCGAGCAGCTCCGCGGCGATCAATCCAGCTTCCACAGTCTTACCGATACCGACGTCGTCGGCGATCAGGAGACGGACGGTCTCCTGGCGCATGGCCATCAGCAAGGGCACCAACTGGTAGGAGCGAGGCTCGACCGCAAGTCCGGCGAGGCTGCGGAACGGGCCGGTGCTGGAGCGGAAACCGATCTGGAGCGCGCTGCGGAGCAAGGCGGCGCTGGCCTGGTCGCCGAGGTCGCTGGGGCTCGGCGACGGGAATGACGCCGCCACCACGTCTTCGATCGCCGGCAGCACCGCTGCGATGTCGTCGTCGGTGCCACCCAACGGGCGCAGGACAAGCAGGTCGTCGGCGCTCTCGGGAAGCACCACCCACTCACGACCGCGCGCCGAGACCAGGCTGCCGGGCTGGAATGCCACCTCAGATCCTTCCCACACCGAATACGTCAGGACGCGCTGCTACCGTCGCCGCCCACTCTTCTGGGTCGCCCAAGCGAACCACGCTCCAGCCGAGGTCGAGCAGCGCGTCCTCGGCATTGACGCCGCGTTCGCCCGACGTGTCGCGGGGTGCGCCGTCATCGACGAAGACTGCAGTCGGGCTCGGCCCGCGGAAAAGGTAGTCGGGACGGGCCGACCCGATCAGATCGGCGTTGCGCTCTGGCACGGCGTAGCCCCGCTCGCGGAGGAAAGCCTCGAAGAGGCTGGCCTCGGCTGGCACTTCGACGCCGGTGGCCGGACTTGGCCCGGCCTCGGGCGCTACCTCGACCTCGGCCAACTGCAGCAGCAGGTCCCGCACCGCATGACGGTCGATCAGCTCGTGTTCGAGCTGGTTGCCGTAGGACAGAAGGCAGTCATAACAGGCCTTCGTGCACTCCTCAGCGGCACCAGGGGCGTGCTTGAGGTCCTCACCGGTAGCCGGATCGAAGTGCGCCACCTCCAACCCCTGGCGCGCCGCTCGCGCAAGCGCGTCCGGCTCTGCGAGAAGTCGGCGCAGCACGCCGGCGCCACCCTCGGCGGACTCGGTGAACAGCATCCGGCCGCGCTCCAGTTCATCGGGGAGCAGCTCGCCGGAGAGCTCGGAGTCCTCCAGCTGGAAGGCGGCCTCGATGCCCCGTTCGAGCGCGACGCGCAGAGTAACCGCGACCTCGTCCGACACGGCGTTCGCGAGCCGTAGGACCATGATGTTGCGGGTGTCCTCGACGTAGGGGATCACCTTTTGCTTGCTCTTGACCTGGGCTGCGTCGGGCAGGTCTTCGTCGCCCGCGACCGCCATGGCGCGTTCGCTGAGCCACTGGCCGCTGACGGTATCGAGCCAGTAGCCGCGATCGGTCGGGTCCTTGCGGCGGCGCAGTCCGAGATTGGTGACTCGGATCGTGGCCGTGTCGCCGTAGCTCAACTCACCCAGAACCCCGCCGTCTGCATTGATGTCGGCGTCGACGCGCGCGACCTGCTGACCGTGCTGTGCAAAGCGGTAGGAGGTCTCGAGCTCATAGCCGGCACGGCGCCTCTCCTCCTCATCGCTGGAGATCCGCTCGCGGCGACGGGTGAAGACCGTGCGCATCTGCATCAGCCCCTGGGCGACGCCGATCAGCTCTGCGCCACAGTTCTCACAGACGTCGAGGCCAGGCTGGCGGCGGTGGTGGTAGCCGCAGGACTCGCAACGCCGGGCCTCCTCGACGTCGACGCTGCCGACACCCTGTCCCTGCACCATCGGGATCTGGACCCGGGTCACCTCATAGCGAGCGCCTTCGTGGTAGATCAGTGCGCGGGGACCGAACTCGCTGATCGCCAGGAACCGCGGGCGCTGGAGATAGTCGCCCCCATCTCGGTTGAGCGTGCTCTGCCGCACGGCAGGGATGTACGCCGCGAGCGGGAGCCGTGGGAACGAGTAGCCCGGCAAGAAGCCCTCGGAAGCGAGGTAACGGTAGGTGTAGAAGTCCGAGTGGGACTGGCCGTCGTCCTCGTTCTTGAGCAGGCGGAGCTGGTTCTCCGCCTCACGCCGACGGGACTCTGCAGCCTTCCGCTCGAACGGCGTCAGGTTGGCCATCAGTACGAGCCGGTTCTGCTCGGCCTGATCGGCGAGGGCTGCTCGATAGAGGCTGCGCCACCGCTCGCAGGCGGTGTTGAACTCGGTGAAGGCCTCCTTGATGACCTGTGCCGCCCAATCCGGACCCCACCACGACGCGGCTTCCAGCTCGTCGCGCAGCTGGTCGACCACGTCTTCGGCGATGTCCGTCGCGCGTCGTACGGCCTCGGCGTCGTCGAGCAACGCAGCCTTCTCGAGCTTGATCGCCAGCAGCGGCTGCTCCCCATCGGCATCGAGGAGCTGCGGCATCCGTGAGCCCAGATCGACGTGGGTTTCGGCCAGCCAGATCGCGTGCAGGTGTGAGCGCAGCAGGGCCTGGTTCGTGAGGTCGAGGCGCGGTGCGACCACCGAGCCTGACACCATCGCGTCGGAGCGACGGAAGTAGTACTGATCGTGGGAGTTGCCGGTTGCGCAGTAGGTGACGACCAGAGCGGGCTGGCCAGACCGTCCGGCGCGACCGCTGCGCTGGGCATAGTTAGCAGGGGTCGGGGGAACGTTGCGCAGTCCGACCGCGTTGAGGCTCGCGATGTCGACTCCGAGCTCCATGGTCGGTGAGCAGAAGAGCAGCGGAAGGCTGCCGTCGCGGAACTCTCGCTCACGGGCCTCGCGGTCCTGGGCGGTGACCTGGGCCGTGTGTTCGGTGGCACGAAGACCGGCGAGGTCATCGGAAACCTGGCTGTAGAGGTCACGGAAGAAGACGTTGACGCGGCCCCCCTGATCGGCATCGACCGTCATGCGCAGAGGGTCGGCCGCTGCATGTTGACCGTCGCCGGCGGTCCAGCGCAGCGCGCTCGACTTCAGCCGGTAGCCGGGACCGCCTTGCTCCGGCGGGATCACCACGTCGAGAAGTCCGACCTCGGCGAGCAGCCGAAGAATGTCGGAGATGATCCGTTGGGCGTCGTCAGTGGTCAGCTTGTCGGGGTGGTCGGGGAAGCGTTGCGGCTTGCGGAGATACGTTCCGAGCGCGGATCGTCCCGACAGGAAGACCTTGTCGACACTTCGCTCGCGACCGCTACCCGAGCGGGCGTACGCGGTGCCGACGATCGGCAGCAGCTCGCGCGACGAGATGGTCCACAGCCCCCGGAGGTGCTGACGGGACTGGCGCTTGAGACGCTCGAAGCCCTCCTCGGACAGGCAGGCGACATCGATGGCCAGAGCGCGTCGCAACTCGTCGAGGACGATCTGGCACAGCTCCTGCCGCAGACCGGGGCGTGCTTCCTTCAAGGGCTGGTGGGCAGAGGCCCAGACGGACTCTTCCGCGCAGATCTCGGCGAGATCCTTGTATTCAAGCCTGAGCAGGCCGGTCTGCTCCAGGTTGGGCAGGGTGATTCGCCGACCGGGTTGGATGTCGGAGTAGAGCCGGAACTCGATCAGGTCACGGAAGGCGGCCTCTGCCTCTCGGCGGGCAGCGAACTTCGCGCCGGGGCTCGTGGCGTACTCCTCGAATGCGGTGCCGAGAGCGGTGACGACGGCTTCCGCGAGGTTGAGGTGGTCGATCCCGTTGTGGGCTTTCGCCGCATGGTAGAGCGCCCCGCGCATCTGGACGATCTGGATGAAGTCGTTGAAGTGGCCCGCCTGAAGGCTGGCGTCTTGGCGGTTGTCGACGAAGGTGAGGAGCTTCCGCGCATCCTCGTTGAGGTCGCTGACCTTGCGCAGGGAGCGGACGACGCTCTGGCTGATGATGCTGACCGCCGAGCTTCGGCCTTCACGGTCGAGGGTCGCCAGACGGGTGTAGTCGTTGCCGCGGGTGGACTCGTAGCTGACGCGGCAGTTGAGGCAGAAGAGGAAGGGTGAGGGGACGAAAGCCGCGAGGGTTCCGGTGCCGTCGGACTGTTGGCGTCCTGTCGTGTCGAGACAAACGCGTTCGGGGAGGTACTTGCGGCGGGTGGCGACGACCTCGGTGCCATCGACCCATGAGTCAGGCAGCCGGTCCTCGGTGATGGGTTGGATCGGCCAGGGGTTGTCGGTGGAGACGAAGAGGTAGCCGTCGAACTGCTCGCCGCCGCTGGCGTCGCGGTTGCGCCGGGGTCGGAAGGTGGTGTCACCGTGATGCTCGGTCTTGCCGACCGTGAGGTATTCCTGCCCACATTCACGGCAGAAGGCGAGTGGATAGAGCAGCTTGTCCGGCTGGCCGGGCGCGGCCACTTGATAGTTCGACGTGACGACACGGGTCGCCTCGTCCTCAAGGGTCACATAGACGGAGTCGCCCTTGGAGAGGAACTGGTGGAGCCGGAAGGCGAACAGGGGCCGTTTGGTGTCCGGGTTCGTGGCCCGCGAGCCCGCCAGGAGGGTGGCACGGATCTGGTCCTCGCAGATATCCGTCGGCACGCCCGTGAGCTCGGAGAGCATCGGGGCGGCGTCCTCACGCACCTTGCGCGGCTGCTGTCGGACCAACTGGCCCGTGTCGTCGTCGTGCTTGAGGCCGAAGGTGTCCTCCACCCAGCCCGCCAACGGCCAGTCGCGAAGCTCGGCGTAGGCGGTCGGTACCGGCGACCGTAGGCAGTCGGCAAGGGTGACCGGGTCAGCGCCAGCGGCGTCGGTGGCTCGCGTGAGAGTCTCGCCGATCACCCGGTCGGCGGTGACCTCGGCACCGAAGATCCGCGAGGCGACCTCCGCGACCTTCGCACGCT
>NZZG01000043.1 GCA_002698575.1 Pimelobacter sp. | reverse complement strand
CGGCTCCTCGACGGGGCCCAGGTGATGCCCTACTACTTCTACATGTGCGACATGATCCCGTTCTCCGAGCACTGGCGGGTCTCGGTCGGCGACGCCCAGCGACTCCAGCACCACATCATGGGCTACCTGCCCGGCTTCGCGACGCCACGCATCGTGTGCGACGTGCCGTTCGTCGGCAAGCGGTGGGTGCACCAGCTGGCCTCCTACGACCGGGAGCGCGGCATCTCGCACTGGACGAAGAACTACCGCACCTCGATCGAGCACGCGCCCGAGGTCGCCGACGGCGCCCTGGAGCGTACCTACGAGTACTACGACCCGATCCACACCCTGCCCCCGGAGGGCCAGGCCTGGTGGGCTCGGCACGCCGACCTCGACTCGTCGGCGCTGAAGGCGACCGAGGTGGCCGAGGCGTCGCGCCGGATGGCGGCGCTGCAGGCGCACTGAGCCCGATCCGCGCCACGGCGGCTACTCGCCGGTGACCGGTCGGTTCTCGTAGTAGGTCGACAGCACGATCACGGTGCGGGTGGCCACGTTGGCGGCCGCGCGGACCCGGGCCAGCAGGTCCTCCAGGTCGGAGGGCTTGGAGACCCGCACCTTGAGGATGTAGCTCTCCTCGCCCGCCACCGACCAGCACGACTCGATCTCGGGGATGCTGCTCAGCCGGTCCGGGGAGTCGTCGGGCTGCGAGGGGTCGATCGGTCGGATCGAGATGAAGGCCGTGAGGGGAAGGCCGATCTCGTCGTGGTTGATGGTCGCGCCGTAGCCCAGGATGAGCCTGCGCTGCTCGAGGCGCTTCACGCGTTGGTGCACCGCCGAGGTGGACAGGCCGGTCGCCTTGCCGAGGTCGGTGAACGACATCCGGCCGTCCACGGCGAGGAGCTCGAGGATGCGTCTGTCCGTGGGTTCGAGCGGTGTGGGGGTCACCGGATCACCCTACGGCCGTCGGCGTCCGGGGCAGGAGGATGTGTCGCCCCGTGGGCGCCTGGCCGCAACGTGGCAGGATGCGGCCGTGAGTGAACCCGGACGGCTGATGCTCCTCGACACCGCCTCGATGTACTTCCGCGCCTTCTTCGGCGTGCCGGAGTACTCCGCTCCCGACGGCACCAACGTGAACGCCGTCCGCGGGCTTCTCGGCTACATCGCGCGCCTGACCGAGGAGTACCGGCCCACCGACCTCGTCTGCTGCTGGGACAACGACTGGCGCCCGCAGTGGCGCGTCGACCTGATCCCGTCGTACAAGGCCCACCGCGTCGTGGAGGAGGTGGCGGCGGCTCCGGACGTCGAGGAGGTGCCCGACCCGCTCGAGGCGCAGCTCCCGATCATCCTGGAGGCCCTGTCCGCCTTCGGGGTCCGGGTGATTGGCGCCGACGGCTACGAGGCCGACGACGTGATCGGCACCCTGGCCACCGGGGCCGGACAGCCCGTCGACGTCGTCACCGGCGACCGGGACCTCTTCCAGCTGGTCGACGACGAGGCCGACGTCCGGATCCTCTACATCGGCAAGGGCGTCGGGCGTCACGAGCGGGTCACCGAGGAGTGGATCAGGGACAAGTACGGCGTGGCGGCCGGGCAGTACGCCGACTTCGCGGCCCTGCGCGGTGACGCCTCCGACGGGCTGCCGGGCGTCGCCGGGGTCGGCGAGAAGACCGCCGCGACGCTGCTGCAGCGCTTCGGTGACCTCGATGCCATCATCGCCGCCGCCCAGGACCCCGACTCGCAGATGGGGCCCGGCCCGCGCGGGAAGATCAGGGCATCGCTCGACTACCTCGCCGTGGCGCCCGCCGTGTGCGCCGTGGCCCGCGACATCGACCTGGACCGCTCCGACCTGAGCCTGCCGCGTGTGCCGGCCGACCCCGAGCGGGTGCTGGCACTGGCCGAGCAGTGGGGTCTGGAGACGCCCAGCGAACGGCTCGTCTCGGTGCTGGCGAGCCGGTAGATCACCGGAGGCGGGCGCCCGGGAGGGCGCCGTTTGGTCCCAGACGACAACGTTCCCGGCCGGAAAGTCGTCGTTGGGGACCAAACGGCACCACCTACTCGGCCAACCCCGAGTACGCCACGACACCCCGTCGCATCGCCCGCACCGCGTCGCGCGCCGTGCCGCGAAGCGGCGTGTCGCCGGCCGCGTCGGCGACCTGCCCGGCCAGGTCGAGCAGCTGCTTCATCCGACGCACGAAGTCGCCGGCCGACATGTCGGACTCGCCGATGAGGTCGTCGAGGTCGTCGCCCTCGGCCCAGCGGTAGGCGATCCACGACATGCCGACGTCGGGCGGGCGCAGGAAGTCCAGTCGGTGCTCGCGCTCCAGGGTGTCCAGGTCGGCCCACAGCCGCTGGGTCTGGTCGAGGGCCTGCTTGACTCCCCCGCCCGGCACCCGGGGTGCCCGGACGTCGTCCGCGCGCCGCGCCTCGTAGACCAGCGAGGACAACGCGGCCGCCAGCCCGGCGGGTGAGAGGTCGTCCCACAGGCCGTGCCGCAACGCCTCCGCGGCGAGCAGGTCGACGTCGGAGTAGAGCCGCATCAGCCGCCGTCCCCGCTCGGTCACCTCGTCGCCGTCGAGGTAGTCCAGGCTCGTCAGGACGTCGCAGACCCGGTCGAACTGGCGCGCGACCGTGTTGGTGCGCTGCTCGATGCGTCGACGCAGGGTCGCGGCGTCGCGGTCGAGCTTGAAGTAGCGCTCGGCCCACCGGGCGTGGTCCTCGCGCTCGGAGCACCCGTGGCACGGGTGGGAGCGCTGCTGCTCGCGCAGCGTGGCGATCTCGGCTGCGGCCTCGTCCGAGAGCCCCACCCCGCTCGCGGCGCCACCGGCACGTGCGGGGGGCGGAGTGAGGTTGTGCGTGCGGTCGCGCAGCGCGGAGGCCAGGTCTCGACGCATCTGGGGGTTGCGGCCGTTGAAGCTCTTCGGGATCTTGAGCCGGGTCACGGCCTCCACGGGAGTCGGGAAGTCCATCATCGCCAGCCGTCGGGCCTGCCGCTCGGCGGTGACGACGTACGGTCGCGGCCCGCCCTCGTCGGCGGGCGACCACCCGGGGTCGACCACCACGGCGTAGCCGGAGAACTTCCCGGCGGGCACCATGATCACGTCGCCCGGCTTGAGCGAGCGCAGTGAGGCGGCCGCCTCATCGCGGCGGTCGGTACGCCGGGCGCGCGAGGCCGATTTCTCCACCTCGCCGATGCGGCGGCGGATGCCGGCGTACTCCATGAAGTCGCCGAGGTGGCAGGTCGCGGCCTCGGCGTAGCCCGCGAGCGCGTCATCGCTCTTGGCGAGCTGGCGAGCGAGCCCGACCACGGCCTTGTCGGCCTGGAACTGGGCGAAGGACTGCTCGAGCAGCTCGCGCGAGCGCGCTCGTCCGAACTGGTGCACGAGGTTGACGGCCATGTTGTACGACGGCCGGAAGGACGACCTCAGCGGATAGGTGCGGGTCGAGGCCAGGCCGGCGAGCTCGCGGGGGTTCATGCCCGGCTGCCAGAGCACGACGCCATGGCCCTCGACGTCGAGCCCGCGCCGCCCGGCGCGACCGGTCAGCTGGGTGTACTCCCCGGGAGTGATGTCGGCGTGGGTCTCGCCGTTCCACTTCGACAGCTTCTCGATGACCACGGTGCGGGCCGGCATGTTGATCCCCAGCGCCAGGGTCTCGGTGGCGAAGACGACCTTGCACAGCCCCCGCAGGTAGAGCTCCTCCACGACCTGCTTGAACGCCGGGAGCATGCCGGCGTGGTGGGCGGCCAGGCCACGGGTGAGCCCGTCGAGGAACGAGTGGTAGCCCAGGACGTGCAGGTCCTCGGCCGGCAGGTCGCGGCAGGCCGACTCCACGAAACCGTGGATCTCGTCACGCTCCGCGGCGCTGGTGAGCCGGATCCCGGCGTTGAGGCACTGCGTGACGGCGGCGTCGCACGCGGCGCGGCTGAAGATGAACACGATCGCAGGCAGCAGCTTCTCGTGGTCGAGACGCTCGATGACCTCGGCACGACCCGGGATCCAGACGCGGCGCCCGTTGCCGACCTGCTTGCCGCGCTGCACCCCCTGATGGCCACCGCGTTGGCCGCCGCGCTGGCCACGCTGTCCCTTCGGTGAGCGCCGGTCCTTGATCCGCGTGGCGGCCCAGTCGTCGCGGGCGATCTTGAGGAGCTCGTCGTTGACCGGTGCGCCCTCCTTCACGAAGCCGGCCGCGGCGTCCACGTCGGAGGAGGCGAAGAGGTCGAGCAGGCGCCGACCGACCATCACGTGCTGGTAGAGCGGCACCGGGCGCCGTTCCTCGACGAGCGTGGTGGTCTCCCCCCGCACGGTGGCCAGCCACTCCCCGAACTCCTCGGCGTTGGAGACGGTCGCCGACAGCGACACGAGCGTCACCGACTCGGGCAGGTGGATGATGACCTCCTCCCACACCGCACCCCGGGCACGGTCGGCGAGGTAGTGGACCTCGTCCATCACCACGAAGCCGAGCCCGAGCAGCGTGCGCGAGCCCGCGTAGAGCATGTTGCGCAGCACCTCGGTCGTCATGACGACGATCGGTGCCTCGCCGTTGACGGAGTTGTCACCGGTCAGCAGACCCACCTGGTCGGCGCCGTAGCGGTCCACGAGGTCGGCGTACTTCTGGTTCGACAGCGCCTTGATCGGCGTGGTGTAGAACGCCTTGCGGCCCGTCTCGAGGGCCAGGTGGATGGCGAACTCGCCCACGATCGTCTTGCCCGAACCCGTCGGGGCCGCGACCAGGACCCCCCGGCCCTCTTCGATCTCCTTGCACGCGCGCACCTGGAAGTCGTCGAGGGCAAAGTCGTACAGGTCGGCGAAACCGGCGAACGCCGGGTGGGCCTGCCGGGCACGCGAGGCGGCGTACCGCTCGGCCGGGCTGGGCTCCTGATCAGGGGAGAGATCACGGGGGCCGGACATGCTCCGAGCCTAGTCCGCCCCTCCCGGTGGATCGGGAGGCCGGCTGTGCTCAGCCGCCGAGGCGCAGGTGGACCGCGAACGACGACGGGGAGGCGCCGAGTGCCTTGGCGAGTCGCGCGACGGCCTCGAGGGTGAGGTCGGCGGAGAAGGAGGTGCCGGGCACCAGCAGCGTCAGCCGGCCGTCGTACGAGGCCAGGTGCACCTGCCCGTGCCGCCAGGCCTGATGCACCCGCAGCCGGCTCGACTCACTGGCCACGGGGGCGGGGTAGGCCTCGTCGACGGCGAGCAGGTCGCACGCCAGCTCCGAGCCGTCCGCCGCGCTCAACGTCCCCCGGACGCGGTGCGTGCCGGCGAGCGAGTCGATGCTGCTCCAGGTGACCTCACCGGCCCCCAGGACCTCCGGCAGGTCGAACGGGTCGACCTCGGTGGGCTCAGGAGTCACAGGTCCAGGCAATCACACCGCGGCCTAGAGCGGTGAGGCACTGTCCGGATCGAGGCCGGCGAACCGGCGACGCTTGGCCCGGCGACGGTCGTTGAAGCGACAGATCACCTCGGAGATCCCGAACAGCAGCACCATCGGCACCGCCATCAGGGTCATCGTGAACGGGTCGGCGGACGGTGTCGCGACGGCGGCGAAGATGAAGACCCCGATCACGATCCAGGGCCGGTAGGCGGCCAACGACTTGCCGGACACCACACCGGCCAGGTTCAGCAGGATCACGAAGAGCGGGATCTCGAAGGCGATCCCGAAGACCAGCAGGGTGCGGCTGAAGAAGGAGAGGTAGTCGTCGAAGTCCACGAGGTTGGTCAGACCGTCGGGGTTGAACCCGATCAGGATCTCCAGACCCTTGGGCAAGGTCACGTAGCCCAGGAAGACCCCGGAGAGGAACAGCGGGCCGGCCACGCCCACGAAGATCCGCGACATCTTGCGCTCGCGGGCGTGCAGCCCCGGCATGATGAAGGCCCAGATCTGGTACAGCCAGAACGGGCTGGTCAGCACCACGGCCGCGAAGCCGCAGAGCTTGAAGTAGATCAGCAGACCCGCACCGGGGCCGTTGCTGGTCAGCAGGTTCGATCCCTCGGGCAGGTTGAGCTTGGCCGTGGTGATCGGTCCGTAGACGAGGTCGTAGACCTGGTCGAAGAAGATCAGTGCCAGGATGCCCCCGGCGACGATGATCAGGGCCACCTTGAGCACCCGGGCGCGCAGCTCGCGGAGGTGGTCTGACAGTGCCATCCGGCCGTCGGCCCCCACGGGATGGACGGGACGTCCGGAGAAGATGTTGGCGACGCCGGTGATCGACATGGGGTGCTGGAGGTCCTGACGTGTCCTGGTCGGCGCGGGTGCGCCGGATCAGCTGTTGTTCTTGTCCGCCGAGGTCTCCGGCGTGACCGGGGTCTCGTCGGTCTGGGACGTCGGGAGCTCCTTGTCGTCCTTGTCGTCGTCCTCGTCGCGCAGGCCCTTGGTCTCGGCCTTGAAGATGCGCAGCGCCTGCCCGGTGCCGCGGGCGAGGTCGGGGAGCTTGGCAGCACCGAAGACGAGGATCACGATCGCCAGGATGACGATCCATTCAGCGCCTTGGGGCATTCCGATCAGCGGGTTCAACATGGGGCCCTCATCCGTTGGTGGTGTACGTCGAGATGTACGTCGTCGATCCTACGCGCCGGCGGAGCGATACAACGCCAGCGCATCCTGAGCAGCACCTGTGAAGTCTGCGGTGAAGTCCGCGGGTGCTACCACTGAGGCATTCGGAGCCAGACGCAGAAGCAGTTTGGTCAACCACCGGTGGTCGGCCACCAGGAGGTCGACCTCGAGGTGGTCGGCCCCGGGCCGGACCGCCTCGACCGAGTAGTACTCGACCACCCACTGGGCCTGCGGCGCCAGGCGCAGGGTGACCAGCGTGGTCTGGTCGTCGCCCTGGCCGAAGATCCCGTCGCTGAGGTCGCGGGGGGACTGTGGCGCCGTGGCCACCGGGGTGTCGAGCACGGTGGCGGCGGAGATCCGGTCGAGGCGGAACAGTCGTGGCGCCTCGGCGGAGTGGCACCAGGCGTCGAGGTAGGCGAAGCCGTTGTGCCGGCTCACGCCCCGGGGGTCCACCACCCGGTGCGACTGCTCGTCGCGGGTCGGCACGTAGTAGTCCAGCTCGACCTGCACCTGGCGCTCGGCCGCCTCGCGCAGCCGGACGCCGAGGGCGGCGAGGTCGGCGTCTCGACCCGGCTCGTCGAGGGCGGCGTCCAGGGGGATCTCGCTCGGACCGTCGGCCGCGGCGCTCTCGAGCTTGGTGAGCACCCGGTCGACGATCTCGACCGTGGTCGGCTCGGCGCCCGCGCGCAGGGCACGCAGGGCGACGATCATCGCCGACGCCTCGGTCGGTGTCAGGCGCATCGGGCGGTCCAGGTAGTCGGCGTTGCTGACCCGGATCACACCTTCACGGTGCACCTCGCCGGCCTCGCTCTCCAGCAGGTCCAGGTCGACGTCGATCAGGTCGTCCGGATAGCCACCGGGCATCCCGCACATCAGCAGTACCTTGAGGTCCTTCAGCACCTGCTCCGGGGAGACGCCGAGGGCCTGCGCGGCATCGATCAGGCGCACGCCCCCGTGGGCGTGCAGGTACGGCACCAGGGTCAGCAGACGCGCGACCTGGTCCTTGGCCCCGCTGGGGATCTGGCCGCCGCTGCGCGCGGTCATGCCAGCGTTCCCTCGAGGCGTGCCACCACGGCGTCGCGCAGGGCGGGCGGCGACTCGACGTACACGCTGGCGCCGTAGCCCAGCACCTCGTCCTCCAGCCCGACGTTGCCGCGGGTGAGGACCAGGCGGTCCCAGGTGGTCGCGGGATCCGGACCCGCGACGTCGACCTCGACGCTGTCCGCCATCCGACGCAGCGGGGCGGCGGCTCCCCCACGCACCAGCAGCACGGCACGCTGGGTCACCGGCGCCGGGGCGAGGCGGCGGGTGGTGGCCGAGATGTCGAGGCCGTCGGGGATCTGGTAGGCGCCGGGCCTGCCCGTGCGCCGGGCCTCGCCCTGGACCCGGGAGAGCCGGAAGACGCGCTCGGCGCCACGGTCGGTGTCGAACCCCAGGACGTACCACCGCCCGGCGTAGCGGGTCACCCCCCAGGGTTGCAGGTGGCGGCGAGCGGGCTCGGCGGTGCCGGAACGCCAGTAGTCGAACTCCAGGGCGCTGCGTTCGGTGAGGGCCTCGAGGAACACGTCGAAGGCCGGGTCGTCGGCGGCCAGGCGCGGCTGGGCGATGTCGAGGGCCGTGAGGTCGACGTCCACGCCCGCAGCGGTGAGCTTGCGGACGGCCTCGGTGGTGGCACTGGCCAGGCGCTGGTGCTCCCAGACCCGCGTCGCCAGGCCGACGATCGCGGCCTCGTCGGGGGCCAGGTCGATCTCGGGCAGCGCGAAGGCGTCCGGCCGGATCCGGTAGCCGGGCTCGTCGAAGTAGGCGTCGAGGCTCCCCACCTCGACGGGGACCCCGAGGCTGCGCAGCTCCTCCTTGTCCCGCTCGAACATCTTCTCGAACGCGTCGGTGCTGGCGTCGCCGTACAGGATCGCGCGGATCCGCTCCTTGGGCACGAAGTGCCGTTGCACCAGCAGCATGATGAGCAGCTTCATCAGGCGCTCGGTCTTGGCAGCTGTGCTCATCGGGTGCTCGTCGGGTGCTCGTCGGGTCTGCTCAGCCGGCGGCGAGGACGTCGATCACGAAGTAGAGCGTCGAGCCACCGGGGATGTTCTCGCCGCTGCCGTCCTTGCCGTAGCCGAGCTTGGGCGGGATCTGGAGCATGACGCGGGAGCCGACCGCCACGCCCTCCAACGCCTGGTCCCAGCCCTGGATGACGGCGCCCTGGCCCAGGACGGTCGAGAAGGGGTCCTTGCCGTACGAGGCGTCGAAGGGCTTGGCGGCGTCGTAGACCTGACCGAGGTAGTTGACCACGATCAGGTCGTTGGCGTCGACGTCCGGGCCGTCACCGGCGTAGAGGACCTGGCTCTTGAGGGTGCCGTCGGGTGCGGGCACCCCGTCGAAGTCGAGGGCGTCGGGCAGGCGGTCGGCGAACGTGATGCCGGGGACCCAGGCGGGGCGGGCCTTGATCGGGCTGCCGTCGGGCTTGGTGCGCACGACGCTGTCGACGTCGATCACCATCATCAGGGCGTCCTCGTTGCCGATGTCGAGGTCGCTGCCGGCCACCCCCAGGATGTCGGCGGAGCTCACCGTCGTCACCTTGCGGGTGCCGACGGTGTCACCGACCTCGACCTGCTCGGCCACGAAGGTGTCCAGCAGGTAGCGCGCGACCTGTGCGTTCGTCGGCTGGGCCGAGGCCGGCTGGGGCACCTCTCCGCCCACGGGGAAGTACACCGGGACCTGGTCGTCGCCATAGGTGTCGAGGGCGGGCTCGCGGGTGAAGCCGTTGCCGATGTAGTAGTTGACCAGGACGCTGTCGCCCTCGGCGAGCTCGGCGCCGTCCCCCTCGGTGAGGACCTCGGTCTCGGCGTCGCCCGCCTCCATCCGAGCCTTCCAGGTGACCTCGGGGCTGCTGCCCACCTCACCGCTCACCTCGAACGCCTCGGTGCGCTCCAGCGCGCCGCTGGCGACGGTGACGTCGTCACCGCAGGCCGTCGCCAGCCCGGAGACCAGCACGAGCGGGAGGAGCACCTGCGCGGGTCGGCGCGGGGCACGGAGGTGTCGGAGCACGGGTTCAACCTTCGGTGGTGAGTCGACAGGACGCATCTGGCACAGCGCGGGAAGCCTACAAGCCGCCCGGCGTGTCCCTCACAGGCCCGGCGCTCACATGCCGTCGATGAGTCGTTCCACGCGCTCGTCGTGGGCCCGGAAGGGGTCCTTGCACAAGACGGTGCGCTGAGCCTGGTCGTTGAGCTTGAGGTGCACCCAGTCGACGGTGAAGTCGCGGCGCTTCTCCTGCGCCTTGCGGATGAACTCGCCGCGCAGGCGCGCCCGCG
>NZZG01000042.1 GCA_002698575.1 Pimelobacter sp. | reverse complement strand
CGCTCGGAGCCGAAGGCGGCGGACTGCACCCGGCTGGCCGACGTCGCGACGGAGACCTCCTCGCCCACGGCCGCCACCGCTCCCGGCTGACCGCTCCCGGTGGCCACCGCCGGCGACGGCGCTGCGGCCATGCCGCACGTGTTGCAGTAGCCGTACTCGATCGAGCCCCCGCAGCCCGGCTGGGTGCAGGCGGACCCGTCGACGACGGCCGGCCCCCCGCTCGCACCGGTCGCCGGGACTGGGCCCGGCGACGGGACGGGCGGAGCGCCGGTGGCGCCGGCCATACCGCACACGTTGCAGTAGCCGTCCTGGATCTCGCCGGTGCAGCCGGGCTGGGTGCAGGTGCTCATGAGGGGTCCTTAGCAGCAGGGTCGAACTGGGTGAGCCACGTCTGGTAGGCCGTCACCAGGGCACGGCAGACGCTCATCGGCGCGGGTCTGCGCCCCAGCACCTCGCGCGCGCGGCGCTCGCTGGTCATCAGGTCGTCGCGGTCGCCGATCCCCACGGCTCGTGCCTTGGCGGCGTAGGCGTCGAGGAGCCCGAGGAGGTCGGCGTGCTCGGTGAGGGCCTCGGAGTAGGCGTTGTCGGCGATGGTGAGCGCTTGCGCGACGCGGTTGAGCCGGTCGAGGTACGGCCCGATCTCGTCGGGCGTGTTCGGCACCGGCCCCAGCGCCGTCAGGTCCGGTACGGCGTAGCGTGGCGCCGGGTCGACGGTGGCGATGCAGCGCTGCGCCACCTCGCGCAGCGCCTCGGCCCGGTTCGTCAGGTCGGCGAGCAGGGAGCGCGCCGCGGCCACCTGCTCACGGGCGCCGCGACGACGCGCGTTGCCCACGATGAGGTCGCGCTCGAAGACCGACGCCTCCTGCTCGAGGGGCCCCAGCAGTCCTCCGACGTCGGCGCCCCGACCGGCGCGGGTGGTGACGTCGTCCAGGCGTGCCATCAGGTTGGCCAACCGGTCGACGATCGCGTCGCGACCCACCTCGGGCTCGAGCGCGACCTGGTCGCGCAGCCGCTCGCACTGCGCGCGCAGGTCCTTGATCCGAGCCGCCGATCGACCCGCCCCGGGGCTCAGCGCCAGCTTGGTGCGCAGCTGCGCGGCGAGGGCGTCGGAGAGCTTGCACGCCTCCGGCACGGTGACCGCCATGCTGCCCACGCCGGCCAGGTCTCCCCCGGCATCGAGACGACCCCAGATGAGCGCGGCGATCTTCTCGCGCTCGGGGCCCAGGACGCGGCCGCCGTCCCAGGTGGCGAACATCTGCTGGTAGCGGTCCGCGACCGCCTTCCACAGGGCGAGGGACAGCGCGATGTCCGCGCTGATCTCCCGCCCGCGACCCGACGTCAGTGCCGCGGAGTCGAGCTGGTCGAGCTCGTGGCGGCGCCCACGCACCCAGGCCTCGAGGGCATCGAGGTACTCGCGGATGGCGAAGGGCTGTGGCGCCTGGCCGAGCCCACCCGGCGCCCCGGGCGCCGTGATCGTCGGGGAGGTGTCGGTCACGGGCGTTCAGCGCCCGTACTGCGGCTTGGGCTGCTTGCCCGGCACCTGGAGGGAGGGTCGCAGCCAGCGGTCGTAGGAGTCCTGCCAGCGCCCGTCGGCCCGCATCTCCTCGAGCACGACGTTGATCAGCTGCACCAGGTCCACGTCGTCGGCGTTGACCCCGATCCCGTAGGGCTCGTCGGTGAGGAACGGCGTGTCGAGCACGACGGCGTAGGGATCCTGGGCCGCGAGCCCGGCCAGGACGGTGTCGTCGGTGCTGACCCCGTCGGCCTCGCCGTTCTGGAAGAGGACCATGCACGCCGAGTTGTCGCCCGCGGTGACCGGGATCGCCTGCGGCTGGATGGTCTGGATGTTCTGGATGCTGGTGGTGCCCGCCGGAGCGCAGATCCGCTTGTCCGCGAGGTCGGCGATGTCCCGGATGCCCGAGTCGCGCCCCACGAGCACCTTCTGGCCGGCGTCGTAGTAGATCGCGGAGAACGCGATCTGCTCCCAGCGGTCGCAGTTGACGGTCATGTTGCGCGCGACGATGTCGATCGTGCCGTCCTGCAGCAGGGGGATGCGCTCGGCCGCAGTGATCACCCGCAGCTCGAGCTTGCCCGTGGCGGGGGCGAAGATCCGGTCCGCGATGGCGGTGGCCATGTCGATGTCGAAGCCCTTGATCTGGCCGTCGCTCGGGTCGCGCGAGCCGAGCAGGAACGTGTCGGCGGCCACGCCGGCGACGAGCCTGCCGCGCTTGCGGATCCGAGCCACCGCGTCCCCGCTGAGGACGTCTCCCTCCGGCGCGTAGGAGCGGACCTGGGTGCCGTCGTTCGTGCAGGTCGGCCCGTCGTTGCCGCCGCCGGCATCGACGGTGGCCGCCTGCGGGCTCGGCACGGTGGTCTCGTCGTAGCCGCAGGCAGCGAGCACGAGCAGCAGGGCGAGCACGGGCGCCACCCAGGCGCGGCGGCGCCGGGCGAGCCGACCGGAGGGCGAGGGTCGCTTCATGAGTACTCCCGACGTCGCTGGTTGATGCCCCAGGTGGCGGCGGCCGCAGCCACCAGCCCGCCGAGCAGGGTGAGGACGGCGAGCGCCAGGGCCACCACGCCGCCCGAGCCGAACGAGTCGGCGGCCTGGTCGGCGGCATCGGAGACGACCTGCTCGGCGGCCGCGTCGACGGCGTCGAGCGCAGCGGTGGGGTCGCCCGCGTCGCTGCTCGTGGCCAACGCCACAGCATCGTCCCAGTTGCCGCGGTCGTCGAGGTCGCGCACCTCCTGGTGCTCGACGACGTAGTCGCGCCACAGGCGCAGCGTCGCGGGAGAGGCGTTCTGCTCGACCGTCTCGGCGGCCACCGCGAAGAGCTCCTCGTACTCGGCCCCCGATCCCCGGTTGATGAGCCCCTGGCTCTCCTGCGCCTTGGCGTCGTTGGCGGCGGTGCGTGCCGAGGCCTCGGAGACCGCGGTGTCGTAGGCCCCGTCGCGGGTGTCGGCGTTGGCACTGGACCTGGTGCCGGCGTGGACGGCGATGACCAGCGTCAGCAGGCCGATCCCGGCCGCGGCACCCACGACCCCGACGTTGACCCGTCGGTGGAAGCGGCGCGAGATCTCCCGGTTGACGAGCACCAGCCCACCGACGGCGAGGACACCGACGATCAGCAGCAGGATCGGGCTCTGCCCGTCCATCTCGTCGACGGCCCGCTCGGAGTTGGCGTCGACGAGCGCCTGGACGATCGGCAGGGCGTCCGACCGCAGCGCATCGCCGGCGGAGTTGAGGTAGGCGATGCCGATGACGAGGTTCTGTCGGTTGTAGTCGCGGGCCTGGGCGACGGCCGTGGTGTAGGTGCGCACCTCCACGTTGAGATCAGCGAGCACCTGACGGTCGGCGGGCTGGGCATCGGCGGCGTCGGTGATCAGTCGCAGCACGTCGTCGACCGCGGCATCGTAGGCAGCGCGCGCCTCCGGCGGCTCGAGGCCGCCGACCAGGAAGGCGGTGGTGGCGATGGCGTCGGCCCGCAGCAGCGAGGTCTGGATCTCCTGGACCCGCACCACCTGCTCGGTGTTGTCCGCCGCGCGCCCGTTCGCCTGCCACGACAGGACCTGGAAGAGCGCGGCCAGCACGCCGAACAGCACGCAGAGGGCCACCGCTGCCACCTGGAGGCGGTTGAGGAGCCGCGGGACGTCCTCGCCGAAGTCCGCGGCCGGCTGGGGGTGGGGCGCCTGCTGACTCACGAGGACTCCTGCTGGTGGGGTGCGGGGTCTTCTTCCCCGATGTCGACGAGACCAATCTCCCCGGCATCGCCTGGCGCCACGAGCTCGCCGTCCGGTCCGAGCGCCTCCGCACTCGCCTCCGGCTCCGGTGGCGTGGCCAGGTCCTCCACGTCGAGCAGCCGCAGCTCCTCCAGCGTGGGCTCGGCGATGTCGCGCAGGCGCCATGCGTGGTGCCCGATCGCGGCCTCCAGGATGTTGCGCACGTAGCGGGCGTTGCCGAAGGTCGGCCCCCGCTCGACCCCCGAGAGCACCTCGCGCAGCCGCTCGAGGATCGGCTCGCCCACGTCGTACTCGGCTCCTGCGGCCATCAGCCCGAAGATCTCGACGAGCTCGTCGTCGGTGTAGTCGGGGAAGTCGATGGTGGTGCGGAAGCGGCTCTCCAGGCCGGGGTTCTGGCCGATGAAGACCATCATCGGGACCGGGTAGCCGGCCACGATGACGACCAGGTCGTCACGGCGGTCCTCCATCTCCTTGACCAGGGTGTCGATGGCCTCCTGGCCGTACTGGTCGCCGGAGAGCGAGTAGGCCTCGTCGATGAACAGCACCCCGCCGGCCGCGGACGCGACCACCTCCGCGGTCTTCATCGCGGTCTGGCCGAGGTAGCCGGCCACGAGCTCGGAGCGGTCGACCTCGACGAGCTGACCCTTCGACAGCAGGCCGAGCGCGCGGTAGATGCCCGCGACCAGCCGGGCGACCGTCGTCTTCCCGGTGCCGGGGTTGCCGTTGAAGATCAGGTGGCGGGTGATGGTGGGCGACCTCAGGCCCGCCTCACGCCGCAGGCCCTCGACACGCAGGACCGCAGCCTGCCGGTTGATCTCGGCCTTGACGTCCTCGAGCCCCACGAGGGCGTCGAGCTCGGCGAGCAGCTCCTCGACGCTCTTGGCCGGCGCCTCGGGCTCGGGCTCCTCCTGCGGCTCGGGCGTGCCGTCGGGTGGTGGCTGCGTGGCCACCGGGACCTGGTCGCGGGGCTCACCGGACGGGTCGACGCCCTCGACGGGCACCGGGTGGGGCGGGCCGGGCTGGCCGGTGAGCCCGGACAGGTCCAGGCCAGCCAGCTTGCGCTGCACGACCGAGAGCTGCTGGACGAGCGATGAGGTCACCTCGTCACCCAGGGTCGGCACCGGTGGGCGCGGCACCGAGGACTCCCCCAGCTGCGCGGCGGCCGCGGTCGCGGCGTTGCCGGTCGCCCGCGGGTCGGGGGTGCCCAGCGCGGCGGCGGCCAGGGCGACGTCGCCCAGTGCTGCGGCGTAGGAGGGGGCCGCGGTCGCCCCGACCGCGGCCAGGCCGCTCATCGAGGCGGTCGGCGCCGAGCGGTAGCGGCGACCGCGCGAGGCGGCCTCGAAGAACTCCTCCGCCGAGGCGGGTCGTCCCGTCTCGGTGCACCAGTCGACGAAGGCGCCCTTGGACGGCTCGGCGACGGCGGCGGCGAGGGCCTCCCCCTCGCGACGCGCGGTCGTCGGATCGACGCCCACCTGGACGGCGACCCGCTCGAGCGCGGACAGGGCGGTGGCCAGCGGGTCGGTCGTGCTCACGTCGTACTCCTCGGTCGGCGACGGGGGGTCACGTGGGGCTGCCCAGCTGCAGGTCGGGTCCGCCGCCGGCGGAGTGCCCGAACTTCGCCTCCAGGAACATGCCGTGCGCCAGCAGCGCCTGCGCATCGGCACGGTTGGCAGCGTCGAGGATCTTGTCCATCGTCGAGGCGAGCAGCTCGAGCTGCTCGATGAGGACCATCAGGGAGGTCTTGTAGCCGTCGATGGGCCGGGTGTCGGCCCACTCCCGCGGCAGGCGCAGGTAGCCCCCCACCGCCTCGGGCAGGTAGGTCGTCGCGGTCGCGACCACCGAGTAGCCCTCCATGCTGCCGAGTCCCAGGTTGCGCAGGCGCGGCAGCGTGTCGTTGATGACCCGGGCTATCCGCACGACCCGCGAGGTCACGATCGGCGGCGCGTTGCCCTCGGTGAGCATCGCGTTGACCCGGTTGAGCGCGGCCAGGATGTCCTGCTCGGTCGGTGGCGCGGGCACGGCCGAGGTCTCCGGGCCGGATCCGCGTCGACGGCTCCACCATTGCTTCAGCCCCACTTCACGTCCGTTCCTCGACCGGGGGTCGCCGCAGCGACGCGGTTCAGTTGAGCGGCTGGCCGGACAGGTCGAGGGTGCCCTGGGCGTTGCGCGCGTCGTGCTGCTGCACGCGGTCCAGGTAGGACTTCGACTTGTCGACCTCGTGCTCGAGGACCCCGATCGTGGCCGACATGCTGTCCAGCGCCTTGAGCTTGAACTCGTCGATCGAGTCCATCGTGGCGTAGATGTTGGCGAACGCGGCCTGCAGCTGCTCGATGCCGATGGTCGAGGACGCCGCCTGCTCCTGGATCGCGGCGGAGTTGTCCTTGAGCATCTCCGAGGTGCGCTGGATCATCCCCGAGGTCGTGGTGTTGAGCGCCGAGATCTGGTCCAGGACGAGCTTCTGGTTGCCCAGCGCCTGAGCGACGATGACCGCGGTGCGCAACGCGGAGACCGTCGTCGTCGAAGCGCGGTCGACCCCCTTGATGAGCTCGATGTTGTTCTTGATGATGACATCGATCGCCAGGTAGCTCTGGATCGAGACCGCCAGCTGGGTGAGCAGGTCCTGGTGCTTCTGTCGCACGTAGAACAGGACGTCCTGGCTCAGGGTCCGGGCGGTCTCGGGGTCGCTGAGCTCCAGCTCGGCGATCTTGGCCGACAGCTTGGCGTCGAGACGCTCGGCGACGTAGACGTACTGGTTGAGGCGTCCCATCGTGGCCCAGAGGTTGGTCTTCTCCAGGTTGAGGGCGACGTTGTCCTTGGTCAGCTCGTCCTGACCGTTGCGCAGGCTGTGCAGGATGCCGTTGAGCTGGGTCTGGGCCGACTGGTACTTGCGGAAGTAGTCGGTGATCTTGTCGCCGAAGGGCAGCAGGTCGAGCCAGCGCTTGGCGCCGGTGGCCTGGCTCGGGTCGAGGTCCTCGACGGTGCGGCGCAGCTCCAGCAACGTCTTGCCGACGGCCGATCCCTCGGCGAGCCCGCCCTCCTTCAGCGCGGTGACCGGACGGTCGAGCATCCGGTTGGAGGTCTCGGCCGCCTTGCGGATCTCGGCGTCACCCATGGTGCGGACGTTCTCCGCCTGGGCGGCGAACTCCGGGCTGCCGGCCTGCGTGGCGCCCAGGGCCGTCATGAAGCTGTCGACCTTGGCGTCAAGCTCCGGCAGGGCGTCGGCCGAGACCGGGGGCGCCATCTTGGGAGCCTGGGTCTCCAGCACCACGGCCGGGGGCTCGGGGGCCGTCAGGGTGACCACGGGGTCGGGAGGTGCCAGCGGCATCGGCTCGGCAGCGGCTCCATCGGATGTGGTCATCGTTCCTCCACCGTGGGGTCGGGTGAGATGGGACACGCCGGGTAGCGCTGGGGGGAGACTACCCATCTCGGCCGACGGCCGCGACGGAGGCATCACGACCGACCATCGACGATCAGCGCGGGGGCAGCTCCACCAGGAAGCGCGGCATCAGCGCCTGCGCGACGGGACCGATCGCGAGGGCGAAGAGGACGGTGCCGAGACCGGCCACTCCCCCGAGCGCGAGGCCGATCAGCACGACGGCGATCTCGAGCCCGGTCCGGACCAGGCGGATCGACAGCCCCGTGCGCCGGTGCAGCCCGGTCATCAGCCCGTCGCGCGGCCCTCGACCGAGCTGAGCGCCGATGTAGAGCGCCGTCGCGAAGCCGCAGAGCAGGACGCCCCCGACCGTGAGCGCGACCTCGGCCCACAGGGCCTCGGGCCGCCGCAGGAGGGCGAGCGTGGCGTCGGCGGAGAATCCCACGACCAGTGCGTTGGCGATCGTCGCGATGCCCGGGACCTCCCGGAGCGGGACCCACAGGAGCAGCACCACGAAGCTCGTCACGACCACGGCCTGACCGAGGCTCAAGGGCACGTGCTGGATCAGCCCGGAGTGCAGCACGTCCCAGGGCGCCAGTCCCAGGTCGCCGCGCACCATCATCGCCAGGGACGCGCCGTACAGCACCAGACCCACCGTCAGCTGGCACAGGCGCCGCGGCAGCCGGCCCGCGCGCACCTGGGCGACGGGTCCGAGGTCCAGCAGGGCGGGCGCTGCGTGGGTGGTGGCGGTGGTGGCGGTCTCGGTCACGGGGCCAGTCTGCGAGCAATTGGCATTGGACTACATATCCAATCGTGGTTCACTGGCCTGCATGAGCATGCCCACCAGGACCATCAGCGCGGCCCGGGTGGCCGCCCTGGTCGGCTCGTTCGACCGCTCGCCCGCCTATGCCGGGCTCGCCGAGGCGCTCAGCCTGCTCGTGGGCGACGGCCGGATCGCCTACGACACCCGGCTGCCGAGCGAGCGCGAGCTCACCGAGGCGCTGGCGGTCTCACGGACCACGGTCACCCGTGCCTACGCGGTGCTGCGCGACACGGGGTACGCACAGGCGCGCCAGGGCGCCGGCACCTTCGCCCGGGTGCCGGGCGGTCGTCAGCAGGTGCGCGACCGGGCACTGCTCCCCCGTCCCGACGCCCTCGACGCCATCGACCTGGGCTGTGCTGCTGCCTCGGCTCCGCCCGGCGTCGCCGCCGCCTACGCCGACGCGGCGGCCGAGCTGCCCGCCTACCTCGGCGGACACGGCTACTTCCCGGTGGGACTCCCCGCCCTGCAGGAGGCGATCGCCGCGGCGTACGAGAGGCGTGGCCTGCGCACCGATCCCGACCAGGTCATGGTCACGCCCGGAGCGCTCACGGCCGCCTCGATCGTCGCGACCGCGTTCACCGGCCCCCGGGACCGGGTGCTCGTGGAGTCGCCGGTCTACCCCAACGCGACCCAGGCGATCCGCAACTCCGGGGCCCGGCTCGTCGGCTCGCCCGTCGACCCGGAGGGCTGGGACCTCGGCGCCGTCGGGGCTGCGCTGCGCGAGGTGGCCCCGACCCTGGCCTACCTGATCCCCGACTTCCAGAACCCGACCGGGCACCTGATGAGCGACGAGCAGCGCGCCCGGTACGCCGGCCACCTGCGCCGTTCCGGCACGGTCGCCGTCGTCGACGAGGCCCACCAGGCCCTGGCCCTCGACGGGCAGGAGATGCCCCTGCCGTTCGCGGCGCACTCCCCCTCGACGATCACGATCGGCAGCGCCAGCAAGAGCACGTGGGGCGGTCTGCGGCTCGGATGGATCCGCGCACCACGCGAGCGGATGGAGGCGCTGACCCGGGCCCGCCTCGGCCTGGACCTGGGCGCCCCGGTGATGGAGCAGCTCGTGCTCACGCGGCTGCTGGCCGACCCGGGGCCCCTGCTGAGGGCCCACCGGGCTCGGCTGCGCGAGCAGCGCGACGCCCTTCTCGGCGCGCTCGCCGAGCAGCTGCCCGACTGGCGCTGGGTGCGACCGTCGGGCGGGCTCGCGGTGTGGTGCCAGCTGCCGACGGCGTCGGCGACCACCCTGGTGGCCGAGGCCGACCGGGCGGGCGTCTTCATCGCCCCCGGGCCGGCGTTCGCGGCCGAGGGAGGCCTCGACCGGTTCGTGCGGATCCCCTGGACCCGTCCGGCCGACGACCTGACCGAGGCCGTACGCCGTCTCGCCGCGGCGTCGGAGGTGGTCGTCGAGCGCGGTGCGGCCGGTGCCGCACGCCCCCGGCGGGTGATGGTCGCCTGATTTCTGCTACTTGCGCTTGATCACGACGGCGAGCTTCGCCAGGAACATGTCGAGGCTGCCGGTCGCCTTCCCGTAGAGCCTCGAGCTCGTGGTGCCGGCGACCTTGAGGCCGTAGAAGTTCCAGTCGACCCCGTCGACGCCGTCGAACCGACCTCCGTCGATGGTGCGGGTCTCGGAGAGCTTGCCGTCCTTGTCGTAGCGGTAGATCCGCACCTGGCTCGCGCCCGGGTCCCCCGCTGTGTCCGCGTCGCCGCCCGGGGTGAGGGTGCCGACCACGATCGGGCCGTCGGGCGTCGCGGCGACGGTGGCCGCCGGATCCGGCCCGCTCGAGCCGACGGCGCGCGACCAGAGCGGCTTGCCGTTGCCGCGGAAGGCGCGCACCGAGAAGTCCGATCCGCCGTCCCCGTCGGTCACCGAGCCGGACACGTAGAGCCGCTTGCCGTCCACCGCGATCCCGCCCGGGAGGTCCGGCCCGGAGGTGTTGATCGAGCGCGACCAGCGCCGGACGAGGGTCAGCGGGTTGATCCGGCGCACCATCATCCGGATGTCGCCGTTGCCGGGCTTGGTCACGCTGCCGACCACCGCGAGATCGGTCCCGATTCGCGCCGCCTCGGCCCACGCGCTGTCGGCGCCTGCGGTGTCGACGGTGAACCCGTCGGCGGCACCGTCCTTGAGCGAGAGTCGAGCGATCATGCGCGCGTCCCCTCCGCGCCTGCTGGCGCCCTCGACCGCCCCGACCACGACCACCGTGCGTCGGATGACCTCGATCCCCAGTCCCGAGGCTGTCCCCAGCCCCTCGAAGGCGCTCGACGGGCGCGACCACACGAGCTCGCCCCTCGCGGAGAAACGGCGCACCCAGAAGCCGGTGGGCGTGTCGGCCAGGACCACGGCCCCGAAGGCGCCGGCGCTCACACCGGCAGCCTCGTCGTCGGTCGGTGTCCGGACCAGGCGCTTCCAGTCCCGCTTGCCCTTGGCGTCGTCGTACCGCGACACCACGACGCGGCCCGCACCGGCGCCGCGCTGGGTGCCCACCAGGTAGGTGGCGTCCTTGTGCACCGCGACGTCGGCCGCCGTGTCGTCGACCGAGGGACCTCCCAGGCGGGCGCCCCAGGTGAAGAACATCCGGTTCGCGGCCCGCGACTCGGTGCCCGAGTCCGCCGCCTGGGCGACGGCGGGAAGCCCGGTGAGGAGCAGCGCGCTCAGGGCGACGGGCACGACGTGGCGACGGATCATGGGCGGATCGTAGGTGAGCGTCGTCCCGATCCGGCGGGATCGGGTGAATTCGTGGATCACCGTCACCGAACGGTGGCCGAGCGGTGGGTCGGCGGTGACCGATCCGTGGAACCCCTGCCGGGCTGCCGCTGCGTGGGGCGGGCTGTCGGCGCCAGGTCAGACCAGGTCGACGGCGCGCGCGGAGTGCGCACTCATCGCCGACTCGATCTCGGCCAGCACCTCGGGCGAGATGACCGAGTCGACCGAGACCGCCACCAACGCCTCTCCGCCCTTGGCGTTGCGCGAGACCTGCATCCCGGCGATGTTCACCCCCGCACCGCCCAGGACCTGCCCGATCGTGCCGACCATGCCGGGACGGTCGTCGTAGGTGAAGAAGGCCAGGTGGTCGGTCGGCTCCAGGTCGATGTCGTAGCCGTTGACCTCGACCAGTCGCTCGCGCTGGTTGATGCCCACCAAGGTGCCGCTCACCGACACCTGCGACCCGTCGGGCAGGGTGCCGCGCAGGGTGATCAGGTTGCGGTGGTCGGGACTCTCGCTCTCCGCCACGAGTCGTACGGCGGTGCCGCGCTCGGCTGCCAGCAACGGAGCGTTGACGTAGGAGACCGCGTCCTCGATCACGTCGGTGAAGACGCCCTTGAGCGCCGCGAGCTCGAGCACCTTGACGTCGAAGGCCGTGATCTCGCCGCGCACCTCCACGTCGATCTGCTGGGCCACCTCGCCCGCGACGCCGGTGAAAATGCGGCCGAGCTTCTCGGTCAGCGGGATGCCGGGGCGGACCTCCTCGGCGATCACGCCGCCCTGCACGTTGACCGCGTCCGGCACCAGCTCGCCGGACAACGCGAGCCGCACCGACTTGGCGACGGCGATGCCGGCCTTCTCCTGCGCCTCCTCGGTCGAGGCACCCAGGTGCGGCGTCGCGACGACGTTCTCCAGCGTGAGCAGCGGGCTGTCGGTGCAGGGTTCGTCGGCGAAGACGTCGAGACCCGCAGCGGCGACGGTGCCTGCCACCAGGGCGTCGTACAGCGCCGCCTCGTCGACGATGCCGCCGCGGGCCGCGTTGACGAGCACGAGGCCGGGCTTGACGGCGGCGAGCTGGTCGGCACCGATCAGTCCCAGCGTCTCGGGGGTCTTGGGCAGGTGCACCGACATGAAGTCGCACTCCGCGAGCAACGTGTCGAGGTCGACGAGCCGGACTCCGGCCTGGGCGGCCTTGCCGGCCTGGACGTAGGGGTCGTAGGCGATGACGTTCATCCCGAAGGCCGCGAGCCGCTGGGCGACCAGCACCCCGATCCGGCCGAGACCCACGATGCCCACCGTCTTCTCGTACAGCTCGATGCCGGTGTAGCGCGTGCGCAGCCACTGACCCTCGCGCAGCGCAGCGTGGGCCGGTGAGACGTGGCGGGCCGCTGCGAGCATCAGTGCCACCGCGAGCTCGGCGGCCGAGACGATGTTGGACGTGGGCGCGTTGACGACCATCACGCCGGACATCGTCGCCGTACGGACGTCGACGTTGTCCAGGCCGACGCCGGCCCGGGCGACCACGCGCAACCGCTTGGCGACCGCCAGGGCCTCGGCGTCGACCTTGGTCGCCGAGCGCACCAGGAGTGCATCGACCTCGGCCACGGCCGCCAGGAAGGCCTGGCGGTCCGCGCCGTCGCAGTGCCGGATCTCGAAGTCGGGGCCCAGCGCCTCCACGGTGGCGGGGCTGAGCTCCTCGGCGATCAGGACGACCGCCCGGCTCCGCCCCGGGTCCGTCGCGCTCGCCGACGTCGTGGGCGCAGCCGATCCAGGAGCAGAAGTCACAGCAGTTCCTCGCGAGTCGAACGGGGGCACGAACGGGGCACGACGCACGACACTGTGCGGGTCGTCACGGTAGCCGAGATCGCCCCGGAGAATATCGGTGGTCCAGCACCGGCAGGCCTCGTACCGTGCTCGGTGCCACGTTCCCGACGACAGGTAGCCACCGTGAAGCTGTGAGTCATCGACCCCAGCGCCCCGGACCGTCCGGTCCGGCGGCAGTCGACCTCACGTCCGGAGCTCCACCGTGCCCATCACCACGCACCCCTGCATCGTCCTGTCCTCGCTCGGCTTCACGTGGCCGGACGGCACTCCCGTCGTGGCCGACCTCGACCTCGTCGTGCCACCCGGCCGTTCGGCTCTCGTGGGCGCCAACGGGGCGGGCAAGTCCACCCTGCTCCGGCTCGTCGCCGGGGAGCTGAAGCCCGGCGCCGGCCACGTCGGCGCGACGGGATCCGTCGGTCACCTCCGACAGGACCTGACCTCGGACCCGGAGCTGCTCGCGGCGCCGGTGAGCTCCTTCCTCGGTCTGGAGGAGACCCTCGCCGGTCTGCGCGCCGTCGAGGCCGGGTCGGTCGACCCTGCCGACTTCGACGCCGTCGGGGACGACTGGGACGTGGAGGCCCGGGTGGTGGCCTCCCTCGAGCGCCTCGGTCTGGCTCCTGCCGTCCTGGGCCGCCGGCTCGGTGACCTCTCCGGCGGCGAGGTGGTCCAGCTGGGACTGGCCCGGCTGCTGCTCGACCCGCCCGACGTGCTGCTGCTCGACGAGCCCACCAACAACCTCGACGCGTCGGCTCGTGAGCGCCTCGTCGACGTCGTCGCCTCGTGGCCCGGCTCGCTGCTCCTGGTCAGCCACGACCGCGACCTGCTCGAGCACGTCGACCGGATCGGCGACCTGCGCGACGGTCGCGTGCGGTGGTACGGCGGCGGGTACTCCTCCTACTCCGCACAGGTCGCGGCGGAGCAGGAGGCCGCCTCACGGGCCGTGGCCAGTGCCCGCGCCGACGTACGACGCCAGCGCGCCGACCAGGTGGAGGCCGAGCGCCAGCTCGCGCAGCGGCGGCGGGTGGCGGCGCGGGCGGAGCGGTCGGCCGGTCTCGGCAAGGGCCAGATCAACGGCAAGACCAACCAGGCCGAGCAGTCGGCTGCCAAGCTGCGCGGGATCCACGACGACCGCCTCGACTCGGCTCGTGGCCGCCTCGACCACGCCGAGGCGCGCCTTCGCGTCGACCGGGAGCTGCGGGTCGACCTGCCCACGACCGAGGTGCCACGTGGGCGGGTGGTCCTGCGCTGCCACGACCTGGTCCTGCGCACCGGCCACGAGGTGGACCTCGACATCAGCGGGCCCGACCGGGTCGCCGTCGTCGGGCCCAACGGGAGTGGCAAGACCACGCTCCTGCGCACGCTCGTCGGCCAGCTCGCGCCGGCGTCGGGGGCGGCGGAGGTCGCGGTGCCGTGGGGCGTGGTCCCCCAGCGTCTCGACACCCTCGACGACAGCGCCTCCGTCTACGCCAACGTCGCCGCGGCCAGTCCGGGCGTCGAGCCGAACGTCGTCCGCTCGGCCCTCGCGCGCTTCCTCTTCCGCGGGGCGTCCGCGGACGCTCCGGCCGGCACGCTCTCCGGCGGGGAGCGGCTGCGCGCCGTGCTCGCGCACGTGCTCCTCGCCCGACCCGCGCCCCAGCTGCTGCTGCTCGACGAGCCGACCAACAATCTCGACTTCGCGGCCTACGACGCCCTGGTCTCGGCGCTGCTGTCCTACCGCGGAGCGCTGATCGTGGTCAGCCACGACCCGCGCTTCCTGACTGACATCGGGATCGATCGCGTGCTTGAGTGGACGTCATGACCACGACCCACCCGATCGCAGCCGAGAAGTACATCTCGCTCACCACCTACCGGAAGTCCGGCGCCGAGGTCTCCACCCCCGTCTGGGTGGTGGGCCTGGAGGACGGTCGCATCGGCTTCTGGACGGCGATGGGCACCGGCAAGACGAAGCGGATCCGCAACGACCCGCGCGTCGCCGTCCGACCCTCCGACGCCCGCGGGCGCGTGGTCGAGGGCGCTGCGTCGTACCCGGGCACCGCGACGCTCGTGCAGTCCGGGCGGGACTTCGCCGAGGTCCGGGGCAAGGTGCGCGAGAAGTACGGCGTCATGACCAAGGTGACCGCCCTGCTCGCCAAGCTCGGCCCGCAGGGGCGCAAGGGGATGACGTACGCCGACACGGTCGTGCTGATCTCGCTGGCACCCGACGCTGGTTGAGCCTCGGTCCGGGCGGCCGCGAGCGGCTCAGGCGAACAGCGCCTGCCCGACGTACTCTCCCTCGGCGATGCCGGCCGGGACCGCGAACAGTGCCGACCCGGTGACCTTGAGGTACTCCATCAGCGCATCGCTCGTGGCCATCGCGTTCTGGATGGGGATGAAGTGCGTGCGGGGGTCGCGCACGTAGGCGATGAAGAAGAGTCCGGCGTCGAGCCCACCGAGGGCGTCGGTGCCGTCGACGAAGTTGTACCCGCGACGCAGCATCCGGGCGCCGTCGTGGAAGTCGGGGTGGACCACGCGCACGTGCGCGTCGACCGCCATCGTCGGCGACGTCCCCGTGACCGCCTCGAAGTCGGGCTCGTCGAGCTCGTCGGTTCCCGTCAACGGGGCGCCCTCGCCCTTGGTGCGACCGATGAACCGCTCCTGGTCGACGAGTGGCTGGCGGTCCCAGACCTCGATCGTCATGTTCATCCGCCGCGACACGAGGTAGGAGCCCCCGGCCAGCCAGTCCGCCCGGGGGTCGTCCTCGGCCGACACCCAGACGTGCTCGTCCGCGGCGCCGTCCTCCTCGGCCTTCAGGTTGGCCGTGCCGTCCTTGAAGCCGAACAGGTTGCGCGGGGTGGCCTGGGTGGTGGAGGTGGACGACGTCCGGCCGAAGCCGAGCTGGGACCAGCGCACGGCGGCGCGCCCGAACGCGATCCGGGCGAGGTTGCGGATCGCGTGGACGGCGACCTGGGGATCATCGGCGCAGGCCTGGATGCACAGGTCCCCGAAGGACCTCTCGGGCACGAGCTGGTCGGCCGGGAAGTGCGGGAGCCGTCGCAGCGCCTCGGGCCGGCGGTCGGCGAGCCCGAAGCGGTCGTTGCCGTCGTCGTCGGTGAAGAGTCCCGGGCCGAAGCCGAAGGTGATGGTCAGCCCCGAGGCGGGCAGCCCGATGGCCTCTCCGGTGTCGTCGGGGGGCAGAACCGGGTTGCCCTCGACCGGGCCGATCTCGCCGGCCGAACCGCCGGCGGTCATCCGCTCGGCAGCCGCGGTCCAGTCCTGCAGCAGCGAGACGAGCTCGTCGCGCTCCGCGGTGGTGACGTCGAAGGCGGCGAAGTGGAGCCGGTCCTGGACCGGGGTCAGGATCCCGGCCTGGTGCGCGCCCCGGAAGGCGTACGACCTGTCGAGTGCCTCCTGCGCGGCCGCCTCGTCGGTCAGTCGACCCACCGTGAAGGCACCCGCCACCCCGGCGGCGGCCAGGCCGCCGCCGAGGAGTCCGCGGCGCGAGACGCGAGGGGTCATCAGGAGAGACTCATCGGTCGACGATCAGGCCACGACCGCCGCGGTCAGCATCGACAGCGGCTCGGAGAGGGCGTTGACGGAGTCGGAGAACGCCTTGATCTCGTCCTGGCTCAGGTCGGTGTAGAGGACGAAGCCGTCGCCGTCGCGCTGAGCGTCGAGGAGGACCTGGAGCTCGTCGAACCGCTGGGTCAGCGTGTCAGCGAGGTCGGGGTCGTTCTGCTCCACGATCGGCTTCACACCGTCGAACGCTACTCGCGCACCGTCGACGTTGGCCTGGAAGTCCCAGAGGTCGGTGTGCGACCAGAACTCCTCCTCGCCGGTGACCTTGCCGACCGCGACCTCCTCGAGCAGGCCCCGCGAGCCGTTGGCGATGTCGTCGATCGTGTACTCGAGGTCCTGCACCCGGGAGTTGAGCTCCTCGGTGTTGGCGAGCAGGTCGTCGGCGAAGAAGGCGCGCTCCTCGGGTGTCAGTGCCCGGTACTTCTGTGCCTCGGCAGGCCAGAGGTCCTTCTCGATCCGGTGCCAGCCGGTCCACTCCTGGCCGGGCTCGAGATCGGCCTCACGCAGGTCCATCTGGGGATCGAGGTCACCGAACGACTCCGCGACCGTCTCGGTGCGCTCCCAGTGGGTGCGGGCGTCCGGGTAGAGCGCGCGCGCCTCGTCGTCGGAGTCCCCGGCCTTGTACAGCTCCACGAACTCCTGGGTCTTGGCGAGGAGCTGGGCCGTCTGGTCCTTGACGTAGCCGGCGTAGTTGGTCAACGCCTCGTCGACCAGCTCCTGGTCGCTGGCGGTCAGCTCGGGCGCCTCGTCGGACTCGGTGACGGTGAAGCCGGAGCGCAGCCCCTCACCGACCATGCCGGGCTTGCACGCGGTGAAGTACTCGCCGGCGGGGGCGTTGACCGTGAGCTTGCGGTTGACGTCGGGCCCGATGTTCTCGACCTCGCCGACAATGCGCAGGCCGTCCTCGGCCAACAGGTAGAACTCGGTGACCTGTGAGCCGGTGTTGGTCACGTCGAAGGAGAGCGTGCCCGCCGGGGCCTCACCACCGGAGACCTCGCAGGCATCGTCGGAGGAGTTGACCGTGAGGTCACGGGCGGCGTCGGCCGAGCCGGCGTCCTCGGTCGTCGCGTTGCTGGTGCAGGCGGTGACGACCGGCACCGTCAGCAGGGCTGCGGCAAGCAGGGTGGTGCGCATCAGGGGGTTCCTTTGCTGGATGGGGCCGAGGTCAGTACGACACCGGCGTGGCGGGGTCGGCGGGAGCGGCCGGCGAGGACCGGCGGCGCACCCCGAGCAGGAAGAGAGTCATGGCGGGCACGACGTAGCCGACCCAGGCGATCGCCTCGAGCACGGTCGTGGCGGGCGAGAAGTTGAAGACACCCTTGAGCAGCGCGCCGTACCAGGCGTTGACGTCGACGGTCCCGGAGACGTCGAAGGCGTAGGTGTAGAGGCCCGGGAGGAAGCCGGCCTCCTGGAGGTCGTGGATGCCGTAGGCGAGGACGCCGGCGGCGACGATGATCAGGAAGCCACCGGTCCAGGTGAAGAAGACCGACAGGTTGAGCGAGATCGCCCCCCGGTAGATGAGGTAGCCCACCACCACGGCCGTTGCGATGCCGAGCGCGGCTCCGAGCAGCGGCTCCCAGGTCGGCGGCGCGATGCCCGCTGCATCGCGGGTGGCCGCCTGGGTCGCCGACCACAGGAACAGCGCCGTCTCGAGACCCTCGCGGCCCACGGCGAGCACCGCGACGACGACCAGGGACCAGGGGCTGCTCGCGGCTGCGTCGTCGATGCGCCCGCGCAGCTCGCCGCCCATCGAGCGGGCGGCCCGAGCCATCCAGAAGATCATCCAGGTCACGAAGCCGACCGCGACGATGGACAGCGACCCTCCGATGAGCTCCTGGGCCTCGAAGGTCAGGCCACGCGGGCCGTAGGTGAGCGCGGCGCCGAAGGCCAGGCTCACCGCGACCGCGAGGCCGACTCCGGTCCAGATGTAGCGCAGCAGGTGGCGCCGGTCGGACTTGACCAGGTAGGCCACCAGGATGCTCACCACCAGGGCGGCCTCGAGGCCCTCTCGGAGGCCGATCAGGTAGTTCGCGAGCACGAGGCACCACGCTACCCCAGTTAGTTAGGTCTGGCTAACCAATCTTAGGTGTGGCTTGCCTCACGAACAGCCGTCGGGCCCACAGACCCCGCTGCTCCCGTCCTCCGCGGCGCCACCGACAGCGGTGAGCGGGCTCGCGGCCGCCCGCGCCTGCTCCAGTGCCCGGGCGAACACCTCGACCGGTTGCGCGCCGCTGATGGCGAGACGTCGGTCGATGACGAAGAACGGCACCCCTTGAGCCCCGAGGTCCTGAGCCGCATCGATGTCCTCCTCCACGTCGGTGAGGTGCTCGTCGGAGCCGAGGACACGGCGTACGTCGTCCTCGGCCAGGCCGACCTCCGAGGCGATCGCGACCAGCTCGTCGTGGTCGGCGACGTTGCGAGCCTCGACGAAGTAGGCCTGTAGGAGCGCCTCCTTCAGCTCCGGGCGCCGAGCACCGGCCGCGTGCAGGAGGCGGTGGGCATCGACGGTGCTGACCCGCTTCGCCTCGGGGTAGCGGGTGTAGTCGAGCCCCACCTCCTGGGCCACCTGCTGCATCTGCTCGACCATCTGCCGCCCGGCGTCCTCACCGCCGCCGTACTTGCGGCCCAGCGCCGAGGCGATGCTCTCGGTGGCCACCTTCGGCGCGGTCGGATCGAGCTGGTAGGAGCGCCAGACGATCTCGACCTCGTCGCGCTGCGGGAAGGCCTCCAGGGCCTCCTCGAGGCGGCGCTTGCCGATGTAGCACCAGGGGCAGACGACGTCGGACCAGATCTCGATGCGCATACCGGGTCCAGCGCCGGTGAGGCTCGTTCTGTTCCCGACCCTGAGCCCGCCTCAGGGTCGCCGGGGGTGGCGGACCAGGGTCGGACTCAGCACTCTCCCCGATGTGGCCTCGCCCCCCGCCGGGCGAGGGTGGACCCATGATCACCATCGACCACCTGACCAGGACCTACGGCTCCTTCACCGCCGTCGACGACGTCTCCTTCACCGCCCGGCCCGGACGGGTCACCGGCTTCCTCGGGCCCAACGGCGCCGGCAAGTCCACCACGATGCGGATCCTCGTCGGACTCACCGCCCCCGGCTCCGGATCGGCCACCGTGTGCGGCACGTCCTTCTCCGAGCTGCCCAACCCCGCCCGCCAGGTCGGGGTGCTGCTGGATGCCTCCGCCCAGCACGCCGGCCGCAGTGGCCGCGAGATCCTGACCATCGCCCAGCGCACCATCGGCCTTCCCGCGAACCGGGTGGACGAGATGCTGGCCACGGTCAGCCTGTCGGAGGAGGAGTCCCGTCGCCGGGTGCGCAACTACTCCCTCGGCATGCGTCAGCGCCTCGGGCTCGCGGTCGCCCTGATCGGCGACCCCGAGGTCCTGATCCTCGACGAGCCGGCCAACGGACTGGACCCCGCCGGGATCCGGTGGATGCGCGACCTGCTGCGCGACTACGCCAACCGCGGCGGGACCGTCCTGCTCTCCTCCCACCTGCTCCACGAGATTGAGGTCGTCGCCGACGACCTCGTCGTCATCGGCAACGGCCGGATCGTGGCCGACGGGACGAAGGCCGAGCTGCTCGCCGGCGCCGGCACGCTGGTCCGTACGGCGGACGTGCGGCCGTTGGCCCGGGCACTCGTCGACGCGACCATCGAGTTCACCCACGTCGACGGCGGTCTGCGCGTCGAGGCCGAGGCCGAGCTCGTCGGCCGGCTCGCCCTGGGGGCCGGCGTACCCCTGACCGAGCTCCGCGGCGCAGACGGGGCCGGGCTCGAGGACATGTTCCTCGAGCTCACGGCCGACACGCAGCGCGAGCAGCCCACCACGACCACCATGACGAACGGAGCAGCAGCATGAGCGCCACCCTGACCCACCCGGCGGACGCCACCGAGACGACCGCCCCCCGCACCCACGACCCGATCCCGTTCTCCAGGCTCGCCTCCGTCGAGCTGCGCAAGATGTTCGACACCCGCTCCGGCTTCTGGCTGCTCGCCTCGGTCGGCATCCTGGCCACGCTGGCGACCGGGGCCGTGATCCTGTGGGGCGGCGACGACGCCCTGACCTACGACACCTTCGCGGCGGCGATCGGCATCCCGATGACGGTCATCCTCCCGGTCATCGCGATGCTCTCGATCACCAGCGAGTGGAGCCAGCGCACCGGGCTGACCACCTTCACCTTCGTCCCGAGCCGGGGCCGGGTGATCGCCGCGAAGGCGGCGTGCACGCTGGGCATCGGCGTGGTCGCGATGGTCATGGCCGCCGCCATCGGGGCGTTCGGCAACGTGGTCGGGTCCTCGATCGCCGGAGTCGACGCCGTGTGGAACCTCAGCCTGCTCCAGTTCACGATGATCACCGTCGCCACGGTGCTCAACATGTTCATCGGCTTCATGCTCGGCCTGCTCGTGCGCAACTCACCCGCCGCGATCGTGGCCTACTTCGTCTACCAGTTCGTGCTGAGCTCGCTGACGATGCTGCTGGCCAGCACGCAGGAGTGGTTCGCCGACCTGCAGCCGTGGGTCGACTTCAACTACGCCCAGGGCCAGCTCTTCGACCAGGTGCCCAGCGCCGAGCAGTGGGCCAACCTGGGCGTCTCCGGCCTGGTCTGGCTGGTGCTGCCGCTCGCGGTCGGTCTGCGGCTGGTGCTGCGCACCGAGGGGAAGTAGCCGAAGGGTCGAGGCGACGCAGGCACGCCGTACGACGAAACTCCCGCTTCTGTCACGAAACTTCTTGACAGAAGCGGGAGTTTCTCCGCTGCAGCGGAGAAACTGCCGCCGCGGCAGCGATCAGGAGCGGGCGGACGTGCCCTCGACGTAGTCGGAGTCGTGGCTCTTGACCCAGGCCATCAGCTTGCGCAGCTCTCGACCGGTGGCCTCGATCGGGTGGGACTCGCCCTGCTTGCGGAACTCGGTGAACTCCGGCGATCCGTTGTCCATGTCGCCGATGAAGCGTTCGGCGAACGCGCCGTTCTTGATGTCGGCGAGGACGGCCTCCATGTTCTTCTTCACCTCGGGCGTGATCACGCGCGGCCCGGAGACGTAGTCACCGAACTCGGCGGTGTCGGAGACCGACCAGCGCTGCTTGGCGATGCCGCCCTCGTACATGAGGTCGACGATCAGCTTCAGCTCGTGCAGGCACTCGAAGTAGGCGACCTCAGGCTGGTAGCCGGCCTCGGTCAGCACCTCGAAGCCGTACATGACCAGCTGCGAGGCACCTCCGCACAGCACGGCCTGCTCGCCGAACAGGTCGGTCTCGGTCTCCTCGGTGAAGGTGGTCTTGATGCCGCCGGCACGCAGGCCGCCGATGCCCTTGGCGTAGGAGAGCGCGAGCTGCCAGGCGGTGCCGGAGGCGTCCTTCTCCACCGCGACGAGCACGGGCACGCCGCGCCCGTCGACGTACTCACGACGCACGAGGTGACCGGGGCCCTTGGGCGCGACCATGAAGACGTCGACGCCCTCGGGCGGGGTGATGAAGCCGAAACGGATGTTGAAGCCGTGCCCGAAGACGAGGGTGTCGCCCTCGGCGAGCTGAGGGGCGATCTCCTCGGCGTAGACCTTCCGCTGGTGCTGGTCGGGGGCGAGGATGACGATGACGTCTGCTTCCTCGGCGGCCTCGGACGGCGTGAGGACGCGCAGCCCCTCGGCCTCGGCCTTGGCGCGGCTCTTCGAGCCGGGCTGCAGGCCGATACGGACGTCGACGCCCGAGTCGCGCAGCGACAGGGCGTGCGCGTGACCCTGGCTGCCGTAGCCGATGACGGCCACGTTCTTGCCCTGGATCAGCGAAAGATCGGCGTCGTCGTCGTAGAACATCTCAGCCACTGGTGGCGCTCCTTGTATTGGTTGGGTGGTGCGGGTGGTTGGTCGGCTCGCTCGGTCGCGGGCTCGGCGCTGGTGCGCCTCGCCCCTCAACCGGCGTTGGCGGGCAGGACCGGGACGGTGACCGGGCGCAGGCTGCGCTCGGAGATGGAGCGGGAGCCGCGGCCGATGGCGACCTGGCCCGACTGGACCAGCTCGCGGATCCCGAAGGGCGCGAGCACGGCCAGGAAGTCGGCGATCTTGCCCGAGTTGCCGGTGATCTGGATGGTGACCGCGTCCGGAGCGACGTCGATGACCTTCGCGCGGAAGAGCTGGACGGCGTCCAGCACCTGGCTGCGGGTCTCCACGGTGGCCGCGACCTTGACCATGACCAGCTCACGGTTGACCGACATCGTGGGGTCGAGCTCCACGATCTTGATCACCTCGACCAGCTTGTTGAGCTGCTTGGTGACCTGCTCCAACGGGGTGCCCTCGACATCGACCACGATGGTCATCCGCGACACGTCGGGGTGCTCGGTCGGCCCCACGGCCAGGGACTCGATGTTGAACGCGCGACGGCTGAACAGCGCCGCGATCCGAGCCAGGACGCCGGGCTTGTCCTCGACGAGGACCGAGAGGGTGTGCTTGGACATCAGAGGTCATCCTCGTCGAACTGGGGCGCGAGGTCGCGCGCGTACTTGATCTCGTCGTTGCTCGTGCCGGCGGCGACCATCGGCCACACCATCGCGTCGCGGTGGACGCGGAAGTCCACCACGACCGGCACGTCGTTGATGCCCATCGCCTTCTCGATCGTGGCGTCGACGTCCTCGGGCCTCTCACAGGCCAGGCCTACGCAGCCGTAGGCATCGGCGAGCTTGACGAAGTCCGGGATCCGCTTGCTGTGCAGGTCGGTGTTGGAGTAGCGCTCGTTGTAGAAGAGCGTCTGCCACTGGCGGACCATGCCGAGCGACTCGTTGTTGATCACCGCGACCTTGATCGGGATGTCGTTGATGGCGCAGGTGGCCAGCTCCTGGTTGGTCATCTGGAAGCAGCCGTCGCCGTCGATCGCCCACACCGTCGCCTCGGGGCAGCCGACCTTGGCACCCATCGCCCCGGGCACGGCGAAGCCCATCGTGCCGAGACCACCGGAGTTGATCCACGTGCGGGGCTTCTCGTAGCCGACGTAGTGCGCCGCCCACATCTGGTGCTGCCCGACCCCGGCGGTGTAGATCGTGTCGGGCCCGGAGATCGCGCCGAGGCGCTCGATCACGTACTGCGGAGACAGCGCGCCGTCGGCGGGCGTGTCGTAGCCGAGGGGGTAGGTCGCCTTGACCCCGGACAGGAACTCGACCCACGCCTCGTAGTCACCGGTGTTGCCGGCGTCGGACTCGAGCCGCAGGGCCTTGACCAGGTCGAGCAGCACCTCGCGCACGTCGCCCACGATCGGCACGTCGGCGTGGCGGTTCTTGCCGATCTCGGCCGGGTCGATGTCGGCATGGATCACCTTGGCGCCGGGTGCGAAGGAGTCGAGGTTGCCGGTCACCCGGTCGTCGAATCGGGCGCCCAGGCTGATGATCAGGTCGCTGCGCTGCAGGCCGGCCACGGCGGCGACGGTGCCGTGCATGCCCGGCATGCCGAGGTGCTGGGGGTGGCTGTCGGGGAATGCCCCGCGCGCCATGAGGGTGGTGACCACCGGCATCCCGGTCAGCGCGGCGAGGGTGGCCAGCTCCTGGGACGCGGCCGCGCGGATGACGCCGCCGCCGACGTACAGCACCGGGCGACGCGACTCGAGGATCAGCCGGGTGGCCTCGCGGATCTGCTTGGCGTGCGGACGGGTCACGGGCCGGTAGCCCGGCAGGTGGAGCTCGGCCGGCCACTCGAAGGTGGTGTCGGCCTGCAGCGCCGACTTGGCGACGTCCACGAGCACCGGACCGGGACGGCCGGTCGAGGCGATGTGGAACGCCTCGGCCACCGTGCGCGGGATGTCGGCGGGGTCGGTGACGAGGAAGTTGTGCTTGGTGATCGGCATCGTGATGCCGCGGATGTCGGCCTCCTGGAAGGCGTCGGTGCCGATCATCGAGGCACCGACCTGGCCCGTGACGGCCACCATCGGCACCGAGTCCATGTGGGCGTCGGCGATCGGCGTCACCAGGTTCGTCGCACCGGGGCCCGAGGTCGCCATGCAGACCCCGACCCGGCCGGTCGCCGAGGCGTAGCCCTGCGCCGCATGCCCGGCCCCCTGCTCGTGGCGTACGAGGATGTGCCGGATCGAGGAGTCCATGAGGGGGTCGTAGGCCGGAAGGATCGCGCCGCCGGGGATCCCGAAGATGGTCTCGGTCCCGGCTGCTTCCAGCGACTTGACCAGGCTCTGGGCGCCTGTCATCTCTTCGCTCATGTCGAACTTCCTTCGTCTGCGGTGCTGGTGCGGCTTGGGCAACAAAAAACCCCCCGGCCGCGAGGCAACGAGGGGTGACGCGCTGGCTGACTGGTCAGCTGGCGCGTCGCGTGCGTACAACAAGGTCCTGGAACACGTCAGTCAGCGTAGCCCTTGACTCCCCGGAGCCACAGACGAGTGTGGCACGGTCCCACATCGTGGGACCGGAGTCCCGTCATGTGGTCAGTCCGACCAGCTCCGCCGACCGTTCCCACAGGCCGTCGATGATCGTCTGGTCGCGGGCCTGCTTGTTCTCGAGGCCCTTCGGGTTGAAGCGGCTGAAGTAGCGACCGTCCAGGTCCGGGTCCGGCCCGCGCTCGGCCAGCATGATCAGGGGCGCTGCTCCGTCGGGGACGCTGATCGTGGCCAGCCGCTTCAGCGGCGAGCGGTACAGCAGGCCGACCAGCCACGAGTCCCGGCCGAAGGAGCTCCCGACCGGCCCGGGGTGGACGGCGACCGAGACGATGCCGTCGCCGGACCACCGCTGGGAGATGCCGCGGGTGAAGACGATGTTCATCAGCTTGCCGGTGCCGTACGCCGGAAACTCGAGCGCGCGACGCCGTTCGTGGTCGAGGTCGTCGAGCACGACCTTGCCCATCAGGTTGCCGATGCTCGAGGTGTTGACCACCAGCGACGAGCCGGCGGCCGCGAGCCGGGGCCGCAGCAGGTTGGTCAGCAGGAAGGGTGCGAGGTGGTTGACCTGGAAGTTGGGCTCGTGTCCGTCGTGGGTGACGTGCCGGGGCGAGAACGTCCCCCCGGCGTTGTTCAGCAGCACGTCGAGGTGCTCGACCCGCTCCCCCACCTGCTCGGCGAGCCGTCGTACGTCGTCGAGCCGCGAGAAGTCGGCGACGAGCGGCTCGGTGCCGACCGCGTCGGCCACGGGCCGGAGCTTCTCCGCCGACCGACCGGTCACGTGCACCGTCGCACCTCGGCCGGCCAGCGCCTTCGCGGTCTCGGCCCCGATCCCGTCGCTGGCACCGGTCACCAGCACCGTGCGGCCCGTCATCGTCTGCCCGCTCGTCGACTCGCTCATGCCGCGAGCCTACGGCGCGCACCACGGTCGGTGCCCGGTCAGACCTCGCCGGTGGCGTCGTGGATCCACGACATGTCGGCCGCGGCCAGGCTGTCGATCCAGCCCGGTGGGGCGTGGTCGGCGACCGCGGCAAAGTCCCAGTAGTCCTTCCACAGCGTCACCCTGCCCTCGCGGACGCGGTGCACCGAGCAGAAGGCCAGGTCGACGACCTCGCCCGAGGTGAAGGTCCAGGTCTCGGAGTGCTCGTAGATCACCGCATCCCCGTCGGCCACGAGGAGTCCCTCGTGGTTGACGTACGACGCCAGGTCGGCGAGGCCGACCCGCAACCGCTTGACGATGTCGACCGGTCCTTTGGCGGCGAGTGCCGGCCCCGTCGGCACGTCGATGTAGAGGCAGTCCTCGGCGAGGTAGTCGCCCAGGGCGTCCCAGTCGCGGGCCGAGAGCGTCCTCCAGAGTCCCCGGACGGCTTCCTCCGCAGTGTGCGTCATGAGCCGGACCCTACGGGACCAGGCGGGGGCAGGCGTGGGCGTGGGCTCAGGCGTGTGTGCGACCCTGCCAGGTCGTCAGGCACACCTGGTTGCCCTGCGCGTCGGCGAGGACCCAGAAGCGCGGCGCCTCGGCGTCGCTGACCAGGGCGCCACCGGCGGCCCTCGCGGCCGCGATCCGCTCCTCGACCACCTCCGGCGGCACCCGGAGGTCGAGGTGCCAGCGTTGGTGGGGCGCCGGGTGCTCCTCACAACGCTGGAACCAGATCGTGGGGCCGCGGCCGAACGGGTCGACCAGGTCGGTCCCGTCGTCGGCACCAGCGAGGTCGTAGCCCAGGACGGCGGCCCAGAAGGGCGCGATCTCGGCCGGGTCGTGGGTGTCGAGGGCGAGCTCGAGCGCCGACGTCCCGCTCGGTGCCGGCGTCGCTCCCAGGCGGCTGGCCATCTCGCTGATCGCCCGCGCCAGCACCACGTCGCGCCGGGTGACGCCACCGACGTCGTGGCTCGACAGGCGCACGTCCACGCGCGGGTAGGAGAGATCGACGTCGGGGTGGTGGTCCATCTCGTCGGCGGCTGCACCTATCGCCTGCACCAGGGTCACCCCCGCGTTGAAGCCACCGGTCTCGAACCGGGCGTGCAGGACCCCGAGCAGCACCCTCCAGTCGGCCAGGCCCTCCGCCTCGATCGCGGGGCCGTCGAGGATCACCTTGTCGTCGTCGCTGATGGTCATGGCAGCACCTTCTGTCCGATCGGTCCGGGATTGGTGGCGATCTCCCAGCGGTAGCCGTCGGGATCGCCGAAGTAGCCGGTGTAGCCGCCCCACTCGCGGGCCTGACCCGGCTGCACCGGATCGGCGCCCGCGGCGCGGGCCACCTCGAGGGCGGCGTCGACCTCGGCCGAGGTCGCCACGTTGTGGGAGAGCGTGAACGGCGCGACGCCCGGCCCCGACGAGATCGCGCCGACCTCGGCCTCGAAGTGCTCGCGCTGCCACAACGAGAAGACGACGCGGTGTCCGACCTCGATCATGCAGACGTCACCGGGCACGTGCAGCGCCTCGGTCCAGCCGAGACCGTCGAGGTAGAAGGCGCGGCTGCGCTCCAGGTCGGCGACCGCGAGGGTGACGAAGCTGATCCGTTGGTCCATCGCCTCGACACTGCCACAGGTCATCGACATCCACGACCTCCCGCCGCTGAGAGACCCCTATCCTCGGGCCATGACTCGCAGCGTGCGCACCTTCTGCCGGATCTGCGAGGTGCACTGTGGTCTGGTCGTCGACGTCGAGCCGGACCCGAGCACCGGGGGCGAGCGGGTCGCCAAGGTGAGCCCGGACCGCGACCACCCGGTCTCGCAGGGCTACTGCTGCGTCAAGGGTCTCGGCCTCGGCGCCCTCCACCACGACCCGGACCGTCTCGACGTACCCCTCAAGCGGGTCGACGGCGAGCTGGTCGAGATCTCCTGGGAGCAGGCCCTGGCCGAGATCGGCGCCCGGGTGCGCGCGATCGTCGACGAGCACGGGCCGCGTGCCCTGGCGCTGTACCAGGGCAACCCGACGTTCTTCTCGCTCGCCGGGACGTTGATGTCGACGGCGTACGTCGAGGCCCTCGGATCTCCCAACGTGTTCGCGTCGCACTCGATCGACGTCAACACGAAGTTCCACGTCTCCACCGAGATGTACGGCTTGTCCCTGGTGCACCCGGTGCCCGACTTCGAGCACGTCGACTTCTTCATGTGCCTCGGGTCCAACCCCCTGGTCAGCCAGATGTCGGTGCTCCAGGTCGCCGACGCCGCGGGCGTGCTGTCGTCGGTGACCGAGCGCGGCGGCCGGGTCGTGATCGTCGACCCGCGGCGCACCGAGACCGCCAAGCGGGTCGGGGAGCACGTGCCGATCCGCCCGGGCACCGACGCCTACCTGCTGGCCGCGCTGCTGCACGTGCTCACCGTGGAGGTCGGCATCGACCTCGCCCCGGCGCGCGAGGTCGCGCGCGGCGTCGACGACCTCGTCGCCGCGGCGGCGCCATGGACGCCCGAGCGTGCTGCGGCGGTGACCGGGATCGCGGCCGCCACGATCCGCGACCTCGCGACGTCCTACGCCGAGGCGAGCGTCGGGCAGGGCGGCAGCGGCGCCGCGCTCTACTGCTCGACCGGCGTCAACATGGGGCCGTTCGGGTCGCTCGCCTACTGGCTGCTCCAGGGCATCAACCTGGTCGCGGGCAACCTCGATCGCCGCGGGGGGCTGCTCGTGCCGCGTGGCGCGTTCGACACGCTCCGGCTCGCGGGGCTCGTCGGACTGGGACGCTTCGACGAGCACCGCACCAGCGACGGCCGGTGGCACCGCGTCGCCGGAGCCTTCCCCGTCGCGGCCCTGGCCGACGAGATCACCACCGAGCACCCCGACCGGGTGCGCGCCCTGTTCGTCACCGCCGGCAACCCGGTCCACTCGGTGCCCGGCGGCGCCCTGGACGAGGCCCTGCCGAGCCTCGACCTGATGGTCAGCGTCGACCTCTACCGCAACGAGACAGCGGCGTACGCCGACTACGTGCTGCCGGCGACCGACATGCTCGAGCGCAGCGACTTCCCTGCCTCGCACCAGTCGCTGCAGGTGGTCCCGCACGCCCAGTGGACACCGCCCGTCGTCGCGCCGACGGGACAACGTCGCACCGAGTGGCAGATCTTCTCCGACCTGGCGCTGGCCTCCGGCGTGCGCCCGTTCGGCACGACCGCTGCCCACACGCTCCCCCGTCTCAACCGGCTCCTGGGGCGTCTGCCCGGCTCACCCCGGATCGGCTTCGACCACCTGCTCGCGGTGCTGCTCCGCTGGGGACGACGTACGTCGTTGCGCGAGCTCAAGCGTCGACCGGACGGCGTCCTGCTCCCCCCGACCGAGCCGGGCTCGTTCCTCGGGCGGCGCGTGGCGACCCACGACGGGCTCGTCGACCTCGCGCCCGCCGACCTCGTGGCCGACCTCGACCGGCTCGTGGCCGCGGAGCCCGAGCTGTCCCGACCCGGGGTGCTGCGACTCGTGGGGCGACGCGACCGGCGCTCGCACAACTCGTGGATGCACAACAACTCCCACATCCGTCAGCCCGACGGCAACACCGCCCTGCTCCACCCCGACGACGCGTCCGCGCGGGGCATCGTCGACGGCACGTCGGTCGTGGTCTCCAGCCCGACCGGTGAGGTCGAGATCGCCGTGTCGCTCACCGACGACGTCGCCCCGGGCGTGGTCGTGGTGCCGCACGGCTGGGGGCACTCCACGACCGGCCCGCGGCGGGCTCGAGCGTTGCCCGGCGCCAACATCAACGCGGTCATCCCCGGTGGTCCTGCGCACATGGACCCGGTCTCCGGGCAGGCGATCATGCTCGCCCACGAGGTCGACGTACGACCGGCCGCCCGATGACGGCCAGACGGTTCCATGCGCTGACCGCGACGGTCGCGATCGTCGCCGTGGTCCTCCAGCTCGTGCTGGTGATCCGCGGTGGTCAGGTGCTCGACGAGGTCGAGCCGCCGGCGCTGGGCCTGCGGCTGGCCCGCTTCGTCGCCTACTTCACCGTTCAGAGCAACGTCCTGGTCGCGATCGCGTCGCTCACCCTCGCCCTCGATCCCGCCCGCGACACCCGCACCTGGCGGGTGCTGCGGCTCGCCGGCGTCGTCGGCATCACCGTCACGGGGCTGGTCCACTACCTGCTGCTGCGCCCGTTGCTCGACCTCGACGGGGCCGACTGGGCCGCCGACAAGCTCCTCCACATGGTCGTGCCGATCATGGCGCTCGTCGGCTGGGTCGTCTTCGGGCCGCGTCCACGCATCACCCTGGGCGCGGTGGGCTGGGCCCTGGCGTGGCCCGTCGCCTGGCTGGGCGTGACCCTGTCGGTCGGCGCGCTCTCCGGTTGGTACCCCTACCCCTTCCTCGACCACCGCGAGGACGGCGCCGCGGCCGTCGTCGTGGCGAGCCTCGGGGTGACGCTGCTCTTCGTGGCGCTCTTCGCTCTCGCGGCCTGGCTCGACCGCAGGCTCGCTCCCACACCCGGATCGGGCTGACCCCCTGGGGGCGTGGCGGTACGGACCCAGGTCCGCGTCGACCCGAGCCCGACCGTCGGCGTGGCAGAGTCGAGTCATGGACCTCGCCGACGCCACCGCCTGGGCAGCCGACCGCAAGCACGCGGTCGTCATCACGATCCGCAAGGACGGACGCCCGCAGTCCTCCGACGTGGTCTACGCCGTCGCCGGCGACACGTTCGAGATCTCCCTGACCGACGACCGCGCGAAGACGGCCAACATGCGGCGGGACCCCCGCGTCGTGCTCCACCTGAGCGAGCCGATGTCGTGGTCGTACGTGTCCCTGGACGGCACCGTCGAGCTCTCGCCGGTCACCACCGAGCCGGGCGACGCCACCAGCGACGCGCTGTGCCGGCTCTACGAGGAGATCGCCGGCAAGCCGCACGACGACTGGGACGAGTACCGGGCCGCGATGGTGGCGGAGAAGCGTCTCCTCGCCCGGTTCACCCCCACCTCCGCGGTGGGTCAGCTGCACTGACTCACCCGCCGCGACCCGCGCGCGGCCGCCACGCGCTGAACGACCGCACGCTCGCGGG
>NZZG01000041.1 GCA_002698575.1 Pimelobacter sp. | reverse complement strand
GTGGGCGTCGGCGTCGGGACCGGCGTGGGCGTCGGCGTCGGCGTCGGGGCAAGCGGGCTCAGCGTGAGCGAGTAGTGCGTCAGGTTGCCCCCGTCGGTGTGCTTCAGCGACAGCGACGCGACCGGCTTCTCCAGGACGACGTACTCCGGATCGCCGGTGGTGCCCTTGAGCCCGGCGGACTTGACGCAGTAGCCCGTCACCAGCTGACCGGCGGGCGCCGTCACGGTGACGCGGTCGGCGTTGCCGGGGACGACGACACGACCGGTGTCGAGGTCGTCGCAGTTGCCGGGAGCTGCGGTGGCCGGCGCGGCCACACCGAGGGTCAGGCCCGAGGACAGGACCGCGGCGGCCAGGAGCGCGAGAGAGGGAGCGTGGGGGGTCATGGGGAAAGGATGACACCGGATCGCGGGCCGCAGCCCTTCCTGGGGAATGCCTGTGGCAGTCCCTCGGGAAGTGTTGAGGATTCCTTGAGGAACGGACACCGCGGGAGCCGCAGGGCGCGGTCTCAGGACTCCAGGACCACCATCGCCGAGGCGATCCCTGCGTCGTGCGAGAGCGACAGGTGCACGTGAGCGACCCCCAGCTCCTCGGCGCGCGCCTGCACCGTGCCGCGCAGCTCGAAGCGGGGCTGGCCGGAGGCTTCGGAGAAGACCTCGGCGTCCTGCCAGGCCAGTCCTCCGGGAGCTCCGAGTGCCTTGGCCAGGGCTTCCTTGGCGGCGAAGCGCGCCGCCAGGGAGGCGGGGGCCCGGGTTGCCTCGACTGGCGTGAAGAGCCGGTCGAGCAGCCCCGGGGTGCGCGCGAGCGACTCCGCGAACCGCTCCAGGTCGCACACGTCGATGCCGACCCCGATCACCGCCATGACGACCTCGTCGAGGCTCGCGACGTGGGCGTCATTCGACCGTGACGGACTTGGCGAGGTTGCGCGGCTGGTCGACGTCGTGGCCGAGGGCGCTGGCCAGCTCGCACGCGAACAGCTGCAGCGGGACGATCGCCACCAGCGGCTGCAGCAGGGTGGGCACCTGCGGGAGGCGGATCAGGACGTCGGCGTACGGCTCGATTCGCGTGTCGCCCTCCTCGGCCAGACAGATCGTGCGAGCCCCCCGGGCGCGCACCTCCTGGATGCCGCTGAGCATCTTCTCGTGGAGCTGGTCGCGGCCGCGGGGAGGCACGACGCACAGCACGGGGAGCCCCTCCTCGATCAGCGCGATCGGCCCGTGCTTCAGCTCCCCGGCGGCGAAGCCCTCGGCGTGCAGGTAGGCGAGCTCCTTGAGCTTGAGGGCTCCCTCGAGGGCGACGGGGTACCCGGCGTGACGACCGAGGAAGAGCACCGAGCGGGTGTCGAGGTGCTCGCGGGCCAGCGCGTAGACCGACTCCGAGGCCGACAGCACCGTCTCGATGTGGTCGGGCATGGCCTCGAGCTGGCCCATGACCTGGTTGATCTCGTCGCCGTAGCGGGTGCCCTTGACCTGGGCGACGTACAGGGCCAGGAGGTAGCACGCGACCAGCTGGGTCAGGAAGCCCTTGGTCGAGGCGACCCCGATCTCCGGGCCGGCGTGGGTGTAGATGACGGCGTCGGACTCGCGCGGGATCGTCGAGCCGTTGGTGTTGCAGATGGCCAGCACCTTGGACCGCTGGGTGCGGGCGTGCCGGATCGCCTGGAGCGTGTCGGCGGTTTCGCCGGACTGGCTGATCGCGACGATCAGGGTCGAGTAGTCGAGGATCGGGTCGCGGTAGCGGAACTCGGAGGCCAGCTCCACCTCCACGGGCACCCGGGTCCAGTGCTCGATGGCGTACTTGGCCACCATGCCGGCGTAGAAGGAGGTGCCGCAGGCGATGATGATGATCTTGTCCACGTCGCGGATCTCGTCGTCGGAGAGCCGCATCTCGTCGAGCTGGAGCAGCCCGGCGCGGGTACGGCGTCCCAGCAGGGAGTCGGCGACCGCGCGCGGTTGCTCGAAGATCTCCTTGCGCATGAACCAGTCATGGCCATCCTTCTCGGCCGCCGACAGGTCCCAGTCGACGTGGAAGCGACGACCCTGGGCCGGCCGGCCGTCGAAGTCGGTGATCTCCACGCCGTCCCGGGTGATCGTGACGACCTGGTCCTGGCCGAGCTCCAGCGCCTCACGGGTGTGCGAGATGAACGCTGCGACGTCGGAGCCCACGAAGTACTCGCCCTCGCCGACCCCGACCACCAGCGGACTGTTGCGCCGAGCGGCCACGACCCGGTCGGGGTCCTGGGAGTCGACCGCCACCAGGGTGAAGGCCCCCTCCAGCTGTTGGCAGACCCGTTGCATCGCGGTGGTCAGGTCCTCCCCCGACTGAACCTGCAGCTCGACCAGGTGGGCAACCACCTCGGTGTCGGTCTGCGAGACCAGGACGTGGTCGTCGGCCTCGAGGCGGGCCCTCAGGTCGGCGAAGTTCTCGATGATCCCGTTGTGCACCAGCGCGATCCGGTGGGCGTTGCCGTCGTGCGGGTGGGCGTTGACGTCGGTCGGCGGGCCATGGGTGGCCCAGCGGGTGTGCCCGATCCCGGTCGTCGACGCCGGCAGCGGCGAGTCGGCCAGCACCTTCTCCAGGTTGGCGAGCTTGCCCGCCTTCTTGGCGGTCACCACCGTGCCCCCCTGGACGACCAGCGCGACGCCGGCGGAGTCGTAGCCGCGGTACTCGAGGCGGCGCAGTCCGTCGATGACCACCCCCTGGGCCTGCTGGGGTCCGACGTACCCGACGATGCCGCACATAGCCCGAGACTCTACTTCCGCCTGCTTCGCCTCCCGGCCCGCGGTGGACCTGCGCGACCGCGCGTCGCCGGTGCTGCAACAATCGCGGCCATGTCTCACGGGTCGAACGGCGAGGGACACCACGACGCCTCGGGTCGGGAGTCGTCGCCGTACATCGAGCTCGAGCGAGCCGCCTGGTCGGAGCTGGCTCACGAGAGCCGCAACCCGCTGCGCGCCGACGAGATCCGGGCGCTGCGCGGCCTCGGGGACAGTCTCGACCTGGAGGAGGTCGAGGAGGTCTACCTCCCGTTGTCGCGGCTGCTGAGCCTGTACGTCGGCGCGGCGGGCCGCCTGCACCGGGACCAGGAGAGCTTCCTGCACCGCCAGACCCCGCCGCGCACGCCCTTCGTCATCGGCCTCGCCGGCTCCGTGGCGGTCGGCAAGTCCACGACGGCTCGGGTGCTGCAGCAGATGCTCGCCCACTGGCCCGAGCACCCCAACGTCGCCCTCATCACCACCGACGGCTTCCTCTACCCCAACGCCGAGCTCGAGCGCCGCGGGCTCCTGCAGCGCAAGGGCTTCCCGGAGTCGTACGACCGGCGGGCCCTGCTCCGCTTCGTCGTCGACATCAAGTCGGGCAAGGACGAGGTCGAGGCTCCGACGTACTCCCACCTGGTCTACGACGTGGTGCCCGACGAGAAGGTCGTCATCAAGCGGCCCGACATCGTGATCATCGAGGGGCTCAACGTCCTGCAGCCGGCCCGTGTCAGCGAGGACGGGAAGGCCGGGCTGGCGCTGAGCGACTTCTTCGACTTCTCGGTCTACGTCGACGCCGGGCGCGACAAGATCCGCGAGTGGTACATCACCCGTTTCCTGCACCTGCGGGAGACGGCGTTCCGCGACCCCGGGTCGTACTTCAGCAAGTACGCCGGCCTCACCCACGACGAGGCGGTCGTCGAGGCCTCGCGGATCTGGGACACCATCAACGGTCCCAACCTCGTGCAGAACGTCCTGCCGACGCGCTCACGTGCCACCCTGGTGATGCGCAAGGACGCCGACCACTCGGTGCGCTACGTGCGGCTGCGCAAGCTCTGAGGCCGACGCCGACGACGCTGCCGACGCCCGTCGGCGCCTCGTCGGGACCTCAGACCGCGTCGATGATGTCGATCACGAAGAACAGCGTGGCCCCGCCGGGGATGTCGGCGCCCGCGCCGGCGTCGCCGTACCCCAGGTCGGAGGGGATCGACATGACGACGCGGCTGCCGACCGGGACGCCGACGAGACCCTGGTCCCAGCCCGCGATCAGGGAGCCGACCCCGATGGGCGCCGAGAAGGGCTCCTTGCTGAAGCTCTCGTCGAATGGCGCGTCGGCGTCGGGGAGCTGGCCGAAGTAGTCGGCGGTGATCGTCTGGCCCTGCTCGACCGGAGGGCCGTCGCCGGTGACGACCTCCGCCACGAGCAGCTCGTCGCTCAGCGGAGCGATGTCGGTGAAGTCGAGACCCGTGACGTCGTCCCCGTCGGTGAGGATCTCCGGGGCCCAGTCGGGCAGCTCGCCGGGCGAGGCATCGCTGCCGGCGCCGTCGGTCTGGGTCTCGGCGACGACGGGGTCGTCAGCCGCCTCCGGGTCGTTCTCCTCCCCGCAGCCGACGAGGAGGGCTCCGGCCAGCAGCACCGTCGCGCTGAGGGCTGCGAGGCGGCGGGGCAGGGTTCGGCTGGTGGGACGCATCATGGCGCCAGGGTAGTCAGCGGCCCCCGAGCCCCTCCCGCTCACCCCAGGTCGCGGCGCAGCGTGGTCCACCGCGCCAGGACGGCCAGAACGGCGGCGTAGGTCAGCAGGACGGCGATCCCGGCTCCGCGCGAGAGCACCTCGGCCGAGCCCATGCTGGCGAAGAAGCTCGCTCCGATGACCGCGTCCGCGGCGGCGCCCGGCAGGTACGCCGCCGCCCCCGCGAGAGCGTCGACCGAGGCCAGCCCGACGCGCGCGATCGGCTCGACGAGCTGGGTGACGGCGATGATGACCACGATCGCCGCCACCTGATTGGTCACCAGGGCCCCGAAGGCGACCCCGATTACGGCCCACACCACCGTGACCAGGGCGCCGTAGGCGAGGACCTGCAGGACGTCGCCGTCGCCGAGGAAGGCTCCGTCGCCCACGAGCGCGAGGACCGGTGCCCCACCGAGCACCACCGCGAGGCACGCCACCACGCCGTACAGCAGCCCCAGCGGCACCGCGGCCAGCAGCTTGGCAGCCAGCAGGACCCCGCGTCGCGGCTCGACGAGCAGGGACTGGGTGATCGTGCCGTGGCGGAGCTCCGAGGTCATCGCGAGACTTCCGATCACCAGGGGGAAGACGTAGCCGATCGCGTTGACGAGGGAGTAGACGATGGTCGCCGCCTCGACGCCGGAGGCCGCCGGCACCCCGGGAGCGCCGCCGTCGCCCGTCTCCGCGTTGACGGAGAACGCGATCACGGCCGCCAGGAACGCCAGGTAGCCGGCCATCACGATCAGCAGGATCCACCAGAACCTGGTCGAGACCAGCTTGCGGTACTCGGTGAGGAGTGCGGCCCTCATCGCGCACCCCCCTCGGTCGCCGGCGGGGCCGTCAGCCGGAGGAAGACCTGCTCCAGGTCCCGACCCCGCGGGGTCAGTTCGTGCAGCTCGACCCCGGCGGCGTGGGCGGCGGCCCCGACCAGCGGTGCTGCGACGTCGGCGACGGTCCACCCGGCCCCGCTGGGCTCGGCGCTCCAGGCGTGCTGCTCGACGAGTCGCGCCACCGCGCCGCGGTCCGGGCCCTCGACGTACGTCGTGTGCTCGGCCAGCTCGGCCAGCCCCGCCAGCGAGGAGGAGTGCACCAGCCGTCCGCGCGCGATGACGACCACGTCGTCGACGGTGCTCTGGACCTCGCCGAGCACGTGGCTGGAGACCAGCACGCTGCGGCCCTCCTCGGCCAGGTGCCTCAGGAAGCCTCGCAGCCACACGATCCCCTCGGGGTCCAGTCCGTTGGCGGGCTCGTCCAGCACGATTGTGGGGGGATCGGTCAGCAGCGCGGTGGCCAGACCCAGGCGCTGCCGCATCCCCATCGAGTATCCGGAGACCCGCCGTCGCGCGGCCGCGCCGAGTCCCACGAGGTCGATGACCTCACGGCACCGCGCGTCACTCACCCCCACCTGGGGGGCGTAGACCCGTAGGTGGTCGAGCCCGCTGCGTCCCGGGTGGAAGCTGGACGCCTCCAGGGCCGAGCCCACCACCCGACCGGGGCGCGGGTGCTCGACGTACGGGCGCTCCCCCACCAGCGCCCGGCCGGCGCTCGGACGCATCAGGCCCAGCACCATCCGCAGGGTCGTCGTCTTGCCCGAGCCGTTGGGCCCGAGGAAGCCCGTCACGGCCCCGGCACGAACGGTGAACGAGAGGTCGTCGACCGCCGTGACCGGTCCGAAGCGCTTGGTGAGTCCCTCGACCGTGATCGCCGCTGTGCTCATGCAGGCACCCTAGGACGGGGTGCGGCACAATCGTCGCGTGCGTCCTTCCCCCCTCCGTTCGGCCGTCGGGCCGGCGATCGCCGCGCTCGCCTGCGTGCTGCTCGTCGGCTGTGGTGGCGGCGACCCGAGCGACCAGGACCAGGCCGGCGACACGAACGTGTTCGCCGAACGTGCCCAGACCCTGGTCGAGAAGCCACGCCTGGAGGCGGCGGCGAAGCAGGCAGCGGGCGACGGCGACACCCAGGAGGCCGCGGCCCTCGAGCGCCTGGCCCGGACCCCCACGGGCATCTGGCTGACCCCGGAGGCCTACGGGACCGACCAGGTCGGTGCCTACGTCACCGGCTTGGTCGCGGCCACCGAGTCTCAGACGGTGCCCCTCTTCGTCCTCTACGGGATCCCCGACCGCGACTGCACCGGTGGTTTCTCGGCCGGCGGGCTGACCGCAGACACCTACCTTCCCTGGGTCCAGGCCGTCGCCGACGCCCTGGCGAGCGCAGGAACCGACACCGCGGCCGTCCTCGAGCCGGATGCGCTGGCCGGCTCGGTGGCCTGCGGCCCGACCGACCGGACGTCGTTGCTGCGCCAGGCGCTGCAGGCCCTGGTCGGCGCAGGCGTGACGACGTACGTCGATGCAGGTCACTCCGACTGGATCCCGGCGAGCGAGATGGCTCCTCTGCTCGAGGAGGTCGGGGTCGCGGACGCTCGCGGCTTCGCGACGAACGTCGCCAACTACCAGCCCGTGGCCCGCGAGCGCGCCTACGCCGCCGAGCTCAGTGGGCTGCTCGACGGAGCGCACTACGTGATCGACGTCGGCCGCAGCGGCGATCCCTCCGGGACCGGCCAGCCGGTGACCGACTGGTGCAACCCGGTGGGCCGGGCCCTCGGTGAGGATCCGGGATTCGTCGACGACGACACCGCCCTGGACGCCCTGCTGTGGATCAAGCCGCCCGCCGAGAGCGATGGAGAGTGTCACGGGGGCCCGGCAGCCGGGGAGGTGTGGGTCGACCGGGCCGCGAGCCTGGCCAGCGCCGCCGGTTGGTGACCGTCGGGTTACATTCGTGATCCTCCCGGAGGTATCGCCGGACGCCTCGCCCCGATGCCGATAGCATGAAGCGCGTGCATGGAGACAAGGTCGCGGTCATCGCCGAGGACGATCCGGACGTCCGCGACCTGATCGAGATCGTCCTGGCCCAGTCGGGCTTCACGATCTTCCACGCCCCCGACGGCCCGGCTGCCATCGCCGCGGTGCGCGAGCACCAGCCACTGCTGACCACCCTCGACGTCAACATGCCCGGGATGGACGGCTTCGCCGTCGCCAAGCGTCTGCGTGAGTTCAGCCAGACCTACCTGATCATGATCACCGCGCTGACCCAGGAGATCGACATCATCCGGGGCTTCGAGGCCGGCGCCGACGACTACCTCGTCAAGCCGTTCCGTCCTCGGGAGCTGCGCGCTCGCGCCGACTCCATGCTGCGCCGGGTCGCCTTCGCGGACGGCACCTTCGGACAGGACCCGCCCCCGAGCACACCGGCGCCGCCACCTCAGCGGGCTCCGGAGTCCTGGGCCGCTGCCGCCGTGCGCGAGTTCCAGGAGGAGATGAGTCCCGACTCGCGTCGGCGCCACGCCCACCGCTACGAACCCGCACCGACTCCCCCGGCCCAGCCGGCTCCCCCGGCCAGCCCGGTGGCTCCTGCCTCGGACCCGGCCCCGGCGCCTCGAGCCGCCGCTCCCGCAGCGCCAATGACCCCCGCCGTCCCCCCGGTGCCGACCCGCCCGACGCCGCCCAGCTCGGAGGCGCGCGCCGAGGGCAACGCGTTGATCTTCCGAGACCTCACCGTGGACACCACGACCGGTCAGGCCTCCCGCGATGGGCGCTCACTGTCCCTGACCGACCCCCAGCTGCAGCTCCTGGTCTCCCTGCTCGGCAGCGGTCGACGGGTCCGGAGCAAGGCCGACCTGGTCCTGGCGCTGCGGGGCGAGCAGTTCGTCACCTCCCACTTCGTCAACGAGGCCGACAAGCGCGCCGTCGAGGGACACATCGCGGGGCTGCGCCAGGCACTCGGCGACGACGAGGCCTCGCCGAGGTACATCGAGACCGTCAGGGGCGTCGGCTTCCGCCTCGCCGGGTGAGCCGCCGTTCGCGGCCTCGGCTCGAGGTAGGGCTCACCCGTCCTGTCGGCCCGTGTTCGTCGGGTTGGACCGGGTGGTCACCGTGGTGGGGCCGAGTGGTCACCGTGGTGGGGCCGAGTGGTCACCGTGGTGGGGCCGCGCGCGTAGCCGACCTGCTCCCGCCGTCAAGGATCGAGCTTCGCTCGCCCGCT
>NZZG01000040.1 GCA_002698575.1 Pimelobacter sp. | reverse complement strand
GCGCGTGCAGCGCGAACTCCGAGAGGTCCTGCGAGACGAGCGTGACCAGCCCGGTGTCGTGGGGCCGGGGGGAGAGCTCGGAGAAGATCACCTCGTCACCGCGCACGAACAGCTCGACGCCGAACAGGCCACGGCCCTCGTCGCCGCACAGCTCGCGCACCACGATCTCGGCCATCTCGCGCGCCCGGGCGAGCACGACGCCGTCCATGGGCTGCGGCTGCCACGACTCGCGGTAGTCGCCGTCGACCTGGACGTGCCCGATGGGGGCGCAGAACGACACCACGTCCTGGGTCGGGTCGTCGGGTGCCTCGACGCTGGCGTGCTTGATGGTCAGCAGCGTGATCTCGTAGTCGAACGGCACGAACCCCTCGACGATCACCCGGCCTTGGCCGGCGCGTCCTCCGGACTGCGCGTACTCCCACGAGGTCGCCACGTCCTCGGGAGAGCGGACGACGGACTGTCCCTTGCCCGACGACGACATCACCGGCTTGACCACGCACGGGATGCCGATCTCCTCGACGGCAGCAGCGAAGTCCTCGGCCGTGTCCGCGAAGCGGTACGGCGACGTGGTCACGGAGAGCTCCTCGGCAGCGAGCCGGCGGATCCCCTCACGGTCCATCGTCAGCCAGGCGGCCCGCGCCGTGGGGATCACGGTGACCCCCTCGGACTCCAGCTCGCGCAGTGTCGGGGTGTGGATGGCCTCGATCTCCGGGACGACCCAGTGCGGCTGCTCGAGCTCGACCACGCGTCGTACCTCGGCAGCATCGAGCATGTCGATCACGTGGCTGCGGTGCGCCACCTGCATCGCCGGGGCGTCGGCGTACCGGTCGACGGCGATCGTCTCCACACCGAGGCGTTGCAGCTCGATGACCAGCTCCTTGCCGAGCTCGCCGGAGCCGAGCAGCAGGACGCGGGTGGAGGTCGGACTCAGCGGGGTACCCAGGATCGTCACGGCGCCCAACCTAGAGGCCGACCGCGGGCCGGGTCACGCGAGGTCGAGGACCACGTCGGCCAGCACCGGCGACCCGTCGCGCTCGCCACCGGCGATGGCGGCCGAGGCCACGATGCGGCCGTCCTCGCGCCAGCCCTTGACCCCGATCGTCTCGCCGGGGAAGACCACCCCGGAGAAGCGACCACCGAAGCCGGCGACCTTGCTCGCCTCGCCGTCGAGCAGGGCGTCGGTGAGCTCGCGCAGCACGATCCCGTAGGAGCAGAGCCCGTGCAGGATCGGCGCCGGGAAGCCGGCCGCCTGGGCGAAGTCCGGATCGGCGTGCAGCGGGTTGCGGTCGCCGCACAGGCGGTAGAGCAGCGCCTGCTGCGGCGTGACGTCGTACGTCGTGACGGTGTCGGGCTCGCGCTCGGGCAGGGCGACCGCCTGGGACGAGCCGCGCTCGCCTCCCCATCCGCCCTCGCCCTTGACGAAGATCGACGACCGCACCGTCCACAGCGGCTCCCCGGAGGCGGACCTCGCCACGCCCTCCTGCCAGATCACGCAGGCCTTGCCCTTGTCCCACACGTCGGTGAGCGTGGTGCGGATCGAGGCGGTGCCGGACGTGGGCAGCGGCCCGTGCACGCTGATCGACTGGGAGCCGTGCACGACCTGGGCCAGGTTGATGTCGCAGCCCGGCAGGTCGAGGGGCGGCGGGTCGGTCTCGTGGAACGTGGGCGCCACGACCCCGAAGGAGGGCAGGACCTGCAGCCTCGCGTCGTCGAGCGTGTAGGCCAGCGCGGCGGGCGACACGTTGTCGCCCGCGCGGGAGCCGGCACCGATCCCGAGGTGGTAGAGGAGCACGTCGCTCCCGGACCACGAGAAGGTGCGCTCGCCGAGGTCGGCGCCGATCGCGACGGCGGGGTCGATGGGCATCAGGCGGTCTCCTGCTCACGGTGGACGGGGGCGTCGGCGGCCGGCGTGCCCACGGGCGTGGCGGCGATGTCCTCGGCGGCGAGGTAGCCGAACGCCAGCGCGGGACCGATCGTCGCGCCGGGGCCGGCGTAGGTGCGACCCATGACGGCCGACGACACGTTGCCGGCGGCGTAGAGCCCGGCGATGGCGGAGCCGTCCGGGCGCAGCACCCGGGCCCGCTCGTCGGTCACGAGCCCGCCCTTGGTGCCGAGGTCGCCGGGCACGATCTTCACGGCGTAGAACGGTGCCTCGTCGATCACCTGCAGCGACGGGTTCGGCTTGACCGTGGGGTCGGAGTAGTACTTGTCGTAGGCCGACTCGCCGCGCCGGAAGTCGGCGTCGTCGCCGCTGCGTGCGAAGGCGTTGAACCGCTCGAGGGTCGCGGTCAGGGCCTCGGCCGGCACCTCGATCTCGGCCGCGAGCTCGGCCACCGTGGCGGCCTTCTTGACGGTGCCCATCTTGTACCAGCGGCCGGGGAAGGGCTGGCGCGGGAACAACCCCGCGAAGAGGTAGCGGTTGCGGTAGCGCTGGTCGATGATCATCCAGCTCGGCACGTGCCCGACGCCGGTGGCCTCGCCGGCGTACATCTCGTGGACCGCCTCGACGTAGGGCAGCGCCTCGTTCATGTACCGCTCACCGGCCTGGTTGACGATGATGGAACCCGGCAGGTTGCGCTCGGCGAGACAGAACCACGGACCGCTCGGCAGCGGGATGGTGGGCCCCCACCAGGAGTCGTCGAGCAGGTCGGTCTGGGCCCCGGCGGCCATCCCGGCGACCAGGCCGGCGCCGGTGTTGAACTGCGAGCCGGTGGTCCAGTCGACCGACGTCGGCTTCGGCTGGTACTGCTCGCGGAGCTCGAGGTTGCGCTCGAACCCGCCGCTGCCCAGGATCACCCCGCGCCGGGCACGCACCACGCGCTCGACGGGCTCGCCGCCCCCGGTGCCGCGGTGACGGACCCGGACGCCGACGACCCGGCCCTCCTCGACGACGAGGTCGACCAGCTCGGTGTCGTAGTGCAACGGCACGCCGGCGTCGATGAGTCCCTTGCGCAGCCCGATCGCGATGGCGTTGCCCATGGCGTACATGCGTCGTCCGCGCAGGCCGGCGACGATCCGGTTGATGAGCACCTTGACCATCGTGATCGGCCCACCGATCGTGCGCAGGCCGAGGCTGATCTTCCGGAACATCGCCTGCGTGACGATCATGTTCGCCGGCGCCTTGGTGTACTGCGGGTGCAGCCGGTCGAGCTCGTCGCCGAGGAAGCTGGCGTCCATCGGGATCGGTTCGCAGCTGCGGCCCTTGACCCGTCCACCGGGCGCCTCGGGGTGGTAGTCGGCGTAGTCCGGCACCCAGGTGAAGCGCAGGGGCGTGTTGGCCTTGATGAAGTCCAGCACCTCGGGGCCCCGGTCGAGGTAGGTGTCGCGACGCCGCTTGGGCACGACGTCGCCGACGATGGAGTCGAGGTAGCGCTTGGACTCCGCGATCGGGTCGGCCTGGCCGGCGTCGCGGAGCGCGTAGTTGCCCGGCATCCACACGCCGCCGCCGCTGCGGGCGGTGGAGCCGCCGAAGTGGCCGCTCTTCTCCAGCAGCACGGTGTCGAGTCCGCGCTTGGTGGCCGCCAGGGCGGCGCTCATGCCGGCGCCGCCGGCTCCGACGACGACGACGTCCACCTCGGCGGGGAGCCCGTCGGTGGGCCCGTCGGTGGGCATGGAGGCAGGGGTGCTCATGGCGCAAAACTGTAACAGGTTCTACCATTGGCCCGTGACCTCTCAGGACGCCATCCGAGCCGCCGTCGACCGCCTGGCCGAGGACCACCGGACGCGGGTGCCGTGCGCCGCTGTGCGCGACCTGATCGGGACCGACGACCTTCCCGCGGCGTACGCCGTGCAGCAGGGTCTCGTGCGGGGGCGCCTCGCCGCGGGGGCCACCGTGGTCGGCCGCAAGATCGGAGCCACGTCGCAGGCCGTGCAGGACCAGCTCGGCGTGGACCAGCCCGACTTCGGCTACCTGATGGACGACATGGACGTCTCGGCCGACGACCCGATCTCGATGGCGACGCTGCTGCAACCGCGTGTGGAGGCCGAGGTGGCCTTCCGCCTCGCGGCCGACATCGACGTCCCCGAGGCGGAGATCACCCTCGAGCTGGTCCGGGCCGCCGTCGACGTCGCGCTGCCGGCCCTGGAGATCGTGGACTCGCGGATCGCCGAGTGGGGGATCACCTTCACCGACACCGTCGCCGACAACGCCTCCAGCGGTCTCTACGTCGTCGGCGACGAGGGACTCCCGCTGAGCGGCATCGAGCCGGTCGACGTGGTCATGTCGTTGAGCATCAACGGCGAGGAGCGCTCGTCCGGCAACGGGGCGGCGTGCCTCGGCGACCCGCTCGAGGCGCTGCGCTGGCTCGCCGTGCAGGCCGCGCGCTTCGGCGACCCGCTGCGTGCCGGCCACCTGATTCTGTCCGGGGCCCTGGGCCCGTTCGTGCCGTTCGCCCCTGGCGACCGGGTCGAGGCGTCCATCAGCGGGTTCGCCCCGCTGAGCGTCACCTTCAAGGAGTAGCAATGACCGACGAGAAGCTGAGCGCCGCCATCATCGGCCCCGGCAACATCGGGACCGACCTGATGTACAAGCTCCTGCGCAGCGACGTCATCGAGCCGCGCTGGATGATCGGGGTGGACCCGGCCTCCGAGGGCCTCCGGCTGGCCGCCGACAAGGGCCTCGAGTCGTCCCACGAGGGCGTCGACTGGCTGCTCAAGCAGGACGTCCTGCCCGACCTCATCTTCGAGGCCACCTCCGCCTACGTGCACCGCGAGTACGCCCCCCGCTACGAGGAGGCCGGCATCGTCGCGGTCGACCTGACGCCCGCCGCCGTGGGCCCGGCGGTGATCCCGCCGGTCAACGGGGAGGAGCACGTCGCCAGGACCAACGTCAACATGATCACCTGCGGTGGCCAGGCGACCATCCCGATGGTCGCGGCCGTCACCCGCGCAGCGGGCCCGGAGGGGGTGTCGTACGCCGAGATCGTCGCCTCGGTCTCCTCGATGTCGGCCGGTCCCGGCACCCGCGCCAACATCGACGAGTTCACCCGCACCACCGCGGCCGGCGTGGAGTCGATCGGTGGTGCCAGGCGGGGCAAGGCGATCATCATCCTCAACCCGGCCGAGCCACCGATGATCATGCGCGACACCATCTACTGCGCCGTCTCGCCGGAGGCCGACCGGGACGCGATCGTGTCGTCGGTCTTCGCGATGGAGAAGGCCGTGCAGGAGTACGTCCCCGGCTACCGACTGCTCCAGGAGCCGCAGATCGACGAGCCGTCGGCTGCCACCCAGGGCCAGGTGAAGGTCTCGGTCTTCGTCGAGGTCGAGGGCGCCGGCGACTTCCTGCCGCCGTACGCCGGCAACCTGGACATCATGACCGCCGCCGCCACCCAGGTCGGCCAGAACATCGCCCGTCACCGGCTCGCGAACGGTGGTTGAGGTGCGAGCGGAGCGAGCCTCGAAACCCCGTGATCCGAAAGGCGGCCTGACACCATGACCGACACCAGCACCCGCGACAGCCTGGCCCGCACCTGGGCCGAGACCGACCCCACGAGCGGTCTCGACCTGCGTCTGACCGACACCTGCCTGCGCGACGGCTCGCACCACAAGCGGCACCAGTTCACCGCGACCGAGGTGCACGACATCGTCGAGGCCCTCGACGACTCCGGCGTGCCGGTGATCGAGGTGACCCACGGCGACGGACTCGGCGGGTCGTCGTTCAACTACGGCTTCTCGCGCACCCCCGAGCAGGAGCTGATCCGGATCGCGGCCGAGACCGCGAAGCGGGCCAAGATCGCCTTCCTGATGCTCCCCGGCGTCGGCACCAAGGACGACATCCGCGCGGCCCAGGACAACGGCGGTCAGATCTGCCGGATCGCGACGCACTGCACCGAGGCGGACACCTCGATCCAGCACTTCGGGCTCGCTCGGGAGCTCGGCCTGGAGACCGTCGGGTTCCTGATGATGAGCCACACCCAGCCGCCCGAGGTGCTGGCCAAGCAGGCCCGGATCATGGTCGAGGCCGGCAACCAGTGCGTGTACGTCGTGGACTCCGCCGGTGCGCTGGTGATGGAGCAGACGGCCGACCGGGTGGCCGCCGTGGTCGCCGAGATCGGCCACGAGGCGACGGTGGGCTTCCACGGCCACGAGAACCTCGGCCTCGGCGTCGCCAACACCGTCATCGCCGCGCGCGCCGGAGCCACCCAGATCGACGGCTCGGTCCGACGCTTCGGGGCGGGCGCGGGGAACACGCCGCTCGAGGCGTTCGTCGGGGTCTGCGACAAGCTCGGCTGGCGGACCGGTATCGACTTCCTCACGATCGTCGACGCGTCCGAGGACGTCATCAAGCCGGCCATGCCGGAGGAGTGCCAGCTCGACCGGATGACCCTGATGATGGGCTACGCCGGCGTCTACTCGTCCTTCCTCAAGCACGCCGGCAACGCCGCCGAGCGCTACGGCGTGAGCGGCGCCAAGATCCTCCTCGAGGCGGGGCGACGCAAGCTGATCGGTGGCCAGGAGGACCAGCTCATCGACATCGCGCTGATGCTCAAGGCCGAGCAGGACAAGGAAGCGGCCAACAGCTGAGGCTCGCTGCCTCCACCGACGGGTGTGGTGCTGCGCCGCCCCGGCGGGTTGAGTGTCCCCACTCGACCAAAACGAGAACGTGTTCTAGTCTTGGTCCCAGAAGCATCCAGACAGGAGCCCTCCCCATGTCATCTCAGGCCACTTCATCCGCGGCCACCGCCGTCCTCGACGGCGTCCGCGACGTCCTTCCCACGCTGCGTGAGCGCGCGGACGAGACCGAGCGCCTGCGCGTGGTCCCCGAGGCATCGATCAAGGAGCTGGAGGAGACCGGGTTCTTCAAGCTGCTCCAGCCCCGGCGCTTCGACGGCCTCGAGGCCGACCCCGTCGACTTCTACACCGCCGTGCGCGACATCGCCGGCGCGTGCGGCTCCACCGGCTGGGTCTCCAGCGTCGTGGGCGTCCACCCCTGGCAGGTCGCGCTCTTCGCCGACGAGGCCCAGCAGGCGGTGTGGGGCGAGGACACCAAGACCCGGCTGAGCTCGTCGTACGCGCCGACCGGCAAGGCCACCGTCACCGACGGCGGCTACCAGCTCTCCGGCAAGTGGAGCTTCTCCTCGGGGTGCGACCACTGCTCGTGGGTGCTGCTCGGGGGCCTGGTGTTCAACGCCGAGGGCCAGGTCGTCGACTTCAAGACGTTCATGGTGCCGCGCGAGAAGTACGAGATCGTCGACGTCTGGCACATGGTCGGTCTCGCGGGCACCGGCTCCAACGACATCGTGGTGGACGACGTGTTCATCCCCGAGGCCTTTACGCTGAGCATGGGGGAGACCGGGCAGTGCCGCGGCCCCGGCCAGGAGCAGAACGACTCCGACCTCTACAAGCTGCCGTTCCACTCGATCTTCACCGGCACCATCACCACGCCCATCATCGGGATGGCCATGGGTGCCTACGCCGAGCACGTCGAGATGCAGCAGAAGCGTTCCCGCGCCGCCTACCTCGGCGAGAAGGCGTCGCTGGACCCGTTCGCCGCCGTCCGGATCGCCAAGGCCTCCTCCGAGATCGACGCTGCCTGGGCGCTGCTGGTCAACAACATCCGCGAGGAGCAGGCGTACGTGGCCAAGGGTGAGAAGATCCCGCTCCGCTCGCGCCTGAAGGTCCGCCGCGACCAGGTGCTGGGCAGCCAGCGCGCCATCGACGCCATCGACGCGCTCTTCGAGGCCTCCGGCGGTCGGGCGCTGGCCAACGGCACCTACCTCCAGCGTGCCTGGCGCGACGCGCACGCCGGGCGCGTGCACGCCGCCAACGACCCCGAGCGTGCCCTGCAGATGTTCGGCGCGCACGAGTTCGGGCACAAGATCGACCCGGGGATGTACTGACCTTGACGAACGACTCCCCGCTCCCCGAGAATCACGCCTTTTCCAAGGAGGCGACCCAGCGCTCGGCCAAGGCCGGCGGGATCACGCTCAACTACTACGAGGCCACGCCGGACGTGCAGCCCTCGACGGTGGGCGGTGGACTTCCCCTGGTGATGCTGCACGGCGGCGGACCGGGTGCGAGCGCGTGGTCCAACTTCGGGCCCGCCCTCCCGCACTTCGCGGCGCACTTCCGCACCCTGCTGGTCGACCAGCCCGGCTTCGGCGCCTCCGACAAGCCCGAGGTCGTCGGCAACTACTACCGGCACGCGGCCGACCACGTCGTGGCCCTGCTCGACGAGCTCGGCATCGCCAAGGTGCACCTGCTCGGTAACAGCCTCGGCGGCGGTACGGCGATGCGCCTCGCGCTCACCTACCCCGAGCGGGTCGGGCGCCTGGTCCTGATGGGCCCCGGGGGCCTGAGCCTGAACCTCTTCCACGCCGACCCGACCGAGGGCGTGCAGCGCCTGATGGACTTCGGCGCCGACCCCACGCGCGAGTCGCTGCGGGCCTTCATCTCCACCATGGTCGTCGACCAGTCCCTGGTCACCGACGAGTTGGTCGAGGAGCGGTTCGCCGACGCGACCGCGCCCGGAGCCCAGGACGCGATGCGGTCGATGGGCATGTCCTTCTGGAACCCCGAGACCGCCGAGGACGGCATGCTCTGGCGCGAGGCGCACCGCCTGCGCAAGCACACCCTGCTCACCTGGGGTCGCGAGGACCGGGTCAACCCGCTGGACGGCGCGATGGTGGCCCTCAAGCTGATCCCCAGGGCGCAGCTCCACGTCTTCCCCAACTGCGGCCACTGGGCCCAGATCGAGGCGGCCGAGGAGTTCCGCGAGGTGGCCACCGCCTTCCTCGCACGCCACGTCGAACGGAAGCGCTGACATGACGATCGACATCAAGTCCATGGGCTACGTCCGGGTCACCAGCACCGACCCGGAGCAGTGGCGCACCTTCGCGGGCAAGGTCCTCGGCCTCGCCGAGGGCCGCGGCCCGCACCCCGACCACCAGTACTGGCGCATCGACGAGGTGTCGGCCCGCCTGGTCGTGGTGCCCGGCGAGGTCGACGAGCTGACCTGTGT
>NZZG01000039.1 GCA_002698575.1 Pimelobacter sp. | reverse complement strand
CGCAGCGAGATCCTTGACGGCGAGACCCGGTCGACTAAGCGCGCGGGCGCCCCACCCACCACGAAGGGCGGGCGCCACACCCACCCCGCACAACGCCGTCAGAGACGCTCGATGATCGTCACGTTCGCCTGGCCGCCGCCCTCGCACATGGTCTGCAGGCCGTAGCGCCCGCCGGTGCGCTCGAGCTCGTTGAGCAAGGTGGTCATCAGGCGGGTGCCGGTGGCGCCGATCGGGTGGCCCAGGGCGATGCCGCCGCCGTTGGCGTTGACCTTCTCGTGCGGGGCACCGGTCTCCTTCATCCACGCCAGCACGACGGAGGCGAAGGCCTCGTTGCACTCGAAGAGATCGATGTCGTCGATGCTCAGGCCCGTCTTGTCGAGGGCGTGGGCGGTCGCGCGGATCGGGCCGGTGAGCATCCAGACCGGGTCGTCACCGCGCACCGACAGGTGGTGGATGCGGGCCCGCGGCGTCAGGCCGTGATCGGCGAGCGCCTGCTCGGAGGCCAGGAGCATCGCGGTCGAGGCGTCACAGATCTGCGAGGCCACGGCTGCGGTGATCCGGCCACCGGGAGCGAGGGGTTGCAGGCCGGCCATCTTCTCCAGCGACGTCTCGCGGGGGCACTGGTCGGTGTCGAAGACCGCCCCGTCGGCGAGGGTGACCGGCTCGATCTCGCCGACGAAGCGACCCTCGGCGATCGCCGTACGAGCCCGGTCGTGGGAGGCGAGGGCGAAGGACTCCATGTCCTCGCGCGAGATGTCCCACTTCTCCGCGATCATCTCGGCGGAGTTGAACTGCGACACCTCCACGTCGCCGTAGCGCTGCTGCCAGCCCGGCGACTCCGCGAAGGGCGTGGTGAAGCCGTACTGCTGACCGACCAGCATCGCGGCCGAGATGGGGATCGCCGACATGTTCTGCAGTCCGCCCGCGACCACGAGGTCCTGGGTGCCGGACATGACGCCCTGGGCGGCGAAGTGCACCGCCTGCTGCGAGGAGCCGCACTGGCGGTCGATCGTGACACCGGGGACGTGGTCGGGGAGCCCGGCGACGAGCCACGCCGACCGGGCGACGTCGCCGGCCTGCGAGCCGATGGTGTCGCAGCACCCCATGATGACGTCGTCGACGGCACCCGGGTCGACGCCGGTACGACGCATCAGGGCCGCGAGCGTGTGGCCGCCGAGGTCGGCGGAGTGGATCTCGGCGAGCGCGCCGCCGCGCTTGCCGACCGGCGTGCGGACGGCGTCGATGATGTAGGCCTCGGTCACGGCGTGTCTCCCTGGGTGGTGGGGGTGGGTCGGGCTATCCCGTCGAGCAGGATGGTCAGGTACTGGCGGGCGATGTCGGTGTGGGCCAGCTTGCCGCCGGGGCGGTACCAGGCCACGGCGACCCACACGGTGTCGCGCAGGAAGCGGTAGGTCAGCTCGATGTCCAGGTCGGAGCGCAGGGCACCGCTGCGCACCCCGTCGTCGAGCAGGGTGATCCACACCTCGCGGGACTGCGCGTTGCGCTCGGCGAGGTAGGCGAAGCGCTCGAAGCCGCCCAGGTAGGCGGCCTCGTTCTGGAAGATCGCCACCTCGTCGCGGTGCTGGTCGATCGCCGCGAACGAGACCTCGACAGCCTGCTCGAGCTTGGTGCGGGCGTCGTCGTCGCTCAGCAGGATCGCGTCGTAGCGACCGAAGAGCTCGTCCTGGAAGGTCGAAAGGATCTCGTCGACCATCGACTCCTTGGAGTCGAAGTGGTGGTAGAGACTCCCCGACAGGATCCCGGCCGCGTCGGCGATGTCGCGCACCGTGGTGTTCTTGAAGCCCTTGGAGGCGAAGAGACCTGCCGCGATCGCGAGCAGCTCGCTGCGGCGGTTGTGGGCGGTCGTCGGCTGGACGGGCTCGGCACTCATCGGCTCAGGCTTGCTGACTGCTCACGGCCACGACCTCGCCGGTCATGTACGAGGTGTAGTCGCTGGCCAGCATCACCATCACGTTGGCGACCTCCCACGGCTCGGCTGCTCGTCCGAACGCCTCGCGCTGCTTGAGCTCGGCGAGCAGGTCGTCGGAGGTGACCTTGGCCAGGAACGGGTGCATCGCCAGGCTGGGGCTGACCGCGTTGACCCGGATCCCGTGGGGTGCCAGGTCGATGGCGCTGCAGCGGGTCAGGGCCATCACCCCGGCCTTCGCGGCGGCGTAGTGCGCCTGCCCCTCCTGGGCACGCCAGCCGATGACGGAGGCGTTGTTGACGATCACACCCTTCTTGGCGCCGGCCACGAACCGCTGGCCCGCGGCGCGGACGCAGCGGAACGTCCCGGTCAGCGTGATGTCGAGGACCTTGAGCCACTGCTCGTCGGTCATCTCCAGCACGCTGGCGGTGCCACCGAGCCCCGCGTTGTTGATCATGATGTCGACGCCGCCGAACTCGTCGGCGAGGTCGAGCAGCGCACCCACCTGGGCCTCGTCGGTGACGTCACAGACGGCCTGACGCACCCGCCCGGCGCCGAACTCGGCGGCGAGCGTCTGCTCGGCCTCGGCCAGACGACGGGCGTGGGTGTCGGAGAAGACCACCGCCTGGGCGCCCTCCTCGAGGGCACGCCGTACGACGGCCGCGCCGATGCCGGCACCGGCCGCCGCGGTCACGACGACGACCTTGTCCCGCAGGAGGTCGTGGCCCGCGACGTAGTCGGGGGTGGGCTGCTCGGGTCGGTGGCTCGTCATCAGGTGCCCTTCGGTTCGCGCGGAAGGCCGAGCACCCGCTCGGCCAGGATGTTCTTCTGGACCTCGTCGCTGCCGCCGTAGATGGTGTCGGCGCGCGAGAAGAGGAACAGTCGTTGGAACTCGTCGAGGTCGTAGTCGTCCCCGCGGGTCTGCAGCCCGGCCTGGCCCATGACCTGCATGGCGACCTCGCCGAGGCGCTGGTGCCAGTTGGCCCAGACGAGCTTGAAGATGGACCCGGCACCACCGCCGGCCGCCGAGTCCTCACCCCCGGCGACCGCCGAGAGACCGCGCAGACCCTGGGCGCGGATCACCTCGAGCTCCACCTTCAGCCCCGCGAGCCGATCGCGCAGCACCGGCTGCTCGTCGAGGACGTGGTGCTCGCGCGCGAGAGCGACTACGGCGTCGAGCTCGCGGGCGTAGTCGACGGTCTGGGCCAGGGTGGAGACCCCGCGCTCGAAGCCGAGCAGCCCCATGGCCACGCCCCAGCCCCGACCGGGCTCGCCGACGACGAGGTCGGCGTCGGTGGTGGCGCCGGTGAAGAAGACCTCGTTGAACTCCGAGCCGCCGGTGAGCTGCTCGATGGGTCGCACCTCCACGCCGTCCTGGTCGAGCGGGACGAGCAGGAACGACAAGCCCTGATGACGCTGCGAGCCCGGCTCGGTGCGGGCGAGGACGAAGACCCACTGCGAGAAGTGGGCGTTGGAGGTCCAGACCTTCTGCCCGTCGACGACCCACCGTCGCCCGTCCTCGGTGAGCCGCGCACGCGTCTGCACGTTGGCGAGGTCGCTGCCGGCGTCGGGCTCGGAGTACCCCTGCGCCCACAGCTCCTCGACCGCGCGGATCCTCGGGAGGAAGCGGGCCTGCTGCTCGGCGGTGCCGAACGCGATCAGCGTCGGGCCGAGCAAGGTCTCACCGAGGTGGTTGACGCCGTGCGGCGCATCGGCCCGGGCGTACTCCTCGTGGAAGATCACCTGCTGCCACAGGCTCAGCCCACGGCCACCGTGCTCGGTGGGCCATCCCACGCACGTCCAGCCGTGCTCGGCGAGGTGGCGGTTCCAGGCGAGGCGCTCGTCGATGGCCTCGTGGTCACGACCCGGACCGCCGAGCCCCCGCAGCTCACCCCACTCGCCGCTGAGCTGCTCGGCGAGCCAGCCACGGATCTCGGCCCGGAAGGCGAGGTCGGCATCGGAGTAGCGGAGGTCCACGGGTGCTACCCTACCAAGCAATTGCTTGGTTGGTTCTCGAGCCGGAGACGACGAGCCGTGAGGAGGCACGATGTCGGCGACACCCGCGACGATCCCCCAGTTGCTGCGCTCGGCTGCCGAGACGTACGGCGACCACACGGCCTACGTCCAGGGCGAGCGGCGGCTGTCGTTCTCCGAGCTGCACGCGGCCGTCCGCGGGGTCGCTCGCGGACTCGTCGCACACGGCCTCGCGGCCGGCCAGCGCGTGGTGATCTGGGCGCCCAACAGCATCGAGTGGGTCGTGGCGGCGCTCGCCGTGACGTACGCCGGAGGGGTGCTCGTGCCGGCCAACTCGCGCTACACCGGGGCCGAGGTCGCCGACCTGGTGCGGCGCACCGGTGCACCGATCGCGCTGCTCGAGGACGGCTTCCTGGGCCGCCACCAGATCCGGGAGCTGGAGGAGGCCGGCGAGCTGGAGTGCCTCCAGGAGATCATCCAGCTCAGCGACCTCGCCCACGTTGCCCGCACCGGTGAGCAGGTCCCCGAGGCCGACATCGACGCCCGCGCGGCCGCCGTCACGGCGGACGACGTGGCCGACATCCTCTTCACCTCCGGTACGACCGGTCGCTCCAAGGGAGCGATGTCCGCCCATCGCCAGACGATCGGGGTCTCTCGCGCCTGGGCCGACCTCGGCGGCGTCCGCCGGGACGACCGCTACCTGGTCATCAACCCGTTCTTCCACTCCTTCGGCTACAAGATCGGCATCGTCGTCGGGCTCCTGACCGGCTGCACGCTCTACCCGGTCGCCACCTTCGACCTCGATGCCACGATGAGCCTGATCTCCGACCAGCGGATCACGGTCCTGCCCGGCGCCCCGACGATCTACCAGTCGATCCTGACCGCACCCCGGCGCGACCAACACGACCTGTCGTCGTTGCGGCTCGCGGTCACCGGCGCCGCAGTCGTCCCGGTCGTGCTGATCGAGCGGATGCGGGCACCGGCCCCCGAGGGACTGGGCATCGACCAGGTCGTGACGGCCTTCGGGATGACCGAGGCCGTGGTGGTGACCATGTGCCGCGACGACGACTCCGCGGCCACGGTGGCCACCACGTGCGGTCGCGCGATCCCGGGCATGGAGCTCCGCATCGACTCCCCCGCCGACGACGGCACCGGCGAGCTGCTCGTGCGCGGTGAGCACGTGATGCTCGGCTACCTCGACGATCCCGGCGCCACCGCCGAGGCCATCGACGGCGACGGGTGGCTGCACACCGGGGACGTGGGCGTCCTCGACGAGCACGGGAACCTCCGGATCACCGACCGGCTCAAGGACATGTACATCTCCGGCGGCTTCAACGTCTACCCCGCCGAGGTCGAGCAGGCCCTGCTGCGGATGGACGGGATCGCCGACGTCGCCGTGGTCGGCGTGCCCGACGAGCGCATGGGCGAGGTCGGCAAGGCGTACGTCGTGGTGTCCGGCGCAGGGGCGTCCCAGGCCCGGCCCGGGCCGGACGACGTACGGGCGTTCGCCAAGGAGCGCCTGGCCAACTTCAAGGTGCCCCGCCACGTCGAGCTCGTCGACGCGCTGCCCCGCAACCTGTCGGGCAAGGTGCTCAAGACCCGACTCCGAGAGACCACCGACTGATGGACCTGACCTCATGAACCTGACCCTGTCCGAGTCCGAGCTGGCCTTCCAGGCCGAGGCACGTGCCTGGCTGCAGGCCAACGTGCCGAGCGAGCCGCTGCCCTCGATGGACACCCCCGAGGGGTGGGCACTCCACCAGCAGTGGGAGGCCCGGCTGACCGAGTCGCGCTGGTCGGTGGTCTCCTGGCCCGAGCGATACCACGGACGCGACGCCTCCCTCGTCGAGTGGGTCGTCTTCGAGGAGGAGTACTACCGCGCCGGGGCGCCGGGGCGGGTCTCGCAGAACGGGATCTTCCTGCTCGCGCCGATCATCTTCGACCACGGCACGCCCGAGCAGCAGGACCGCTTCCTGCCCACCATGGCCAGCGGTGAGCGGATCTGGGCGCAGTGCTGGTCCGAGCCGGAGGCAGGCTCCGACCTCGCCTCGCTACGCTCGACCGCGCGACGCGACGAGGACCGGGGCGGCTGGGTGCTCGAGGGTCAGAAGACCTGGTCGTCGCGCGCGGCCCTGGCTCACTGGGGCTTCGGGCTCTTCCGTTCCGACCCGCAGGCCCAGCGTCACGCCGGGCTGACCTACTTCCTCTTCCCCCTCGATGCCGAGGGCATCACCGTGCGACCGATCGCCCAGCTCGACGGCGAGGCCGGCTTCGCGGAGATCTTCTTCGACGAGGTCTTCGTGCCGGACGCCGACGTGCTCGGCGAGCCCGGTGACGGCTGGCGTGTCGCGATGAGCACGGCGGGCAACGAGCGCGGGCTGTCGCTGCGCTCACCGGGGCGCTTCTGCGCGGCCGCGGACCGCCTGGTCGCCCTGTGGCGCGAACGAGGTGAGCACGCTCCCGCAGCCGCCGAGGGCGTCGTCGACGCCTGGCTCAAGGCCCAGGCCTACCGACTCTTCACCTGGGGCACCGTCACCCGGTTGGCCGACGGTGGGGAGATGGGCGCCGCCGGGTCGGTCAACAAGATCTTCTGGTCCGAGCTCGACATCGCCCTGCACGAGACGGCCCTGGATCTGCTGGGTCCCGAGGCCGAGATCGAGTCACGGTGGTTGGACGGGTACACCTTCAGCCTCTCCGGACCGATCTACGCCGGGACCAACGAGGTGCAGCGCAACATCGTCGCCGAGCGCATCCTGGGACTGCCGCGGGAGCCCAAGGCCAACCAGGGAGGCCCGAGGTGAAGTTCGAGCTCGACGACGACCAGCGCGACCTGGCCTCGGCCCTCGAGAGACTGCTCGCCTCCTCCGACACGGTCGCGGTGGCCCGGGCCTGGGCGGACGGGGACCCCGCCGGGGGCCTGGCGCTGTGGAAGCGACTGGCCGACCTGGGCGTGACGATGCTGGCCGCCGAGGCCACCCCCGTCGAGGTCTGCATCGCCTTCGAGGCCCTCGGTCGCCACGCCGTCCCCGGGCCGTGGGTCGAGTCCGCCGCCTACCTGCCCGTCGCGCTCGGCCGCGAGGTCACCGGGGTCGCGACCCTCGCGCTGCCGCCCCACGTGCCGTTCGCCCTCGACGCCGACATCGCCGACGAGGTCTACGTCGGCACGACACCCGCCGGTCGCATCGGCGCGCTGCACGTCTCCGTCGACCGCACCCGCCGCCTCTTCGAGGTCGGCGGCGGCGGTGAGACCGACCCCGCGGCCTTCGACCTGGCGGTGCTGGCCACGGCCGCGCAGCTCCTCGGCGCCGGTGAACGCGTGCTCGCCGACAGCGTCGCCTACGTCAAGGCCCGCCGACAGTTCGGCCGTGAGATCGGCAGCTACCAGGCGATCAAGCACGCCCTCGCCGACGTGAGGATCGCCCTCGACTTCGCCCGACCCCTGGTGCTCGGCGCGGCCCTGGCCGAGGTCCCGGCGGGCGCGGCCAAGATCGCCGCCGGCGAGGCGGCGTACCTCGCCTCGCGCACGGGGCTGCAGGTGCACGGCGCCATCGGCTACACCGCCGAGTTCGACCTGAGCCTGTGGATCACCAAGATCCGGGCGCTGCTGACCGCGTGGGGCACACCTGCCCACCACCGCTCGCGGCTGCTGGCGGAGCTGAGTGCCTGATGGAGTTCGGACTCTCCGAGGAGCAGCAGGAGCTGGCCACGATCGTGCGCTCGTTGTTGGCCAAGCGTGCCGACAGCGCGGCCGTGCGCGCTGCGTCGTTGTCCGAGACGGGCTACGACCCCGAGCTGTGGAGCACCCTGGTCGACCAGGTCGGCGCGGCGGCGCTCAACATCCCGGAGGAGTACGGCGGTGCCGGCTTCAGCCTCTTCGAGTCGCTCGTGGTCCTCGAGGAGGTCGGACGCTCGTTGGCTCCCAGTCCGCTGCTGTCGTCGCTGATCACCTCCGAGGCGATCCTGGCCGGCGGGGACCCGTCGGCGATGCAACGCCTGCTGCCGCGCATCGCGGCCGGGGAGGTGGCCGCGTTCGTCACCGGCACCGCACCGGCGCTGGACGCGGACCGCGCCACCGTGCTGCTCGCCGCGACGCCCGACAGCCTGGTGGAGGTGGAGCCGGGCAGAGCCCACATCACGCCCGTGGGGGCCCTCGACCAGACCCTGCGTCTCGGCACGCTCGAGCTCGGCGGTGCCACGACGACCCCGGCCGGCGACCCCGCCGACGCCGTACGACGCGCCCGGCAGGTCCGCTTCGTCGGGGTCGCGGCCCTGCAGGCGGGCCTCGCGGCGCGTGCCGTCGAGATGACGGTGGCCTACACCCGCGAGCGCTTCCAGTTCGGCCGGCCGATCGGCTCGTTCCAGGCGCTCAAGCACCGGATGGCCGACATGCTCGTGCTGCAGGAGATGTCGCGCTCCGCGTCCTGGTCGGCGTCGTACGCCGTGGCGACGGGGGCCGACAACGCCGAGCACCTCGCCCACGTGGCGAAGTCCTACTGCTCAGACGCGCTGGACCGGATCGCCGCGGAGACCGTGCAGCTGCACGGCGGCATCGCGATCACGTGGGAGCACGACGCCCAGCTCGTCTTCAAGCGTGCGCACGCGCTGAGCCAGCTGTTCGGGCAGGCTCACGAGCACCGGGCCCTGCTCACCCTGTGATCTGCTCACCCTGTGATCTGATCAGCCTCTGACGCGGCAGGTCCTGGCCCGCGTCGCCATCAGGCCCAGCGTCCAGCACGACATGCACCCGCGCCACAGCACGACCGTGACGACCACCAGCAGCAACCACCAGGCCGAGACCGCGGCCAGGGCGAGGCCAGCGACCAGGAGCACCAGACCGACCAGCCCCCGGGCGTAGTGCACCGGCAGCGAGCGACTCGCGAACATCGCTCCGACCAGGTCGGGCTCGGCGGGAGCGATGGACGCGGTGGACGTCACCGTGCGCGTCGTGGAGGTGGTCACGAGGTCAGGTTACCGGCCCGCTGATCGGGACACCGGCCTGTGACGAACGTGACAGGGGTTGTTGACGTGTTGTTGACGAAAGGAAACCCCAGCGACCACGCCCGGTCCCTAGGGTTGGGGCATGAACTCCACCACGGTGAACCAGCACGACGAGCAGATCGACGACACCGAGGTCGCGGGCCGCGAGCAGGACGACTTCCCGCAGGGCATGCTCGCCAGTCCGACCCGCACCCGGCTCTGAGCCGACTCTGACCCGACGGCAGCACCCGGGCGAGGTCCGGCCACCTACCTCTTGATCTTGATCTTCTTCCTGGCCGGGGTCGTGTCCCAGTTGCCGGCGGGGTAGCCCGCCCGCACAAAGAGCGTGTGCTTGCCCTTCTTGAGCTTGCCCTTCGCCTTGACGGTGTACGGCGAGGAGCACGACGTCCACGAACCCTTGTCGATCCGGCACTGGAAGACGGACCCGTCGATCGAGGAGTCGAAGGTGTAGCTCGCGCTGGATCCCCTGGTGATCTTCCTGGGCCCGTTGACCTTGCTGGTCGCCGGGCGGGGGTAGTCCACCGTCTCGCAGTTGGTGACGATGTCCACCGCGTCGACCACGGCGGAGTCGGTGCCCTCACCGCAGTCGACCAGGTCCAGCACCCCGTCGCGCATGAAGAGACTGTCGTCGCCCTTGCCGGTGGCGACGATGTCGCGCTCGGCGCTGCCGGTGAAGGTCTCGCTTCCCCGGCTGCCCCGGTAGACGATCCGGCCGGGGAACGTGGAGGCGTCGAAGGTCTGGTCATCACCGCGGACCATGGTGAAGTGGAACTCCTCGAACCCGACGATGAACGTGTCGGCGGAGTCGCCCGGGATCGCGATCTGCAGCTGCGCGGCCGTCAGCGTGAAGGTCGCCTGGTCCAGGCGTTGGCCGATCCTGTCGTAGTCGATCTCCATGACGTCGTAGCCGGGACCGCCGTCGTTGCCGCCGATCGCGAGCGTCTGGATGAACCGGTCGTCGCCGGGTCCGCCATCGACCCCGCCCTCCCCGGACACCTCGATGAGCACGTCGTCGCCCGCACCCGCGTCGACGGTGTTGCCACCCTCGATCAGGTCGTTGCCACCGCCCGCGTCGACGTCGTCCTCGTACTCGACGGTGAACTGCTCGGCCAGGTCGGAGCCGAAGAAGTCGTCGGCGACGAAGTCGTCGGTGTCCTCGACGGTGATCTCGGTCAGCGCCGGGAAGTCGGCGGCCGTGATGCCGCGCAGGTCGACGTCGTCGGTCCCGCCGCCGGGCCTGATCCGCAGTGACTCCAGGGTCGCGCACGGGGCAGCCGTGGCGGCTGCCGGGGAGACCTCCCCGGCCACGCACGTGAGCGCGATGTTGTCCGCGGCGGCGTCACCGGTCGCGCTGTAGCGCCGTCCGATCTCGTTGTAGGAGTACGTGACCGCGGCATAGGCCGGCGCGGCCACGAGCAAGGCGAGGGCGGGGACGACGAGCGGGAGGAGAGTGCGCTTCTTCACGGCACCAGACCCTAGGACCGCATGGCCCGAAATGACCCCGACGTCTAGACCACTTGTGTCGAGGATCTCGTCAGTGGACGAGGCGCCCGACGATCCGGTCCGGGTCCACGCGAACGCTCGGTCCGCTCACTGGTCGGTGGTGCGGTACGCGCCCTGGAAGAAGAGCAGGGGCTCCTCGGCGCTGCCGACCACCAGCTCCTGCACCCGTCCGATCACCACGAAGTGGTCACCGGCCTCGTGCACGGCGTGGATCGTGCAGTCGACGTGTCCGAGCGTGTCGGCGAAGACGGGCGAGCCCGTCACCCCCGACGGCGTCCAGTCGACGTCGGCGAACTTGTCGGTGCCGCGGCTGGCCATCGTGTTGGAGAGCTCGGCCTGCCCGGCTCCGAGGAAGTTGACGCAGAACTTGCCCGCACGCTGGATCCGGGGCCAGGCGCGCGAGGAACGGGCCGGCACGAACAGCACCAGGGGCGGATCGAGCGAGACGCTCGAGAAGGACTGACAGGTCAGCCCGATCGGCTCGTCGTTGCTCATCGTGGTGACCACGGTGATCCCCGAGGCGAAGCGGCCGAGCACGTCGCGGAAGCGACGCGCCCTGGCCACGGCCTCGGGCGATGCGGAGTCGACCTCGAGGTGCTCGCCGGGATGGAGCTGGAAGTCGTAGTCGGAGTCGGTGAGCCACGAGTAGATGAGCTCGCTGCTCGGCCACGTCTCCCGCGCGTTCGCGTTCATCCCGTCGGGGATCTCGGGGATCTCGGCGCTCTCGGGGCGATGCTGGCCTTCCATGTCGTCCAGGCTAGTCACTGCTGGACGCCCCCTACTGCCCGCCACCGAAGTCGTGGCCCCAGTAGGAGACCGCGGTGGACTCACGCGCTACCCAGCGCTCGTCGGAGACCTGCAGCCCGTCGGTGCCGAACTCGACGTCGAAGCCGCCGGGTGACTTCACGTAGAACGACACCATCTCGTCGTTCATGTGGCGTCCGAGCGTCGCCGACAACGGGGCCTTGTGCTTGCGCACACGCTCCAGCGCACGACCGACGTGGTCGAGCGTGTCGACCTCGAGCATGATGTGGACGCACTTGCTCGGGTTGGGCATCGGCAGGAACGCCAGCGAGTGGTGGCGTGGGTTGACGCCCAGGAACCTCAGCCAGACCTTGGAGCCCGGCTCCTTGCCGACGAACTCGCCCGGCATGCTCATCGAGTCGCGCAGCCGGAAGCCGAGGACGTCGGTGTAGAACCGCAGCGCCTCGACGTCGTCGAGCACCGGAACGACGATGTGACCCATGCCCTGGTCGCCGGTGACGAAGGTGGCGGCGTACGGCGTGACCACGGGGCGCGACTCGTAGGTGATGCCGTGGAAGAGCTCGAAGACGTTGTCCCACGGGTCGCTGAAGCGGATCAGCTCCTGGACCCGGCGGTCCTCCAGCTCCTCGCGGGTGCCCTCGGTGAAGTCGACCCCGGCCTTCTGCAGGTGCTCGCGCGCGTCCTGCAGGGCGCGCGGGTCGGAGACCTCCCACCCGACGCAGCTGAGCCGGTCGACGTCGGCGGGCACCACCACCAGGCGCGCCGAGACCTCGTCGATGCGCCAGTACTGGTGGTCGGGGTGCGGCCCGCGGCCCTCGGCGAGGCCGAGGACCTTGCCGGCGAACGTGGTCCACTGCGCCGGGTCGGTGGAGTCGACCCGCACGTAGCCCATGGACTTGATCTCGATGGCCACTGGTCTCAGCCCTTCGGCTCTCGGGGTGGACGCTCGACGTGGCGCGACAGGAAGGCGGTGGTGATCTCGGCGAACTCGGCGGCGGCCTCGATCTGCGCCCAGTGGCCGCAGTTGGGGAAGACGTGGAGCTG
>NZZG01000038.1 GCA_002698575.1 Pimelobacter sp. | reverse complement strand
GGTGTCCAACTTCGAGTCCTACCAGGCGCGACGGGCCAACGTGCGCTTCCGCCCGGCCGAGGGCGAGAAGCCGCAGTTCGTCCACACCCTCAACGGGTCGGGGCTGGCGCTGCCGCGTATCGTGGCGGCGCTGCTGGAGAACGGCCAGCAGGCCGATGGCTCCATCGTGCTGCCCGAGCGCCTGGCGGCGTACGCCGGGTTCGACCGGATCGGCTAGCCCCATCGCCCGCCTCGGCACGACGACCGAGGCGGGCGGGGTCGACTACGGCTGCCGAGCGACGAGCGCGTCGCGGATCTCGGTGAGCAACACCTGATCGGCCGTCAGCTCCGGGGCGGCCTCGGTCTCGGGCGTCTCCTCCTTCTGGAGGTTGTTGATCCAGCGGACCACGAAGAAGATCGAGAGCGCGACCAGGAAGAAGGTCACGATGCTGTTGATCAGCGTGCCCCACTGGAGCACGACGGCGCCCGCCTCCTGAGCGGCGGCCAGCGTGGCGTAGGGCCCCGGCGTCGCGCCCTCCTTGAGGACGGAGAAGATGTTGGTGAAGTCGACCCCGCCGATCAGCAGCCCGACGAGCGGCATCACGATGCCGTCGACGAGCGACGAGACGATGGTCGCGAACGCCGCGCCGAGCACGAGGCCAACGGCCAGGTCGATGACGTTGCCTTTCACGGCGAACGTCTTGAACTCATTCCACATAGGGAGAGTGGTGGGTGAAGGAGCCGGAAGATGCGCCCGTCCCGCGCTCTTGCCAACTCTGGCGCTCACTGCCCCAGATGGGTGACTGGCTCGGCATCCCTCGGTGCGCGCCGACAGACGGCACCGACGACAAAGCGCCCGCCCCGGCACGAAGCCGAGGCGGGCGCAGTCCTGTCAGCGGACGAGCCGCTGGGGTCGAGGCTTAGTCGCGGCGACGGCCACGACCGCGGCCACCGCCGCTCCGGCCACCGCCGTCACGGCTGCCCCGCTCCTCGCGGCGCTTCGCCATCTCGGCCTTCTCCTCCTCGGTGGGCTCCGGGAGGAACGGCTTGCGGCTGACGCGCAGCTTGCCACCGTCGCGGATCTCGATGAGCTGGACCTCCAGCTTGTCGCCCACCTGGCACTCGTCGGCCGGGTCGTTGACGTAGCCGTGGGCCATCTCCGAGACGTGCAGCATCGCCTCCTTGCCCGGCATGATCTCGAGGATCGCGCCGAAGGGCAGCAGGTTCTTGACCGTGCCGGTGTACTTCTCACCGACCTCCGGCTGCGTCACGATGCCACGGATGATGTCCACGGCCGCGTAGGCCGCATCCATGTCCGGGGCGGCGACGGTCACGTAGCCCTTGCCGTCGCGCTCGTCGATGTTGATCTGGGCGCCCGTGTCGGCCTGGATGCCCTTGATGATCTTGCCGCCGGGCCCGATGATGGCGCCGATGAAGTCCTGGTCGATGACGACCTGGATGAGACGCGGGGCCGAGGGCGAGATGTCCTCGCGGGGCTCGGCGATCGTCTTGGCCATCTCGCCGAGGATGTGCAGGCGACCGGCCTTGGCCTGCTCCAGCGCGTCGCGCATGGTGCTCATGGCCAGCCCGTCGATCTTGATGTCCATCTGGCAGGCCGTGATGCCGTCCTCGGTGCCACAGAGCTTGAAGTCCATGTCGCCGAGGTGATCCTCGGTGCCGAGGATGTCGCTCAGGATCTGGATCTTGTCGCCCTCGGCGATCAGGCCCATCGCGATGCCCGCGACCGGCTTGTGGATCGGGATGCCCGCGGCCATCATGGCCAGCGAGCCGCCACAGACCGACGCCATCGACGAGGAGCCGTTGGACTCCAGCACGTCCGAGATGATGCGGACGGTGTAGGGGAACTCCTCCTCACCCGGCATCACCTTCGACAGCGCGCGCTCGGCGAGCATGCCGTGACCGATCTCGCGACGGCTCGGGCCGCGCAGGAACTTGGTCTCGCCGACGGAGAACGGCGGGAAGCTGTAGTGGAGGTAGAACCGCTTGTCGGTCTGGTCGAAGAGCTGGTCGACGGCCTGGACATCCCGGCCGGTGCCGAGCGTGACCATGACGAGCGTCTGGGTCTCGCCGCGGGTGAACACGGCCGAGCCATGCACCTTCGGGAGGTAGTCGACCTCGGTCCAGATGTCGCGGATCTCGTCGGTCTTGCGACCGTCGAGGCGGCGGCCCTCGTCGAGGATCATCTCGCGCATCACGCGGGACTCGGCGGCCTTGAACGCCTCCTTGACCTCGCCGACGCCGAAGCCACCCTCGATCTCAGCGACGGCGTCGTCGCCCTCGCCGAAGAGCTTCGTGATCAGGTTGTCGCGGATCTCCTTGACGCCGCCATAGAAGGCTTCCTTGGAGTACTCCGAGCGCAGGTGCGCGTCGACGTCGTCCTTGATGTGGCCGTAGATGGTCTCGACGAGCGAGTCGTCCGGGGCGACCGTGCTGTACTCCAGCGGGGCCGGGGCGCCGTTCTGCTCGTCGCGCTTCCCGACGAACTCGGTGATACCGGCGACGATGGCCTTGATGGCCTCGAAGCCGAACTCCAGCGCGGCGACCATGTCGTCCTCGCTGATCTCATCCATCTCGCCCTCGACCATCGCGATCGCGTCGGCCTTGCCGGCCACGATCAAGTCGATATCGGACGCGGTCCGCTCCTCCGCCGTCGGGAAGAGGATGAACTCACCGTCGACGCGGCCGACGCGGACGTGCGCGGTCGGGCCGTCGAACGGGCTGCCAGAGAGGCTGAGCGCGGCCGAGGAGCCGATGCCCGCGATCACGTCGGCGTCCATCTCGACGTCGGCGGCCAGGACGTAGTTGAGGACCTGGACCTCGTTCCGGAAGCCGTCCGGGAAGAGGGGCCGGATGGTGCGGTCGATGAGACGCGCGGTGAGGGTCTCCTTGTCGGAGGGCCGGGCCTCGCGCTTGAAGAAGCCGCCGGGGAAGGCGCCCTTCGCGGAGAAGCGCTCGCGGTAGTCGACCGTGAGCGGGAAGAAGTGCTGACCGTCGCGGAGGTTGCGGTCGGTGACCGCCGTCGAGAGCACGACGGTGTCGCCGAGCGAGGTGACGACGGCGCCGTCGGCCTGCTTGGCGAGCTTGCCGGTCTCGAGCGTGATGGTCTTGCCGCCGACCTCGATGGTCTGCGTGATAGCCTGGGGGGCTGCCATGAAGTGTTGGGGTGCGGGCCGGTCTTGTTCGGGCCCTGATGATGCGGACGGTTCGCCGGGGAGTCCGGGAATCCGTTCTCGCGCGCGTCGGCCCCGGCGTCTCCGAGGCGGGCGGGTGCGAGAACCGATCGCCGGGGGGCGGTCGTCACGCGGAAACGTCCGGCGACCCGAGTGGCGGCCGGAACGAAAACCGGCGGCGCCCCACAGAGAGGCGCCGCCGGAGGCGGTTTAGCGACGGAGACCGAGCTCCGCGATGATGGCGCGGTAGCGGTCGATGTGATTGTCGCTGAGGTAGCGGAGCAGGCGGCGCCGCTTGCCGACCATCTTGAGCAGGCCCAGGCGGGACGTGTGGTCCTTCTTGTGGGTCTTGAGGTGCTCGGTCAGCTCGTTGATGCGAGCCGTGAAGATGGCGATCTGGACTTCCGGCTTGCCGGTGTCCTGGCCGCTCTCTCCGTGCTGCTCGATGATGGTCTGCTTCTTGTCCTTGGTGATCATGGTCGATCCTCTGCCGATCTTCGATACGGGAGAAGACCGCCCCCCCGATCGGGTTGGGGGGGACAGTCGGGGCACCCTCGTGGTGCGCCCCAAAGGTACTGGGACGCGATTCCGGAGGCCTGCCCACGGTCTTCACGCCGCCCTACGCCCGCACGGACACCATCCGGAAGCCGACTGCGGTGGTGGCCGCCGTGCCCCCGAAGAGAGGGGCCGTCATGTACCCCGAGAGGGGCTGGTACACGATCCTGGCGTTGCCGTTGAAGTTGATCGTCCCGCGCGTCGTCACCGGACCGGTGAGCACGGTGCTGCCACTCAGTTGGATGTTCTGGTTGTTCATCAGCGACCCCGTGATCTGGGCGGACCCGTTGATGCTGATGTCGCGCTCGGAGTACAGCGACAGCGTGCTCCCCGCGGCCGTCTGCAGCGACCCGTTGACGTTGATGTTTCCCGACGCGATGATGTTCACGAACCCCTTGACCTCGACCGACTTCCCACCGTTGATGTTGAGGTCCCCCCGGATGACCCAGACGGCCGGGTTCTCGGCCGTGCTGGTCGCCGAGAAGTCGATCACGCCACCGGACGGCTGCACGTTGGTCGCAGAGACCAGGGTCGCCTTCGACAGATAGTCTGCCACCCGGATCACGGGGATCTCGATGCGCTCGACCGTCTGGTAGACCGCCAGTCCCGAGGGGTTGGCGTTCGGCCGGAAGGCCCGCGCCAGGCGGTCCTTCTGCCACTGCTGCGTGGGCGGCGTCACGGACTGGTAGAACCCCTGGATGCCCGCGTTCTCGGTGATGTTGACGTAGCTGCCGCCGTTGGTGTGGATGTTCGCGTTGAGCGCGGGGTCTGCCGAGAGCACGCGCTGCGACGTGTTCATGGTCAGGCTCTGCTCCAGCGTGAGCGCCTGCCCCAGGAACCGGGCAACGGGAGGCGCGCCGGACGTGCTCGCCCTCAACTCGAACGTCGCCTCACGCGTGTGGCGGACCGTGCCCTCCCGCCCGACGCCCGTGACCTCCCCCACCGAGGTGACGGTCAGCAAACGGGGCGGCGTCGGAACGATCTGGACGGTGTACGTCCCCCCGTCCAGCTCCCCGCGGAGGGTGCTGGTGGCAGGGAGACCCGTCAGGGTCGACACCAGCTCGGTGGCCTCTTCGAGGCCAGTCTCGGAGAGGCGCTCCGCGACGACGATGCCGAGGTGGTTCTGCGCGAGCGCATTGCCTCCGGCGCGGGCGTCGAGCCCGCGGTTGGCCAGGACCGAGCCGGTGGTCAGGCTGGACGCCGCGACGAGGAGAAGAAGGAACCGTCCCATGATCAGGCGGAGGTCCGGAGGACCTGGTTGACGAGCCGGTAGTACCGGTCGAGAGAAATGGGAAGCCGGCGAGGGTCGGTGGCCGTGGTGTTCGGGCGAAGCTCGGGGGCAGGGAGAACGATGCGAATCGAGACCCCGGTCGCGTCGGCGACCGGTCCTGTCGGCGTGAGCGAGACCTGGACCGTATCCACCTCCATGTCGACTCCGGACACGGCATAGCCGCTCCCGGTCCAGGTCTGTCTCTGGAGGCGCCAGCAGGTGCTGGCGTCGGAGGTGGTGCAGGCCGTTCGTGTGGCGAGGTAGCGGATACGGTCCACCGTGCCCGCCTCGTGGACCGCCCCCCGGAACTCGAACGTGCGGGTGGTGCCGGTCCACGACCAGCCCAGGATCGCGGCCTCGGACGGGTCGACATCGGCGCCGAGGCGGGCCATGTCGCGATCGAGGGTCTCGCGGACCACCTCGATGCGCGCCCGGTCGCGGTACGTGTTGGTGGTCGCCACCGCGGAGACCTGATTGCGGTACCAGATGGCCGCGAGGATGAGGATCACGACGCCAGCCATCAGGATGGACGTCAGATGATCGAGCCAGACACTCATGACTACTGGCCCTCCGCGGTGTAGACGCTCGTGAGCGTCGCGGCGAAGGAGCCCGGACCGGTGGTGGTCAGTGTTAACCGTTTGAAGTAGGTCCGCCGCGGCACCTCCCGCCACGTCCCGCCGCTCTTCTCGACGTAGGCGACCTCCGCCGCCAGCGTGTAGTCCAGCCCTCCCCCGGATGCTCCCTGCAGGCGACGCATCACCGTCGCCCCATCGAGATCGTCGAGGTCGGTGGCCGCGTCCCACGAGGCGGCCCCTCCGAACTGGGCCGGCCCGGTGAGGTCGTTGGCGGAGGCGGGCTGCGCGACCGCGTCGAACGGGAGGGCGGCGATCTGCTCGAACGTGCTCTGGATCAGGTCGCCGCCCAGCGACTCGATCTCCTCGGCCATGAGGTCCTGTCCGACCTCGATGTCCGCGCGGTGGGTGTTGAAGTTGAGGAGGGAGGCGAGCGCGAGGGCTGCGAGAGCGAGGATGCGTTCCATGGCCGCGCGGACGCGGAGGGCTTGTGATGACTCGCCATCTGCACAGCCCATACCACGTCCTCGGGGCCAAATGGCCGATCCAAACAGCCGCCTTCTCTGGAACGCCGACGCGTCACAATCGGCCTCGGCTCAAGGCGTCGCGCCCCGCCGGTTTCCGCGCCCGATCTCGGCCCCCGCGGCGAGCTTCGGAGGCGCAGAAACGACCTCTCGTAGAAGTGATTACTGCTCCAGCACGGCAACGGCAGCCGCCCGATCTCGGCCCAACTGTGCGACCAGCGCGTCCACCCCGTCGAAGCGCTGTTCCTCCCGGAGGCGCGCGACCAGGTCCACGGTCAGCGTCTGGCCGTAAAGGTCGCGGTCGACCTCGAACAGGTGGGCTTCGAGGGTCCGCGTGCCGTCGGTCTCGAAGGTGGGGCGGCGACCGACGTTCATCATGCCACCCACCTCGGTGCCGTCTGCGAGCCTCGCGCGGATGGCGTAGACCCCGAGCGCTGGGACGAGCTTCCGGGCGTCCACTGGGCGCAGGTTGGCCGTCGGGTAGCCGATGGTGCGGCCCCGTGCATCCCCGCGGACGACGGTGCCGGAGATCCGGTAGGGGCGGCCGAGCAGGTGGCTCGCTCGCTCGGCGTCTCCCTCGTCGGCCAGCAGACGGCGGATCTCAGTGGACGACACCGTCACGTCGTCCTCGATCTGCTCCGGGATCACGTCCACAGAGAAACCCAGGCGGGCACCGAGGCGCTCCAGCAGGGCGCGGTCGCCCCGCGCCTTCCGCCCGAACCGATGGTCGTACCCGATCACGATCTCCCGCATGCCGACCGTCCCCAGCAGCACGTCTGCGACGTAGTCCTCGGGCTCCAGCAGCGACAGGTCGCGCGAGAACGGCAGCACGACGAACCGTTCCACACCGAGAGCCTCCAGTGCGTCGGCTCGCTCGTCGAGCGACGTCAGGAGCGGGATGGCGTGGCCGGTCAGGATCTCACGCGGGTGCGGGTCGAACGTCACCACCGTCGGCACGCCGCCCGTCTCGGCCGCCCGCGCCACGAGGTAGCGGATGATGGCCTGGTGCCCCAAGTGGACCCCGTCGAACGTGCCGGTCGTGACCACCGAGCGAGGGTCTGCGCGAACCGAGGCACCGTGTTCGCGCGTCATGCGGGCTCTCGGGCTGCCTCCATGAGGTCGTTCAGATCGAACGCCTCGGAGGCCTGGAACGGACCGATGGCCTCGCGCCGGAGCGCGACGAGGTGCCCGCCCACGCCGAGCGCCTGACCGAGGTCGTGGGCGAGGGAGCGCACGTAAGTCCCCTTCGAGCACTCCACGCGCACGTCCACGTCGTCGCCGCGGCGATCCAGCACGTCGAACGCGTAGACCGATGTGGGACGGGCCTCGATCTCGACCTCCTCTCCCCTCCGCGCCTTCTTGTAGAGCCGCTCGCCGTCCTTCTTGATGGCCGAGAAGATGGGCGGGCGCTGGAGGATGTCGCCACGGAAGCCGACCAGGGCCGCCTCGATGGCGTCGTCGGACACGCCCGTGGCGTCCACCTCGGTCTCGATGTCGCCCTCGGCGTCGTAGGTGGTCGTGGTCTGCCCGAGGCGGACCGTCGCGGTGTAGGTCTTCGGCAGGCCCATGAAGCGGTCCTGCTGGCGCGTCGCGTTCCGTCCGACCAGCACGATCAGGAGCCCCGTCGCCATCGGGTCGAGCGTGCCCGCGTGGCCGACCTTCTTGACCCGCAGGGCCCAGCGGACCGTCTTGACGACGCCGAACGACGTGATGCCGCCCGGCTTGTCGACCAGCACGGCGGCCGGCTCGACAGGCCGCGCGAGCGACTCGCCCGCGGTGACGATCCGGAGGTCATCCACCACGCCTAATACTCGCCGCGCGACGGCGTCTCGTCGTCCGCCTCGGGCGCGTCGTCGGCCGGGCGGTCAGCGGCGATCTGAGCGAAGATGTCGTCCAGGCGCTCGCGGCGCTGGGCGCCCTCGTCGAGGAAGAACTTGAGGTCCGGCATCCGCTTGAGCTGGTGGCGGATGCGCTGCGCGAGCGCATGGCGGATCTCGCTGGACTGCGCGTCGAGGCGCGCCAGCGCGGTCTTGCGCTGGAGGTCGTCGGCGCCGAGCACCGACACGTCCACGTAGGCCGTGCCGAGGTCGTCCGTCATGCGGACGCCGGTGACGGTCACGAGGGACTGGCTGGCCTCGCCGAAATCGGTCACGAGGAGGTCGGCCACCTCGCGCTGGATCATGCGGCCGACCCGATCGGTGCGGATGGACATGAGGGATGGGGGATGCGGGATGCAGAGGGAGGAGGGAGAAGCCACGGGCCTCCATCCCTCCTCCCTCCCACCCTCGTTTAAACCGTGAGCTTCCGCTTCTCTTCGGTGACGGTGTAGGTCTCGAACTGATCGCCGACCTTGATGTCGTTGTAGTTCTTGACCGTGACGCCGCACTCGTAGCCCGCCGCGACGTCCTTCACGTCCTCCTTGAAGCGGCGGAGCGTGTCGATCACGCCCTGGTAGATCACGACGCCGTCGCGCACGATGCGGAGGCGGTCGCCACGCGACACCTTGCCCTCCACGACGTAGGAGCCGGCAATGGTGCCCACCTTCGGCGCCTTGAACGTCTCGCGGACCTCGATGGTCGACGTGACGGTCTCCTTCTCCTCTGGCTCCAGGAGGCCTTCGAGCGCATCGCGGACGTCCTCGATGGCGTCGTAGATGACGGAGTAGAGCTGGATGTCGATCTCCTCGCGCTCGGCCATGGCGCGGACACCGGCGACCGGGCGCACCTGGAAGCCGATGATGATGGCGTCCGAGGCGATGGCCAGCATCACGTCCGATTCGGTGATCGCGCCGACGCCCGAGTGGACGATCTGCACGGCGACCTCGTCGTTGGAGAGCTTCAACAGCGAGTCGCTGAGGGCCTCGACCGAGCCACCCACGTCGCCCTTGACGACGAGGTTGAGGTTCGTGATCTCGCCCAGCGCCATGCGACGGCTGAGGTCGGCGAGCGTCACGTGGCGACGCTGGTGCAGCGTCTGCTCGCGGATGAGCTGCTGGCGCTTGGACGCGATCTCGCGGGCCTCGCGCTCGTCTTCGAGCACGATCAGGCGGTCGCCGACGGCGGGCGCGGCGCTCAG
>NZZG01000037.1 GCA_002698575.1 Pimelobacter sp. | reverse complement strand
GGTCGAGGGCGCGCAGCCGCTCGACCGCCGTCCGCTCCTTCTCGAGGGCCGCGACCAGGGTCTCCTGGCCCTCGCGCTGCTCGGTCACGTCGCGGCCGACGCAGAGGAACCCGACCCGGTCCTCGACGTCGTCGTCGGTGACGCTCAGGGTCATCGAGACGATCAGCTCGTGGCCGCTGCGGGTGCGCCAGGTCCAGTCGCGCGCGGACGACTCGTCCCGCTTGCCGATCATCCCGATCAGGCACAGGAAGGCCTCCCGGTCCCCGACGGCGCCGGTACGCACGAGGAGCTGCGACGGCTCGAGGATGCCGACGAACGGTTGACCGATCATCTCCTCGGCGGAGTAGCCCAGCATGTGGGTGGCGCCGGCGTTGAAGACGGTGATCCGGCCGGTGACGTCGATCCCGATCAGCGCGGTGGCGATCGAGGCCTGGAGGAGATGGGCCATCAGCCCCGTGCTGGACCGCTCGGCCGTCACGTCGACACCGGTGAGCACGGCGTACGACGGCGTGCCGGTCTCGTCACGCACGACGTTGTTGTTCCACACCAGGCGCACGGGGTCACCGGCAGCGGTGTAGGACTGCCGCTCGCGCACCATCGCGAAGCCGGACCTGTTCGGCCACAGGAACATCGCCTCCGTCTCCGAGCGCGTCAGCGCGGCGAGCGGAGTCTCCCAGATTCGGGCGCCCACGAGGGTTGCCTCGTCGTAGCCGGTGATCTCCTTGGTCGCGGCGTTGACGCGGACGATCGTGCCGCTGTCGTCGGTGACGACGATGATGGAGGCGGTCGTGTCGAGGGTGGCGTCGGTGAGCTTGTGGGCCGCCTCGAGACGGCGGATGCTGTCGTGCTGCTGGGTCTGGTCGAGGAGCTGGGCGGAGAAGACCCGAGAGCCGTCGGCGGAGGCGATCGCAGCGATCGCCAGGTCGACGCGGCTGCCCGGTCGCCCGAGCGCCGAGGCCTGTCCGTGCCAGGCATCGGTCTCTCGCGAGAGCAGGCCCTCGAAGACGTGCTCGCGATGGTCCAGGGTGGCCACGAGGTCGGTGAACCGTCGACCCTCGAGCTCGGCGGTCGGGGCGCCGAGGATCTGCACGGCCGCGGTGTTGACCTCGGTGATCTCCAGTGCCCCCGCACGTCCCCGCATGAGGACCATCCCGAGGGGCGACTCGGTGAAGGTGCGCCGGAAGAGCTGCTCGTCGGAGACGACCCGCTCCATCAGCACGCGTCGTTGGCTGACGATGGCGGCCAGCGGCAGGGTGATCAGGGCCGCGTAGGCGATGTAGCCCATGGTGATGCTGCCGACCAGCTCCGGCCGCACGACCTCGTCGGCGAACGGTCCACGTCCGCGGGCGGTGGCGAGCGTGACCGCCGCCGCCATGCCGAGGAGCTGCCAGCTCACCACGCGCAGGTCGAAGGCGATCGCGGCCCAGACCAGGATCGGGATCGGGGCGAAGGTGAGCGGCGCGGAGTCGACCGGCGCGAACACGAGGGCCAGGACCGCCAGCAGTGACGCGGTCTGGATCCCGAGCAGGACGGGCGCGCCGCGCAGGCGTTCGCCCCACCCGTCGCGGGTGGCCAGCACGACGACGCCCAGCAGCAGGACGGACAGCGCGTGCTGGGAGCACACCTGGACGGCCAGGTCGGTGGAGGCGGGGAGCTGGTCGACCCGGGCCTGCGTCTCCACCGCCACGGACAAGAGCCCTCCCAGCACGGCCGCCGCGGTGAGGCGGGCGAGGTCGGGGATCGAGTCGACGCGCGCCCGGCGCCGACCGAGGTGGGTGAGCACGGCCGCGACCAGGACCGCCTGGGCGACGTGCGACCCGGAGATCAGCACCGCGTCGCCGAGGGGGACGGCGTAGGCCAGGCACGCGCCCAGCGGGAGCCCGAAGGCGAGAGGCACCACGACGACCCACCGGCGCAGCGGCGAGACGGCCAGGAGCCCGGCAGTGGCCCCCACGCTCGACCAGTACGTCGTGAGCATGCTCATGTCCTCGCGCACCGCGAGCAGCGCGAGGTCGATCAGCAGGATCGAGGCCAGCAGCACAGCCGTGAAACCCACGCCCACCTGGCGAGGATGCGAAGGGGGGCTCACCCTTCCATTGTGGTCGATGTCGTCGGCCACGTGGGGAGGTCGGGGAGGCTCGTCGACGTCGGTCTAGACCGTTCTGCGCCGCGCCGTCGTCGGAGTACCGGCTCCGACGGGGGAACAGGGCAGAATCGTGGGGTGCCCCTCTATCGCGACGAGGCGGTCGTCCTGCGCACCCACAAGCTGGGGGAGGCCGATCGCATCATCACGCTGCTGACCCGACACCACGGTCGGGTGCGTGGCGTGGCCAAGGGCGTGCGACGCACGACCTCGAAGTTCGGCTCCCGGCTGGAGCCGTTCACCTACGTGGACCTGCAGCTCGCCGAGGGGCGCACCTTCGACATCGTGACCCAGGCGGAGACCCGCTTCCCGTTCTCGTCCGGTCTCGGCAACGACTACGAGCGCTACACGGCCGGGACGGCGATGCTCGAGACGGCCGACCGCCTGGTGCCGGAGGAGAAGCAGGCCTCGGTCCAGCAGTTCCTGCTGCTGGTCGGGGGCCTGCGAGCGATGGTGGAGGGGACCCGACGCCCCGGGCAGGTGCTCGACTCCTACCTCCTGCGCTCGCTGGCCGTGGCCGGCTACGCGCCGTCGTTCGACCTCTGCGCCCACTGCGGGCGCGAGGGACCGCACCGCTGGTTCAACCCCTCCATGGGAGGCCTGCTGTGCACCACGTGCCGGGTGCCGGGGTCGCTGGCTCCGGCGCCGGAGACGGTCACGGTGCTGGGGGCGCTGCTGGCCGGGGACTGGGAGACCGTCGAGGCCGCCGACCCACGTCACCTCGGGGAGGCCAGCACCCTCGTGGCGGCCTTCCTCACCTGGCACCTCGAGCGATCCCTGCGCTCCCTGGAGCACGTGGAGCGGTAGCGTCCGCACCGTGAAGCGCACTGCCCCGGAGCCCAGGCCGCCCACGCCGCATGCCTCCGGTGCACGCCCGCCGGCGATTCCGGCGCAGTTCGTCCCGCGGCACGTCGCGATCGTGATGGACGGCAACGGGCGCTGGGCCCAGCAACGCGGGCTCCCGCGCACCCAGGGCCACGAGATGGGGGAGGCGTCGCTCTTCGACGTCGTGGAGGGTGCCATCGAGATCGGGGTCAAGGCGATCTCGGCCTACGCCTTCTCCACCGAGAACTGGACCAGGTCGCCCGAGGAGGTGAAGTTCCTCATGGGGTTCAACCGCGACGTGATCCGCCGGCGCCGCGACGAGATGCACGAGCTCGGGGTGCGGGTGCGCTGGGCGGGACGGGCGCCCCGGTTGTGGAAGTCGGTCATCCGCGAGCTCCAGGTGGCTGAGGAGCTCACCCGGGACAACGACGTGCTGACCCTGACCATGTGCGTCAACTACGGGGGCCGTGCGGAGCTGGCCGACACCGCGCGCTCGATCGCGCGCGAGGTCGCAGCGGGGCGGCTCCGTCCCGAGAAGATCGACGAGAAGACCTTCGCCCGACATCTCTACGTGCCCGAGGTCGGCGACGCCGACCTGATCTGGCGCACGTCCGGCGAGCAGCGTCTGTCCAACTTCATGCTCTGGCAGGCCGCCTACGCGGAGATGGTCTTCACCGACGTCCTGTGGCCGGACGTCGACCGGCTCGCCCTGTGGCGCGCCATCGAGATCTACGCCGAGCGGGACCGGAGGTACGGCGGCGCCACGTGACGCCGTGAGCGCTCAGGCTCCCCGGCAGGAGGCACAGGTGCCGAAGACCTCCAGGGTGTGGCTGACGTCGACGAACCCGTGCTCGGCCGAGACCCGCTCGGTCCAACGCTCGACGGCCGGCCCCTCGACCTCGACCGTCGCGCCGCAGGAGCGGCAGACCAGGTGGTGGTGATGGTGTCGCGAGCAGCGCCGGTAGGTCGCCTCCCCGTCCTCGCGACGCAGGACGTCGACCGCTCCCGTCTCGGCCAGCAGCTGCAGGGTGCGGTAGACGGTGGCCAGGCCGACCTGGGCCTCGCGCGACTCGAGCAGCTCGTGCAGGTCGCGCGCCGAGCGGAAGTCGTCGACGGAGGCCAGCGCCTCGATCACCGCGGTGCGTTGCCGGGTGGGACGCACTCCCGTGTCGGGCGGCAGGGACGGGTCAGTGCTCGTCATAGTGCGTCCCGTGGGGAGCGTGCCGGTGTCCGTCGTGGACGTAGTCGACGTGGTCGTCGTGCGGTACGGCGACGTGTCCGCACCCCGGCCCGTGGTCGTGGTCGTGGTCGCTGACCGTGTGCTCGTCGGGGGCCTCGTCGGCGAAGGGCCGACGGAGGCGGGCGCGATGTCGCAGCCAGACCCCGACGGGCCAGGTGACGACGAAGCCCGCGAGGGAGAGCAGGACGATGGTCGGTCCGGGCGCCACCGTGGCCTGGTAGGAGGCGAACGCCGAGATGACCAGGCCTCCCACGGAGGCGAGGGTGCCGAGGACCATCGCGGCCACGAGGGTGGCGCGGAAGGAGCGGGTGAGCTGCTGGGAGGTCGCGACCGGGACCACCATCAGCGCCGAGACGAGCAGCAGGCCCACGGTGCGCATCGCGACGGTGACGGTGACGGCTGCGAGCACCGCCACGACCAGGTTGTAGAACCGCACGCGCAGCCCCGCGACCCGAGCGAACTCGGGGTCCTGGGCCACGGCGAAGAGCTGGGGTGACAGGCCGACCCCTACGACGACGACCAGGGCCGCCAGGACCAGGGTGACCACCACGTCCCCGTCGGAGATCGTGGTGATCGAGCCGAAGAGGTACTGCTGGAGCTCCGCAGCGCGTCTCCCGCCGAGGCCGGTGAGCAGGACGCCGCCGGCGAGCCCGCCGTAGAAGAGCAGCGCCAGGGCGACGTCGCCGTTGGTGTTGCCGCGCTCGCGGACGACCTCGATGGCGATGGCCCCCAGGATGGCGACGACCACGGCGGTCCAGGTCGGCGAGTAGCCGGTCAGGAGACCGACCGCGACGCCCGTGACGGCGACGTGCCCCAGGCCGTCCCCCATCAGGGCCAGGCGACGCTGCACCAGGTAGGTGCCGATCACCGGGGCAGCGAGTCCGGTGAACAGGGCGGCGAGCAGCGCACGCTGCATGAAGGGTTCGCTGAAGAGCTCGACGGGTGTCATGGACGGCCTTCCAGCGGGGAGCGCACGTGAGGGGCGTGGTCGCGCGCGTACGACGACTCGTGGCGGGCGTGGTGGTGGTGACCGTGCGCCTCGCCGAGCCACGGCTCGTGCACGACGTGGTCGGGGATCGGCGGACCGTCGTAGGCCACCCTCCCGTCGCGCATCACGACAGCGCGCTCGACGAGGGTCGCCAGGGGACCGAGCTCGTGGGCGACCAGGACGATGGACGCCCCGCGTTCCTTGAGGGCGGCCAGGGCGTCGGTGAGGACCTTCTGGTTGGGCAGGTCGACTCCTGCCGTCGGCTCGTCGAGGAAGAACAGCTCCGGGTCTCCTGCCAACGCGCGGGCGATCAGCACCCGCTGCTGCTGGCCCCCGGACAGGGTGCTGACCCCGTCGCGGGCCCGAGCGCCCAGGCCGACCAGCTCGATCGCGTCGTCGATGGCTCGTCGGTCCGCCGCTCCCAGGGGCCGCAGCAGCCTCCTGCGGGTGAGCCTGCCCGACGAGACCACCTCACGCACCGAGGCGGGCACGCCGGAGGCGGCTCCCGAGCGCTGCGGGACGAAGCCGATGCGGTGCCACTCGTGGAAGTCCTCCAGCGGCGTCCCGAACAGGGTGATCCCACCGCGGCTGAGGGGGCGCAGCCCGGTCAGCGCACGCACCAGCGTCGACTTGCCGGAGCCGTTCGCCCCCATCAGCGCCACGAACTCCCCGCGCTCGACGCGCAGGTCGATCCCACGCAGCACGGGTCGCCCACTGAGGGCGACCGCCCCGTCACGGACCTCGATCACCGGCATCCGTTGGCCTCCCGGAGGGCGGCGAGGTTGGCCTGCATGAGGCTGAGGTAGTCCTCGTCGGCCGTCTCGTCCGACAGGCCCTCGATGGGGTCGAGGACCGCGGTGCGCACCCCGGCGTCCTCGGCAAGGGTCTGGGTCAGCCGAGGACTGGCCAGTCGCTCACCGAACACGGTGGTGATGCCGTCGTCCTCGATCAGCTGCCGGAGCCTGCCCAGGTCGGCCGGAGTGGGCTCGGCGTCGGGGGAGAGTCCTGCGACGGGCGCGAGCTCGAGGCCGTAGCGCGTGAGGTAGCCGAACGCGTCGTGGGAGACGACGATCGTCGAGCGCTCGCAGTCGGCGAGCCCCTCGGTGAAGGAGGCGTCGAGTCGCTCGAGGTCGGTGCGCAGTGCCGCGGCGTTGACGTCGTAGGCCTCGGCGTTGGTCGGGTCGATCTCGCTCAACGACGCCGCGATCGCGTCGCCGAGGGTCGCCATGCGCAAGGGGTCCAGCCAGAAGTGTGGGTCGAGGCCGCCCTCGTGGTCGTGGTCCGCGTGGTCCTCGGACCCGTCCTCGTCCTCGTGGTCGCCGTCGTGCTCGTCGTCGGAGCTGAAGGGCTGGAGCCCGACCACCGCGGCGGCGTCGATGACCTGGCCGGTCGCGTTCTGCTCGATGGCGGCGTCGATGGAGGCCTGGAAGTCGGCCTCGTGGACGACGAGGTCGGCTTGCGCGATGTCGGCGGTCTCCTTGATCGTCGGCTCCAGGTCGTGCGGCTCCTTGCCCGGCGTGGTCAGCCCGACCACGTCGGCGTGGGGTCCGGCGACCCGCGCCACGACGTACTCCAGGGGGTAGAAGGCCGCCGCGACCTGGACGCCGGCGCCGGCGTCGTCGTCGGCGAACGCCGTGCACCCGCTCGAGGCGAGCAGCAGGCCGACGAGCAGGAACCACCGGGGATGACAGCGCATGAGAACGATTATCAACAGCAATGAGAATGGTTGTCAAAACCGGTCCGGGCATGCGGCACACTGGCGGGATGAAGCCGCTGATCAGCGCCGACGACCTCCGCGCCCGCCTCGAGGGCGGCGAGCAGGTCACCGTCCTCGACGTGCGCTACCGGATGGGAGGACCCTGCGGCCCCGGTGCCTACGCCGAGGGCCACGTGCCCTCGGCCGCCTACGTCGACCTGGACGCCGACCTGGCCGCCCCGCCGGGAGGGACGCAGGGAGGCCGCCACCCGCTGCCCGACCCCGCCCGCTTCGCGGCCGCGATGCGGCGCTGCGCGGTCTCGGCGCACCGTCCGGTCGTCGTCTACGACGACTGGCAGGGCCTGGCGGCCGGCCGGTGCTGGTGGCTGCTGCGCCACCACGGGCACCCGGACGTCCGTCTGCTGGACGGCGGCTGGGCCGCGTGGGTCGCCGCCGGCGGGTCGATCGAGACCCAGGCCCCCGAGCCGGGACCGGGTGACTTCCACGCGGGGCCGGGTCCCGGCGACGAGGTCGTCACCGCCGAGGAGCTGGGTCGGGTGGGCGTGCTGATCGATGCGCGCGCCCCCGCCCGGTACCGCGGCGAGGAGGAGCCGGTCGACGCCGTCGCCGGCCACGTCCCGGGAGCCGTCAACGTGCCGACGTCGCTCAACCTCACCGAGGACGGGTGCTTCCGCGACGTCGAGGACCTGCGTGAGGTCTACGCGGAGGTCGGGGCGGTGCCCGGCGCGGACGTCGCGGTCTACTGCGGCTCCGGCGTCACCGCCGTGCACGACATCATCGCCCTCGAGCTCCTCGGGGTGCGCGCCCGGCTGTATCCGGGCAGCTGGAGCGAGTGGAGCGCCCGAGCTACCAGTGGATCCCCTTGAAGACCTTCGCCAGCATGATCTGCTCGGTCTCGCGCGTGCCGCTCTGCGGGACCTGACCCTTGGCCGCTGCCGAGTCGGGGAACACGTGGTAGGCCATGTTGAGCACGCGGAAGGCTAGCTTGGGAGCCACGGTGTGGGCGACCGCGCCGACGTTGCCGAGCGCGGTGTTGATCTCGTGCGGCTTGCTGACCATCGCGGTGATCACCGTGTCGGCGGCCTGGGCCGGCGAGATCGTGGGGAACTTGTCGTAGATCTTCGTCGGGGCGATCATCGGCGTGCGCACGAGCGGCATGTGGATGTTGGTGAACGTGATCCCGTTGCCGACCACCTCCGAGGCCACCACGTTGCTCCAGGAGTCGAGGGCGGACTTGGAGGCGACGTACGCGGAGAACCGCGGCGGGTTGGTCTGCACCCCGATGGAGGAGATGTTGACGATGTGCCCGGACTTCTGACGCTGCATCGCCGGCATCAGGCCCATGATCAGTCGGATCGCACCGAAGTAATTGAGCTGCATGGTGCGCTCGAAGTCGTGGAACCGGTCGGTCGAGAGGCGCAGTGAGCGGCGGATCGAGCGGCCGGCGTTGTTGACGACGAAGTCGACCGAGCCCAGCTCGGTCGAGATCTGCTCGCAGAGGCGGTCGATCGCCTCGAGGTCCGAGAGGTCGCAGGGGAAGACGTGGGCGGTGCCACCGCGCATCTCGATCGTGGAGCGGGTCTCCTCGAGCTTGTCCTTGCCGCGCGCCACGAGCACGGGCACCCCGCCGGCCTGGGCGACCTTGAGCGCGGTGACCTGCCCGATGCCGGACGAGGCGCCGGTGATCACGACGTGCTTGCCGGCCAGGGCGGCGCGCACCTTCGGGTCCTGGCCCGTGGAGGTGTCGAGGTTCTCCTCCCAGTAGCCCCACAGGGTCCGGACGTAGCTCTCCAGGTCGGGGACGGCGATGCCGGAGCCCGCCAAGGCGCGCTCGGTGCGCGAGGAGTCGAAGACCGCCGTGAAGCCCGTGTGGGCGAGGACCTCGGCGGGGATGCCCATCCGACCCAGGGTCTGGTCGAGCACCGCCTGGACGGCCTTGTTGCGCACCAGGGTGTTGATCACCGCGCCCGGCCGCAGGCGCCGGGGGACCAGCGCTCCGGCCCGCGCCAGGCTGCGGTCGATCGGGGTGGCGAACTGGGGTGCCCCGGCCGCCTTGCAGAACGCGTTGACCATCTCCACCGTCGGCTGTGGCTCCGGGTTGACCAGGTGGAACGCCTCGCCGTCGTGGCCGGGGAGGTGCGCCAGGTGGTCCATCGCCTTGGCGACGTAGTCGACCGGGACGACGTTGGTGTCGCCGAGGTCGACGCCGGCCAGCGGCAGCCAGGCGGGCAGCCGGTCCCGCATCGCCTTCATCAGGGGGAAGAAGTAGTAGGGCCCGTCGATCTTGTCCATCGCGCCGGTCTGGGAGTGCCCCACGACGATCGCCGGACGGTAGACCCGCCACGGGATGCCCAGCGTCGTGGCCTCGTCCCGCACGATCCGCTCGGACTCGTACTTCGTCCGGTGATACGGCGAGGGAAGGTGCTGGCCCTCGTCGAACATCGTCTCGTCGAAGCGTCCGCGGTACTCGCCCGCTGCCGCGACGGAGGAGACCTGGTGGAAGCAACCGGCGCGCAGCGACCCGGCGAGCTCGACGGCGTGGCGGGTGCCGCCGACGTTCATCGTCTCGTTGGTCGCGTCGTCGGCGGTCATGTCGTAGATCGCGGCGAGGTGGAAGAAGTGGTCGATCGACCCGGCGTGCTCGGAGACCCACTGGCCGTCGACGCCCAGCCCGGCGGCGGACAGGTCGCCCACCACGGGGACGACGCGGCTCGAGCCCCACCGCTTCATCAGGGTCTCGAGCCGCCCCAGGGAGCCGGACCTGCACAGGACGAAGATCTCGCCCTCGCGCGTGTCGACGAGTTCCTGGACGAGATGACGGCCGATGAACCCTGTGGCGCCGGTCACGAAGTAGGACATGTGCGGAGACTACTGCGTGGTAGCCGATCTGGGGGAGGATCGCACAGGGGCGTGGCCGAGGCCGGGACCGAGGCCCGGACCGAGGCTAGGAGCGGGTGCCGGGGTCGTCGGACCCCGAGCCGAACATGATCTCGTCCCAGCTCGGGACCGAGGCGCGCCCCTTCTTCTTCTGCACGGGCCGACGCGTGGCGGCGGCCTCCTCGGCGATCGGCTCCGGCGCGGGCTCCGGGTCCGGGTCTGGCTCCGCGGGGCTCGCGACCGGCAGCCCGACGTCGGGCTCGTCGTCCTGGCCCTCGAAGAAGGCCTCCAGCGGCAGGGTGGCCTCCTCGACGGCTGGCTCGACGGCTGGCTCGAGGGGCGGCTCGACCGGCGGGGCGGCGACGTGGTCCTCGTGGACCAGCTCGATCGCGTCGTCGCCGAGCGGCAGCTCGTCGGGCGGTACCGAGGTCAGGCGGCGCTCCCGGACGGTCTGGAGGTCGTCGCGGGCGGGCGCGGGGGAGGCGACCGACTCACCCACGAGCCAGCGGGCGTCCTCGTTGTCGAGCACCACGTAGTTGCCGCGCGCATCGAAGGTGAACTGGGCCGAGCCCGAGCGCATGGTCAGCTCGTAGTCACCGAGCAGGGACCACCGTCCGTCCTCGCGACGCCAGGCGTCCCAGGCCACCACGCCCGGGTCGACGTTGCACGAGCGGAGGTGTGCCTCGACGGCGTCTCCCAGGGTGCGCGTGGCACCGGAGGACTCCCCGGCGGGTCGGCGGAGGTTGGAGCGCTGGGCGCGCTGGGCGACGTGCTCACGCTCGGCGAGGACGGGGCCGGCGAACGCCATGATCTTCTCGACGCTCGTCTGGGCCGCCTCGGCGACGGCCTCGGCGCTCTCCCCTGCGCGGATGCGCGCCTGGATGTCGCGGGGACGGAGGGTGCTGTCCATCGTGGTCTCCAACTTGCCGGTGCGAGAGGCGTCGCCGCGCAGAGCAGCGCGCAGGCCAGGGGTGATGTCGAGGACGAACCCGGCCCCGGACTCGTCGGTGAGGAGCAGGGCTGCTCCGTCGCGGCTCAGACCACGCAACGAGAGAGGAGCGGGCGCACCCGCCCCGGGGCTGGGCGGGACAGTGACGGCACCCTCGAGCGGGTTGCCTGCCTGGTGCCCTGCCATGGTCATCTGCCTTCTTCGCCGGTGGGTCGACCCCGATTCTTCTTCCGCCCGACACTACGCCAGCCGCGGTGGATAGGTCCGGCACCGCGCCGCGAGCAGCCGGCTCGGAAGCGGCCTCGGCGTCAGGAGAGCGGTTCGCGCGGGGCGAGGTGCTCGGGAGCCGGCGACGGCCTCGCGGGCCTTGCGGGGACCGTCGTCGAGACCCGGGTGGCGAGTGCCGCCACCAACGCCAGGGCGCCACCCCCGATCGAGACGAGGTACGCAGCGGAGGCGCCGTACGCATCCACGACCAGCCCGGCCACGGCCGCTCCGGGGGCGACCCCGGCGACGAGGCCGGTCTGCAGGAAGGCCAGGCCCTCGGTCAGCCGCGCGGACGGCACGGTGGCCTCGGCCAACGAGATGGAGGCGATCAGGGTGGGCGCGATGGCGAAGCCGGCGACGAACAGGACGGCTCCCATCACCCACATGGACTCGACGAGGAGCAGCGGGACCATGGTCAGGGCCATGGCAGCGGACCCGATCCGCAGGCGGTGCAGGACCGGACGGTGCCAGGTGACGGCCCCCGTGACGGCTCCGGCGATCAGGCTGCCCGCCGCCCACAGGGCCAGCAGCACGCCGGCGTACCCCGTGGCTCCCTGCTCGTCGCTGAAGGCGACCGTGGTGACCTCGGCTGCACCGAACAGCGAGCCCAGGGCCAGGCACACGACGCTCAGCGGTGCGACCGTGGTCCACGGCATCCGCGGGCGGGTCGAGCGGTCGACCCGGCGCGGGTGCGGCGGCGGCTCCGTGCCGCGCTGGGCGCTGAACGCCAGAGTCCCCCCGACACCGGCGAGCACGGCGGCGGAGAGGCCCGCGACCGGGTGCACCGCCGTGGCGAGCAGCGTGACGACGATGGGACCGGTCATGAAGACGGTCTCGTCCGCGACCGCCTCGAGGGCGAAGGCCGTCTGTCGCTGCCCGGGATCGGTCAGCACGTGGGCCCAGCGGGCCCGCACGCAGCTCCCGACCGCCGGCAGGGCGGCGCCGGAGACGGCGGCCAGCGCGAAGGTGACCGGCAGTGACGCCTCCGCCTGCACCGCCCACATGAGCGAGGCGAGGGCCGCTGCCCAGATCGTGATGGCCACGGGGAGCACGCGCGACTGGCCGAACCGGTCGGTCCAGCGCGCCTGGAGGATCGCGAAGCCCGCGTTGGCGACGAGGGTGACCGCCGAGACCGCGCCGGCGAGCCCGTAGGAGCCCGTCCGGGCCTCGACGAGCAGGACGATGCCCAGGCCGACCATCGAGATCGGCAGCCGGGCGACGAGCCCGGTCGCGCTGAAGAGTGCTGTCCCGGGGTGTCGGAGGATCCGGGCGTAGGAACCGAGCACGGCGTGAGCCTACTGGCCCCCCGCCCGGGCGCCTCCCCTCCCGACGGGTGGCGGGGACCTCCCTACGATGACCCTCGTGACAGCTCCCGACGTGGCCCCGTACGACGCCCTCCTGCTGGTCTCCTTCGGGGGGCCGGAGAAGCCCGACGACGTCGTCCCGTTCCTCGAGAACGTCACCCGTGGTCGTGGGATCCCGCGCGAGCGGCTCGAGCAGGTGGGCGAGCACTACTTCCTCTTCGGCGGCCGCTCGCCCATCAACGACCAGAACCGCGCCTTCATCGCGGCGGTCGAGCGCGACTTCGCCGAGCACGGCATCGACCTGCCGGTGTACTGGGGCAACCGCAACTGGGACCCCTACCTGCGCGACACGGTGACGCAGATGGCCGCCGACGGCATCACCCGGGCGGCCTGCTTCGTGACCAGCGCCTACTCGTCCTGGTCCAGCTGCCGGCAGTACCGGGAGAACCTCTACGACGCCGTCGAGGGCATCGACGGTGTGCCCCGCCTGGACAAGCTGCGGCACTACTTCAACCACCCCGGGTTCCTCGAGCCGGTCGTCGAGGCCACCCGCGCCGCGCTGGACGACCTGCCCGACGCCGTCGGGCAGGACGCCCGGATCGTCTTCGTCACCCACTCGATCCCGACCGCGATGAACGAGACGAGCGGGCCGCCGGAGGCGGGCGGCTCGGCCTACGTCACCCAGCACCTGAGCGCCGGGGGCGCCGTGGTCGACCTCCTCGCCGAGCAGACCGGCGTGCGACACGAGCACGACCTGGTCTTCTGCTCCCGCTCGGGCTCGCCACGCACGCCCTGGCTGGAGCCCGACGTCAACGACCACCTGGTCTCGCTCGCCGAGGCGGGCGAGACCCGGGCCGTGGTGCTGGTGCCGATCGGTTTCGTCTCCGACCACATGGAGGTGATCTACGACCTGGACACCGAGGCGCTGGCCACCGCGGAGCGGCTGGGGCTGCCGGCTCGTCGGGCCGCGACGGCCGGCGAGGACCCGCGGTTCGTCGCCGTGGTCCGCGACCTCCTCACCGAGCGGGCCGCGGCCGAGTCCGGTGCGCCGGTGACGCGCCGCGCCCTGGGCGACCTGGGTGCACTCTGGGACCGGTGCCCGGTCGGCTGCTGTGCCAACCCCGGTGCCGCCGGCGGTGAGCGTCCCGCGCTCTGCGGCGAGAGCGCGTGAACACCGACCATCCGGACGACCTCGACGGGCCGGTCGACCTGGACGGGTTGGCAGACCTCGCCGTCGAGGTCGCCCGTGAGGCCGCCGCGCTGGTGAGTGGACGCGCCGCGAGCGAGGTGACCGTCGCCGACACCAAGACCAGCCCGATCGACGTCGTCACCGAGGCGGACCGAGCCTGTGAGGCGCTGGTGCGCGAACGCGTCCTCGCGAGCCGGCCCACCGACGCGTTCCTCGGCGAGGAGGGCGACGACGTCCCCGGCACGAGCGGGGTGCGGTGGATCGTCGACCCCATCGACGGGACGGTCAACTTCCTCTACGGGATCCCGCAGTACGCCGTGTCGATCGCCGCCGAGGTCCACGGCGAGGTCGTCGTCGGGGTCGTGCTCGACGTCGCCAAGGGCGTGGAGTACGTCGCCCGGCCCGGCGCCGACGGGCGCCCTGCCGCGACGCGGGACGGCGTACCGATCTCGGTGCGAGGTCCGGTGCCGCTGGCCGAGCGCCTGGTCGCGACGGGCTTCTCCTACCTGACCGACGTCAAGGTCCACCAGGCCGCCGCCGTGGGGCGGCTGCTGCCGCGCATCCGCGACATCCGCAGGCTCGGCTCGTGCGCCCTCGACCTGTGCCACGTGGCCGAGGGCCACCTCGACGGCTACGTCGAGGAGGGCGTCAACCTGTGGGACCACGCGGCCGGCGGGTTGATCGCGCGGGCGGCGGGTGCCACCACGCAGACGGGTCCCGGAGCGGGCGGGCTGACCCTCCTGCTGTGCGCCCCGTCACACGGTGCGGAGGAGCTTCGGAAGGCCACCGTCGAGGCGGGGTTCTGGGGGGAATAGGTCGACCACCGGCGATGTTCGGATGTACCTGCGGCGCCCGGTGTTCCCTCGTCAGGGGGGATGGTGCACAATCTGCCCCGGTCGGGGCCCGAGCCCACTCGGGAGCGCAGGGTCCACGCACAGACAATTCAACGCCCGAGCACACGCGGGCACGGGCACACCGGGCAACTGGGGCGAGAGGGGAGTGAGCGACGCATGGCGACCGACTACGACGCACCGCGCAAGAACGAGGAAGATCAGTCCGAGGAGAGCATCGAAGAGCTCAAGGCGCGTCGTCACGACAAGAACTCGGGCAAGGTCGACGAGGACGAGACCGAGGCCGCGGAGAGCTTCGAGCTCCCCGGTGCCGACCTCTCCCACGAGGAGCTGGCCGTCGAGGTCAAGCCCAAGCAGGAGGACGAGTTCACCTGCATGAGCTGCTTCCTGGTCCACCACCGCAGCCAGCTGGCCGACGAGAAGAAGCTCTACTGCGTCGACTGCGTCTGACCCGACGAAGCGGCGCGACAGCCGCGAGCGTGGGCGCGTGAGCCCTGCGCCGCGGCTGTGCCCGGACTAGGCGTCCTTCTCCAGGCCGGGGGCAGCTTGCCGGTCGACTTGAGGTAGTAGCCCGCGGCCCGGCGCTGCGCCAGCATGCGGGCCATCGCGATCAGCGTGCCGCTGGCGGCCGCCCACATCACGGCCTCGCGCATCTGCACGTCCGGGTCGGCCGGGTTGGCCGGCGGGTTCTTGCCCGTCGCCGCCTTCCAGGAGGCCGTCAGCCCCTTGCGCGCCACCGTGGCGGCGCCGAGCGAGGAGATCAGCGAGAAGACGGACCAGACCTTGGAGCTGTCGGCGACGTCGCGCTGCTGCGGGGTCGGCTCCGGAGACTTCTTTGCCATGTCCCGACCCTAGAGCATGGCGTTGATGGCAGCAGCGAGCCCATCGGGGTCGCGGGTGGCGATCAACCAGTACGGCGCCGGGTCGACCGGGTCGTCGATCCGGAGCCGCACCGCCCGGTCGAGGTAGGGCCGCAGCACGAGGTAGGCGCGAGCGTCGGCCTCGACGCCCGCCGTACGACGCGTCTGCTCGGCATCCAGAGCCACCGCGGGCCCGAGGTGCTCGGCCGCGATGTGGGCGCGCCCGACCCGCAGCTCGCCGTCCTCGACCCTGACCTCGACACCGCCGTAGCGGCCGAAGAGGGTCGCCAGCAGGAGCAGGCAGGCCGCCGTGACGCTCCAGGCGATGTGGCCCGGGATCGCCACCACGAGCGCGAGCCAGAGGGTCGCGACGAGCATGGTCCCCTGGACCCACCACCGCAGGGGGACGTGCAACCGCTCGCGGTAGGCGGCGGTCGTGGTCACCCGGCGATTCTCCCACCCGTGACCGCCCGGGCATCACCGACCCTCGTCGCCCGCGGTGCCACGCTGCTCGCGCGGTGCCGGCGCGGTGCCATAGGGTCCCGGCGTGAGCCAGACCCCCGCCTCCCCGGACCTTGCGGTGCAGGTGGTCCGCCTCGACCGCGAGCTGCCGCTCCCTTCGTACGCTCGCCCCGGCGACGCCGGCGCCGACCTGATGACCACCACCGACCTCACCCTGGCGCCGGGGGAGCGCGCGCTGGTGCCGACCGGGATCGCGGTGGCGCTGCCCGAGGGGTACGTCGCCCTCGTGCACCCGCGCTCGGGCCTGGCGGTGCGCCACGGGCTCTCGATCGTGAACACCCCCGGCACCGTGGACGCCGGCTACCGCGGCGAGATCAAGGTGCTGCTGATCAACCACGATGCCCGGGAGCCGGTCGTGCTGCGTCGCGGTGACCGGATCGCCCAGCTGGTGATCCAGCGGGTCGAGCGAGCCCGCTTCACCGAGGTGGAACGACTCCCCGAGAGCGAACGTGGCGACGGGGGCTACGGTTCTACCGGGGGATTCGGATCCGGGGCCCCTTCGTGAGTCAGGAGTGAGTTCGTGAAGTTCCGTCGCAAGTCCACCACCGGCGACGCCGAGAGCCCGGAGGTCGCATCCTCCGAGGCGCCCCAGGTCGAGGCGTCCCCGGGCCCCTACGACGCCGACGACCTGCCGGAGGACGGCGTCGAGCGCGTCGACCTCGGGTCCCTGCTGATCGCCCCGGAGGAGGGGCGCGAGCTGCGGCTGCAGGTCGACGAGTCCACGGGCAACGTGCAGTCGGTGATGCTGGCGGGCGCCGACGGTGCCATCGAGATCCGGGCCTTCGCTGCGCCGCGCAACGGCGACCTGTGGAACGAGGTGCGGCCCCAGATCGCTGCCGACACCGCCCAGCGAGGCGGGACGGCCACCGAGCGCGAGGGCCGCTTCGGCACCGAGCTGCTCTGCCAGATGAAGGTCCAGCGGCCCGAGGGGGGCACGGCGACCCAGCCGTCGCGCATCGTCGGGATCAACGGCCCGCGCTGGTTGCTGCGGGCCACCCTGCTCGGTCGTCCGGCGATCGAGCCGGAGGCACAGGGCTCGGGGGAGTGGGAGGACGTCCTCACCCGTGTGGCCGTACGGCGGGGCACGCACGCGCTCCCGGTCGGCGAGCCGTTGCCGCTGATCCTGCCTGACCAGGCCCGACGGGTCAGTCCGCCCGCCTGAGCGGCGGGGAGCGGAGCCGGACGTGGCCGAGAAGAGCAGACTGCGCCGCACGATCAGCAAGTGGGCCAACAACGACGACCAGGACGCCCGCGACCTGCGCGCCCAGTACGTCGGTGAGGGTGACGTGTGCATCGGCGACGCCGTGGACCGCACGCTGGTCACCCTGCAGGGGACGATCCGCTCCCTGACGGTCCGTCCCCGTGGCGGGGTGCCCGCGCTGGAGGCCGAGCTCTACGACGGCTCCGGGGTGATCACCCTCGTGTGGCTGGGACGCCGACGGATCGCCGGCATCGACCCCGGCCGCTCGATGCGGGTCCGTGGCCGGATCGGGCGCCACGACGGCGTGCGGATCGTGTACAACCCGCGCTACGAGCTGATGTCGTGAGCGAGGAGCAGGCCCCCGGCCCGACCGTCGCCACCGTCGAGGCCCTCGTGCGCAGCCAGATGGCCACCGCCCTGGGCGGTCGGCGCGGCATGATCGAGGCCGGGGTGCCCGGCATCCTGTTCACCGCCGTCTGGCTGCCGACCAAGGACCTCCAGCTCGCCCTGGTCCTGAGCCTGGTGGCGGTGGGTGTCGCGGCCGCGCTGCGACTGCTCCAGCGGGGTCCGCTGCAGTACATCTTCAACGCCCTGTTCTCGATCGGGATCGGCTACCTGTTCGTCCGGATCGCCGCCTCCTCGGGAGGCTCGGAGTCCGACCAGGCGCTGGCCTTCTTCCTGCCGGGCATCATCTACAGCCTCGTCTACACGATCGTGCTCTTCGGCTCGTCCTTCGCCGGGTGGCCGGTGGTGGGCTTCATGGTCGGCAGCGTCACCGGCGACCCGACCGCGTGGCACGAGGACAAGCAGATCGTGAAGCTCTGCTCGCGCCTCACCCTGCTGCTCGCGGCACCGGGCGCCATCGGGGTGCTGCTGCAGGGGCCGGTGTGGCTGCTCGGCTGGCGCGACATCGTCGACGCGGACGTGGCCGTGGGGATCATCGCCGCGCTGCGCTACGGCCTCGGCTGGCCGCTGCGGATCGCCTCCTGGTCGGCGATGATCTGGCTGCTGGCCCGCAACGCCACGCCCCTCGCCCAGGAGAGCCCTCAGGAGGGGTGACTCGACGGCGCGAGCAGCCGCTCGAGCTCGTCCTCACCCTCGGCGGGCACGACGAACAGCAGCTCGTCGCCGGCCTCCACCGGCTGCTCGCTGTCGGGCACGTAGACCTGGCCGTCGCGCAGGATCGTGACCAGGGCGCAGTTGTCGGGAAAGGGGATCAGGCCCATCGGCTTGCCGACGTACGGCGAGTCCTCGGGCAGCGTCATCTCGACCAGGTTGGCGTTGCCCTGGCGGAAGGTGAAGAGCCGCACCAGGTCGCCGACGGTGACCGCCTCCTCGACGAGCGCCGACATGATCCGGGGCGTCGAGACGTTGACGTCGACGCCCCAGGCTTCGGTGAACAGCCACTCGTTGTTGGGGTGGTTGACCCGGCCGACGGTGCGCGGGACCCCGAACTCGGTCTTGGCCAGCAGCGCGGTCACCAGGTTGGCCTTGTCGTCACCGGTCGCGGCGATCACCACGTCGCAGGTGTCGAGCCGGGCCTCCTCGAGCGAGGACATCTCGCACGAGTCGGCCAGCAGCCACTCGGCGTCCGGGACGCGGTCCGGCATCACCGATCGCGGGTTCTTGTCGATCAGCAGGACCTCGTGGCCGTTGTGGATCAGCTCGCGCGCGATCGAACGGCCCACGGCGCCCGCTCCGGCGATGGCGACTCTCATGAGGACTCCTCCGGACCGTTCTGGATCACCTTGTAGGCGCGGGCTGCGTTCTCCTCGCGCATCACCAGGTGGATGAGGTCGCCCTCCTGGATGACGGACTCGCGGTTGGGCAGCATGCCCTCGCCGAGGCGGTCGATCCAGGCGATGCGGCACTGGGTCTGCATCTGGAAGTCGATGGTGCGCTGCCCGACCCACACCTCGGGCACCGGCACCTGGTCGACCCGGATGGTGCCGCTGGGGTCGCGGAAGTCGGGCTCGGCGCCGGCGGGCAGGATCCGGCGCAGCACCTGGTCGGCGGTCCACTTCACGGTGGCCACCGTGGTGATGCCCAGGCGCTGGTAGACCTCGGCGCGGCCGGGGTCGTAGATGCGCGCCACGACCTGCTGGATGCCGAACGTCTCGCGGGCGACCCGGGCGGCGATGATGTTGGAGTTGTCGCCGCTGGAGACCGCGGCGAAGGCGTCGGCGCGCTTGATGCCGGCCTTCTCCAGCACCTGCTGGTCGAAGCCGTAGCCGGTGACCTTGTCGCCGTTGAACGCCGGGCCGAGTCGGCGGAAGGCGTCCGGGTCGCTGTCGATCACCGCCACGGTGTGGTTGCGGTCCTCGAGGCTGCGGGCGAGCGTGGAGCCGACGCGTCCACAACCCATGATCACGACATGCACGGGTTCACCGTAGCGGCAGCGCCACCCGGGGGCCGCGTCCCGTAGGGTTCCGCCCGTGGGTGTCGGTGACGTCTCCAAGCGCATTCTGCTGGGACGCAAGCTTCGGAGTGCGCAGCTGGGGGAGACCCTGCTGCCCAAGCGCATCGCCCTTCCCGTCTTCGCCAGTGACGCGCTCTCCTCGGTGGCCTACGCCCCCGACGAGGTCTTCATCATGCTCTCGCTGGCCGGGGCGTCGTACTACGTCTGGTCGTGGAAGATCGCGATCGCCGTGGCGATCGTGATGGCGGCGGTGATCGCCTCCTACCGGCAGACGGTGCACGCCTACCCCAGCGGCGGCGGCGACTACGAGGTGGCGCAGGTCAACCTCGGCCGGACGGCGGGCACCACGGTGGCCAGCGCCCTGCTGGTCGACTACATCCTCACCGTGGCCGTCTCCATCTCCTCGGCAGCGCAGTACGCCGCCTCGGCCGTCGGCTGGTTGCAGGGACACGAGGCGCTCTTCGCCTCGGCGATGGTGCTGCTGCTGATGGCCAGCAACCTGCGCGGGATCCGCGAGTCGGGCTCGTTCTTCGCCTGGCCGACCTACGCGTTCATGTTCGCCATCCTCGGGATGTGCCTCTTCGGGTTCTTCCAGCTCGTGGCGGGCACGCTGCCCGACGTCGAGAGCGCCGACCTCGTGATCTCGCCGGCCCCCGAGTACGAGGGCGCGGTCACGACGTTGGGCCTGCTCTTCCTGCTGGCCCGGGCGTTCTCGTCGGGGTGTGCCGCGCTGACCGGGGTCGAGGCCATCTCCAACGGCGTGCCGGCCTTCAAGCGACCCAAGAGCCGCAACGCCGCGACCACGCTGCTGCTGCTCGGCATGATCGCGATCACGATGATGGTCAGCGTCATCGTGCTGGCCAAGAAGATGGGCCTGCGCTACGTCGACCCGCGCGAGTTCGACCGGTTGACCTACTTCGACGGCACGCCGCTGCCCGAGGACTACGACCAGCACGCCGTGATCGCCCAGATCGCGCGGGCGGTCTTCCTCGACTTCAGCCCCGGCTTCTACTTCGTGGTCACCGTGACCGGCATCATCCTGGTCCTGGCGGCCAACACCGCGTTCAACGGCTTCCCGGTCCTCGGCTCGATCCTCGCCAAGGACGGCTACGCGCCGCGCGCCCTGGGCTCCCGGGGAGACCGGCTGGCCTACTCCAACGGGATCCTGTTCCTGGCCGGGATGGCGATCGTGCTGATCATCGCCTTCGACGCCGAGGTCACCAAGCTGATCCAGCTCTACATCGTCGGGGTCTTCATCTCCTTCAACCTCAGCCAGCTGGGGATGATCAAGCACTGGACCCGCGAGCTGACCACCGAGCGCGACCCGGATCGGCGCGGCAAGATCTACCGCTCCCGGATCATCAACGCGGTCGGGCTCAGCTTCACCTCCGTGGTCCTCGTCGTCGTGCTGATCACCAAGTTCCTCGCCGGTGCCTGGATCACGATCCTCGCGATGCTGTTCTTCTTCGCGGTGATGCGCGGGATCAAGGGCCACTACGACAAGGTCCAGCTCGAGCTGGCGGCCGACGAGGACGACAAGGTCCTGCCCACCCGCGTCCACGCGGTCGTGCTCGTCTCCAAGATCCACAAGCCGACGCTGCGGGCGCTGGCCTTCGCCAAGGCCTCGCGACCCAACGTGCTCGAGGGCATCTACGTCGCCACCGACCCGGTGGAGACCAACCGGCTGATCGACGCCTGGGACGAGCGCAACCTGGGCGTCCCGCTCAAGGTGCTGCACTCGCCGTACCGCGAGCTGGTGCGCCCGATCCTCCAGTACGTCGGCGAGATCCGGAAGAGCAACCCGCGCGGCGTGGTGGCGGTCTACATCCCGGAGTACGTCGTGGGTCGCTGGTGGGAGCAGCTGCTGCACAACCAGACCGCGCTGCGCCTCAAGGGCCGCCTGTTGTTCAGCCCGGGCGTCATGGTCACCTCGGTGCCCTACCAGCTGCGCTCCTCGGAGATCGCCCGCGAGCGCGAGGAGCGCGAGGACTTCCGGGTGCGTCCCGGCGACCTGCGGCGCGGCCAGGTCGACGAGCGACGCGACCCCGGTCGCCGTGGCTGAGCGGCGTCGACACCGACCGCGGCGCCCCCGGGGGGCCTCGATGGTCGGCACCCGTGCCGAGGTGGAGGTCGGCCCCGTCGGGCACGGCGGCTTCTGCGTCGCCCGCCTGGACGGGCGGGCGGTCTTCGTGCGGCACTCCCTGCCCGGCGAACGCGTCGTCATCGAGGTGACCGAGGGATCGACGGGCGACACCTTCTGGCGCGCCGACGCGGTCGAGGTGCTGAGCGCCTCTGCCGACCGGGTCCCCGCCCCCTGTTCCTACGCAGGCCCCGACGCCTGCGGGGGCTGCGACTTCCAGCACGTGTCCCTGGTCCGACAGCGCTCCCTGAAGGGCGACGTGGTGGCCGAGCAGCTGCGTCGGCTCGCGGGTCTCGAGGTCGAGGTGAGCGTCGAGCAGGTGCCCGGTGACGACCAGGGCCTGCGCTGGCGCACCCGGCAGCGCTACGTCGAGCGCCCCGACGGCGGCAAGGCGATGCGCAAGCACCGCTCCCACGAGCTGGTGCCGGTCGAGGAGTGCCTGCTCGAGGCGCACCACGGCCCGCGGCACGCCGCCCTGGGGGTCGACTTCGAGGTCGCCGACGGTGGGTTCTGGCAGGTGCACCCCGGGGCGCCCGACGCCCTGGTGGAGGCGGTGCTGGCCTACCTCGACCCCCAGCCCGGGGAGTCCGCGCTGGACCTGTACGCCGGGGTGGGGCTGTTCGCGCGCTTCCTGCACGACCGGGTCGGCGAGACCGGCCGCGTCGTGGCGGTCGAGGGTGATCGCCGCGCCTCACGGCTGAGCCTCATCAACGCTCCCGGGATCGAGGCGAGCGCGGGCGACGTCGGCGAGGTCCTGGCGACGTCGTACGACCACGCCTTCGACCTCGTGGTGCTGGACCCTCCGCGAGAGGGCGCCAAGCGCAGGGTCGTGGAGCAGGTCGTGGCGCGGTCCCCACGCGCGGTCGCCTACGTGGCCTGCGACCCGGCGGCCCTGGCGCGCGACGTGGCGATCTTCGCCGAGCGCGGCTACGGGCTGGTCTCGCTGCGTGCCTTCGACCTCTTCCCGATGACGCACCACGT
>NZZG01000036.1 GCA_002698575.1 Pimelobacter sp. | reverse complement strand
CTTTGTAGCGGGGGCAGGATTTGAACCTGCGACCTCTGGGTTATGAGCCCAGCGAGCTACCGAGCTGCTCCACCCCGCGTCGGTGAACAGAACGTTACCGGCTCAGGGTGGAGCCGCCAAATCGAGTGGCTGAGAGGTGGCTCACGGCCGCGGTTGCGGCCTGCCGCCCCTGCGGCTCGGCGTGCTCACCCCTCGTTGCCGGCGTCGCGCTGCTCGATCCGGTCGCGCAGGTCGACGACCGTGGCAAGCAGGTCCTGCGCCTTGGCCACCTGGCGCTGATAGACGCCCAGGTTGCCGTTGGACAGGGCGGCGTCGGCCTTGTCGAAGGCCTCCAGCGCGTCGTCCAGGGCGGCGTCGAGTCGACCCTGCAGGGTGCCCGGCTCAGGCTCGGGCTCCTGCCCGGGGTCGGGCTCCTCGCCCGGATCGGGCTCCTGACCGGGGTCGGGCTCGATGGGCCCGGTGCCGGAGCCGAACAGGTCCTGGATCGCGTTCTGGAACGTCGTGCCGTAGCCGATGTCGTCGCCGAATTTCACCTGCACGAAGCGCAGCTCGGGATAGCTGGCGTCGGTGACCTGCCGCGAGACGTAGACCGGCTGGACGTACATCAGCCCGTCGTTGATCGGGAACGTCAACATGTTGCCGTAGGTGACCCGGGCACCGGAGTTCTTCAGCGGCAGCAGCGCCTCGTTGATCCGCTGGTCGGAGATGAAGTCGTTGGCGACCTGTCCCGGACCGGAGGTCTGGTCCCCGTCGGTGGCCTCGGCGTCGTTGAGCCGCAGCACGCTGATCTTGCCGTACTCGCCGGAGTCCGCGTCGGAGTTGACCGACACGAACGAGGCGAGGTTGTTGCGGCGGAACGGCACGTAGACCGAGGTGAGCGAGAAGTTCGAGGCGTCCGCGCCCCCGACGAAGAGCCGGTACGGCGCCTGGAAGACGCCCGGGGCCTGCGGGTCCTCGGGCACGGCCCAGCGGTCGTTGAACTCGTACCAGTCGCTGGCGTCCTCGACGTGGTAGCGCGCGTACTGGTAGCGCTGGACCTTGAAGAGGTCCTCGGGGTAGCGCACGTGGGCGAGCAGGTCGTCGGACATGGCCGACTTCGGCTCGACGGTGCCCGGGAAGGCGCCCATCCACGAGCGCAGCAGAGGGTCCTCCTCGTCCCAGGCGTAGAGCGTGACCGCGCCGGTGTAGGCGTCCACGGTCGCCTTGACCGCGTTGCGCATGTAGTTGATCTCGTCGGTCGGCAGCGTCTGGATGCCGGTCTGCACCTGCAGTGCGTCGTCGGTCATCTCCTCGAACGACTCACGCTGCGCCAGCGGGAAGCGGTCGGTGGTGGTGTAGCCGTCCAGGATCCAGGTGATCCGCCCGTCGACGATCGCCGGGTAGACGTCGCTGTCGACGGTCAGCCAGGGAGCGACCTTCTCCACGCGGGTCGTGGGGTCGCGCTCGAAGAGCACGCTCGAGTTGCCGTTGACGCGGCCGGAGAGCAGGAAGTTGGGCTCCCCGAACTTGATCGCGAACATCAGCTGGTTGAACGTGCTGCCGACCGAGGCGTCACCCGGGCCGTCGAAGGTCGTGGTGGAGCCCAGGTCGGAGCCGGGCACGGGCAGGTTGAGCTCGATGTCCTCGGCATCCTCGGAGGACTTGCCGACCACCGAGTAGTCGGGGCTCTTCTCCCCGTAGTAGACGCGGGTCTCGAAGTCGCCGAGCTCGGCGGAGATGTCGACCTCGTCGTTGTTGATGCCCTGCGCCCACTCCAGGCCGCCCGACGACGACGGCGCGTCGGCACCGGTGTCGGAGGTGACGGCGTTCTCGGCGTCGCGCTGGTTGGCGTAGGCGGCGATGATGCCGTTGCCGTGGGTGAAGACGGTGTGCAGGTTGGACCAGTTGCGCGCGTCGGGGCTCAGCCCGTCCTGGTCCAGCTCGCGCACGCCCAGCACGATGGCCCGGTCGGAGCCGTTGAGCTCGTAGCGGTCGACGTCGAGGACCTCGGCCACCGAGTAGTAGCCGCGCTCCTGCTGGATGTTCTCGAACGCCGGCGAGACCTGCTTGGGGTCGACCAGCGGCACCGAGCTGAGCAGCGGGGCCAGCTGGGAGGCGGTCGCGTCGAGCGAGGTGTTGGGCGAGTACGGCGTCAGCTCGACGTCCTCGAGGTCGTAGGCGGCCTGCGTCGACTCGATGTTGCGCGCGATGTACGGCTCCTCCTTGTCGGCCTCCGACGGCTTGACCTGGAACTGCTGCACGATGGCCGGCCAGATCATCCCCAGCAGGATCGCCGACAGCACGAGCAGGCCGAGGCCCATCGTGGGCAGCTGCCAGGTGCGACGCCAGACATTGAGGAAGAAGAGGATGGAGCAGATCACCGCCACGCCGATGAGGATGTTCTTCGCCGGCAGCACCGCGTTCTCCGCGGTGTAGTTCATCCCGGTGAACAGGGAGTTGTTCTGGTTGACCAGGTCGAAACGGTCCAGGTAGTAGTCCACGCCCTTGGCCAGCACGAAGAGTCCGAGCAGCACCGACAGCTGGGCCTGGGCGGCCGGCGAGAGCCGGTCGGAGCCGGCCTGCAGTCGCAGCCCGCCGTACAGGTAGTGGGTCACGAGCGCGCCGATGATGGCGATCACGAAGACCGCCATCGAGAAGTCCACGATGAAGTGCACCCACGGCAGGTCGAAGACGTAGAAGCCGATGTCGCGGTTGAAGTAGGGGTCGTCCGTGCCGAACGACTGCCCGTTGCGCCACATCAGGTAGGTGCGCCAGTTGCTCATCCCCGAGGCGCCGGCGAAGGCACCGACCACCAGGGCGACACCGAGCACGACCCACACCCGGATCGGCGTGATCACGTCGCGGTAGCGGTCGAGGTTGGTCTGCTCGCGCGAGTTGGGCCGGAAGAGCGGCCGGAACCGGTAGGCGAGGTAGATGTTCAGCGCCACGATGCCGCCCAGCACGGCGCCGAAGACCAGGAACAGTCCCACCCTGGTCCACAGCAGCGTGCTGAAGACGCCGCCGTACCCGACGGACTGGTACCAGAGCCGGTCGGTGTAGATCGAGGAGAACCCGGTCAGCCCGAAGATGGCCACGATCACGACGATCGCGGTGATCAGCAGGGCACGCGACCTCCTCGGCGGCGCCTGGCGCGGGGGCGGCGTCGCCCTCGGGTCGTCGTCGAACAGCTCACTCACGGTTTCTCCTCTGACGGCTCGTCACGAGCCGGTTGGTCGTGCGGGTCGGTCAAGGTGTCGCGGAGCAGCGCCAGCAGCCCCGGGACGAGGTCGATACCGCCGACGACGGAGGCGTCCTCGTCGTGCGCGCGCAGACGCAGGGCGCAGTACGTCGATCCGCCGCGGGTGGCCCCGGCCACGATCCGGACCTCCTGGCGGTCGGGGTGCTCGCGGGCGAAGGCCCGCGCCTGCACGGGGTCCTCGGGCAGCGTCGCGTCGGAGCCGGGCGGCAGCACGAGGCGCTCGACCATCGCGGCGCAGCCCGCCACGCCGGCGGGCCACTCGATGGACTCCAGCACGGCCTCGAGCGGCTGGCTCGGGTCCATCTGGTCCTGCTCGACGGCGGTGAGGGAACCCTCCTCGGCTGCGGCGTCGAGGCCCATGGCGCTGGCCAGCGCGGGCTCCTGCTGCACGAGGGCGGCGGTGTCGACCAGGGCGTAGAGCCGAGCGGGCTGGTCCCAGCCGTTGCCGGAGAGGTGCTGCTCGATCTCCAGGACCGCGCTGGCCAGCGCGGGATCGGCGTCGAGGTCGCCCCAGCGCGGGTCCGCGGTGAGCGCCTCGGCGGGCTGGTCGAGCTCGTCGTGCTCGCTCATGTCGCGTCCTCGCAGGACGGGAGGTCGGCCTCGGGATCGGCCGTGTAGGCCTCGAGCGCCAGGCGGACCTCGTGCATGGTGCTCGCCCGCACGAGGGTCATGTCGCCCGCGTCGGCCCCGAGGGCGTCGGCGCAGTTGTCCTCGGGGACGAGGAACAGCTCGGTGCCCTCCTCGCGGGCGCCGGCGATCTTCTGCTGGATCCCACCGATCGGTCCGACCGAGCCGTCGGGGGCGATCTCGCCCGTGCCCGCGACGCGCGCTCCCCCGGTCAACGAGCCCGGCGTGATGGTGTCGTAGACCGCTAAGGAGAAGATCAGTCCGGCGCTGGGGCCACCGATGTTGTCGGAGATGCTGATCTTCACCTCGAAGGGGAAGTCGTAGTCGTAGCCCGGGGTGATCCCGATGAGCAGGCGCGGCTTGCCCTCGATCGTCTCCTCGGTCGGGGTGACCTCCACGGTGCGCTGCTTGCCAGCGCGCTCGATGCCGATCCTCAGCGGCTCCCCCGGCTCGCCCTTCTGGATCTCGCGCCGCAGGACGGTGTCGTCGGGCGTCGCGGTGCCGTTGACGCTCTCCAGGTGGTCGCCCACCTTCAGGATGCCGTCCGAGGCAGCCCCGGAGGTCACCGCGGCGACCTGGAGCACCTGGGGCACGTCGATGCCGTCCTCGGTCAGCGCGACGTACACCGCGTCGTCCTGGGAGGTCGCCATCTGCACGGCGCCCTCCTCCCGGCTGCTCTCGGCGGTCTCGCCGTCCTGGTGCACCGAGGAGTACGGGTAGACGGCCTCGTCGCCGTCGAACCACATCGCCATCAACCGCGCCAACGACAGGTACGCCGTGTCCGGCGGGTCGCCCGCCGGCGAGACGCGCACGGTGGTCATCCGCAGCTGGCCGGTGTCCCGGTAGACCTGGTGCCCGTCGACCTGGACCACCTCGGCGTCGTTGCCGTCCGTGCCGAGCACGTCGATCGTGCCGCCGGGGGCGAACGTCGCGAACGGCAGGCCCTGGAAGGCGGCGAAAACGAGCAGCGCGAGCACGGCCGGGACGGCGACGACCGCGGCGATGAGGCGCTGGTTCATGGCGCAACCCTCTCATTGCGGGCCAAGCAGCGACCCGTGAGGTTCAGGCGGCAGGCGGGCGGCGACGGATCGCGACGCCCGTGCTGCGGTCCGGAGTGCGCGGGGCGACGGCGTACCCCGGCCTCGGCCGGGACCGCGCCCAGGGTCGCCAGCGACTCGGTTGCGGGTCCAGGGCGGCACCCAGGCGACGTACGGCCTGGTCGCGGTCGACCTCGCCGCGGCTCTCGCGGCCGAGCCAGGCCACCCACCCCATGGCGACGAGCGTCACCACGACGGGAGGAAGGAGCCAGAGGACGACCACATGAACAGGGTAGGAGCGTGGGGCTGGGGTGTGCGGGCGGCTCGCCGACGTCTCGATACACCGACGCCTCGCTGCGCTCGTCGGCCGGCTACTCGACGACCACCCCCTGGTGGTGAGGGTGGGCGGGTAGGTGGCTGTGAGTGGGGTTAGGGCGTGCCGACCCACTCGTCGGAGCCGTCGACGAAGACCTGGTGCTTCCAGATCGGGACCGTCGACTTGAGCGTGTCGATCAGGTCGCGCGAGGAGTCGAAGGCGACACCGCGGTGAGCCGCGGCGGTGCCGATGATGACGGCGATGTCGCCGATGTCGAGGTGGCCGGTGCGGTGCACGGCCGAGACGCCGTGCACCTCGTGGCGTCCGGCGACCTCGGTGCACACCTCGCGCAACCGGTCCAGGGCGCTCGGGTGGGCGGAGTAGTCGAGACCCGAGACGTCGCGACCTCCGTCGTGGTCGCGTACCCGCCCGACGAACAGGGTGACGCCGCCGTCGGCGTCCTCGTCGAGGCTGTCGAGCACCTCGGTGACGTCGAGCGGCGTCTCGCGGATCGCCACGAGTCGCACGGCTTCGGGACTGGGGTCGCTGCTCACGTCGGCGACCCTACCGGCGTCGCCTGCCCGTCCGGACCACCCCTGACCAGCCCTGACCCGCCCTGACCGGCCCTGACCAGCCCTGACCGGCGTTGGCCGAACGGCGTACCGTGGAGACATGAGCGACGACCCCCGCAACGGCCCCGACGACACCCCCGGGGACGACGCGAACCCGTTCAAGGGGACGCCCTTCGAGCAGTTCTTCTCCGGCGGCGCCGGCGGGGGCGGCGCGATGGGCGGCATGGACCTCAACGCGCTCGCCGGGATGTTCGGCGGCCAGGGCGGTCCGGGCGCCGGCGGCATGCCCGACCTGGGCGCCCTCTTCGGTCAGCTCCAGTCGCTGATGCAGCCCTACGACGGCGCCCTCAACTGGGACGTGGCCACGGACCTGGCCCGCAAGTCGGTCGCCGCGTCCCCCGACCCGTCGCCCACCTCCGGCCAGGCCGGCGCGATCGCCGACGCCGTGCGCCTGGCCGACCACTGGCTCGACGAGGTCACCGACTTCCCCAGCGGGGTCACCTCCACCGCGGCCTGGAGCCGTGCCGAGTGGATCGTCAACACCCTGGAGGTGTGGAAGGTGCTCGTCGAGCCCGTGGCCGAGCAGTCGGTCAAGGGCATCGGCAACGCCCTGCCCGCCGAGGCCCAGGCCGCCGCCGGACCGATCCTCGGCATGGTCGGCAAGGCGGTCGGCGCGATGCTCGCCTCCCAGGTCGGCTCCGGGATCGGCGTCCTGGCCGGCGAGGTGCTCGGCACCTCCGACATCGGCCTTCCGTTGAGCGCTCCCGGCAAGGCGGCGCTGGTCCCTGCCAACGTGACGGCCTTCGCCGAGGGACTCGACGTCACCGAGGACGACGTCCTGCTCTACCTCGCGCTGCGCGAGGCGGCCCACATGCGCCTGTTCGGCTCCGTCCCGTGGCTGCGCGAGCACCTGACCGGGGCCGTCACCGACTACGCCAGCGGCGTCGAGATCAACGCCGAGGCACTCCAGCAGCGGATGGAGGAGCAGCTGCGCGGGGTCGATCCCGCAGACCCTGAGTCGATGCAGCAGCTGCTCGAGGGGGGTCTCTTCGACCTGCCCCGCTCCCCCGCGCAGGCCGCCGCGCTCGAGCGCCTCGAGATCGCCCTGGCCCTGGTCGAGGGCTGGGTCGACGAGGTCGTCGGCCAGGCGACTGCCGAGAGGATGCCCGCAGCCGGCAAGCTGCAGGAGCTCGTACGGCGTCGTCGCGCCGCCGGCGGTCCGGCGGAGCAGACGTTCTCGGCGCTGGTCGGCCTCGAGCTGCGGCCCCGCCGCCTGCGCGACGCCTCGACCCTGTGGGGCTCCCTGCGCACGCGCCAGGGAGCCGAGGCTCGCGACGGTGTCTGGACCCACCCGGACCTGCTGCCGACCTCGGCCGACCTCGACGACCCCCTGGGGTTCCGCGAGGACGCCACCGCGCCCACCGACCTCGACGACGCCGACTTCGACGCCGAGCTGCGCAAGCTGCTCGACGGCGACCCGTCTGACGAGTGAGCGGACTGCACGCCGACGCCCTCGCCACGCTGGGCTCCTGGTCCGCACCCGAGCCCGATCAGGAGCGGCTGCGGCGCCGCTACGTCGCGCACCTGCGGGCACACCCCGACGGCGCGAGCCGCTCGTGCCGTCCCGACCACCTGACCGCGAGCACCCTGGTGGTCGACGCAGACGGTGATCGGGTGCTGCTGACCCTGCACGCCAAGGCGAAGCGCTGGTTCCAGCTCGGCGGGCACTGCGAGTCCGGTGATCATCGGCTCGTCGACGCCGCCACCCGTGAGGCTCGCGAGGAGTCCGGCCTGACGGGTCTCGTGCTCGACCCGGTGCCGGTGCAGCTGAGCGAGCACGAGGTGCCCTTCTGCCGCCCTCCCGACGGCACCGCCACCGACGGCCGGGTGGTGCACCACCTCGACGTGCGTTTCCTCGCCGTCGTGGCGGCCGACGCCGTCCCCGAGGTGAGCGAGGAGTCGCTCGACGTGCGCTGGTGGCCGGCCGACGCCCTGCCCGACCCGGAGCCCGAGCTGCTCGACCTGGTGCGGCTGGCCCGCGCACGCGTCGTCAGTCGTGGAACTCCTGGGGCGGACTGATCCGCGCACCCTCCGACCACCCGAGCAGGTAGCCCTGCGCCTTGCGCGACTTCGGGTAGCGATCCACCCATGCCCAGAACTTCTCGTCGTGACTCGGCTCCAGCAGGTGCGCCAGCTCGTGCACCAGGACGTAGTCGATCACCCAGCCGGGCATCGACTGCAGCCGTTCGGAGAGGCGGATGCTGCGCTCACCGGGCGTGCACGACCCCCACCGTGAGTGCTGGTTGGTGACCCATCGCACCGACTCGGGGGTCGCCAGACCACCGAGGTAGGCGTCGCTGAGCTTGAGCGCCCGGTCGAGGAGGTCCTCGTCGGTCAGGGCCGCGCGCTCCTCGGCCTTGAGGACCTTCTTAACCATCGAGGCGACCCACTCGGCCTCGTCGGCGGCGCTGAACGACGCCGGGATCAGGACGACGATCCGCTGCCCGTCGCGGTAGGCCGAGACCGTGCGGCGTCGCCGCTTGGAACGGCGTACCTCCACGTCCGGCGAGACCATGACACAGCAAACTAACGCCAAACTACGGGTTGGCCCACTCCATCAGGCGCTCGCGCGACCACGTGTTGACGATCCGATCCGCCTCGATCCCGGCCTCCTCGGCCCGCTCGCAGCCCAGCACGAGGAAGTCGAGCTGTCCTGGAGCGTGTGCGTCGGAGTCGATCGAGAAGACGCAACCGGCGTCACGGGCCAGCGCCAGCAGGTCCGAGGGCGGGTCGCGGCGCTCGGGACGGGAGTTGATCTCGACGGCGACGTCGTGCTCGGCGCACGCCTCGAAGACGGCCCGGGCGTCGAAGGACGACTGTCCGCGGGTACCGCGGTTGCCGGTCACCAGCCGCCCCGTGCAGTGCCCCAGGACGTTGGTGCGCGGGTTGCGGATCGCACCGATCATCCGCCTGGTCATCGGTGCGGCGTCCATCTTCAGCTTGGAGTGCACGCTCGCGACGCGGACGTCGAGGCGCGCCAGCAGGTCGTCGGTCTGGTCGAGCGACCCGTCGTCGAGGATGTCGACCTCGATGCCCTTGAGCAGCGTGAAGCCCGAGCCGACGTCCGATCCCAGGTGCTCGTTGACGGCATCCACCACGCCCAGCTGGCGGGCGAGACGCTCGGCCGAGAGCCCGCGTGCCACCTTGAGCCGAGGTGAGTGGTCGGTGAGCACCAGGTAGTCGTGCCCCAGCTCGATCGCGGTCATCGCCATCTCCTCGATCGGCGAGCCACCGTCGGACCAGTCGGAGTGGGAGTGCAGGTCGCCACGTAGGGCCGCGCGCAGGTCGGCACCACCGTCGGTGAGCGGTCCGGCATGCTGCGCCTCGAGGCTCGCCAGCCGTTCGGGCACCTCGCCGCGGACCGCGGCGGCGATCACCTTCGCCGAGCTGGCACCCACGCCGGGCAGATCGACGAGCGTCCCCTCGTCGACGGCTCGCGCGACCTCGGCCTCCCCCAGGGGCAGGATCGCCGAGGCTGCGCCACGGAACGCCTTGACCTTGTAGGTGTCCTCGCGAGCGCGTTCGAGCAGGAAGGCGATCCGGCGCAGGGCTGCGACCGGACCAGCGTCGTAGCCGGTGTCGTTGCTGGTTCCGTCAGACATTTCTCTCTCCACAGTCAGTGGACGACATCCTCCCAGGTCAGCGCCGTACGGCGTGCTGTCACCGCAGTTCCTCCACAGGCCTCTCCCCGCTTCCTCCACGGGATTCGCCACCTGTGCACAGGGTTATCCACAGGCTCCTGCACAGGTGCCCGACGTGCGGATTGACCGCGGACCGCGCGACTCCCTAGGTTGTCGTCCCAGACGAGGCCTCCGGGCCATCCGGTGATGCTCGCAGGGGAAGGCGAGCGTCACCACGATGGCCCGGGGGTCTCTTCTTCTGTCCGGGTCCGGATCGCTCAGCGTCCGGCGAACCGCGCGGGCCGCTTCTCCTGGCTCGCTGCGATGCCCTCCTGGAGATCCTCGGTGGCCATCGTGACGGGCTGGGCCAGGGCCTCCCACTGCAGGGCCGAGTCGAGGTCGCGGTGACCGCCCTCGGCCAGGGCGAGCTTGGTGAGCCGGGTCGCGATCGGGGCGTTCGCGGCCACGTCGGCGGCGGCCTCGAGGGCCGCCTCCAGGAAGCCCTCGCGCGGCAGCACCCGTGAGACGAGGCCGAGGCGCAACGCTTCCTCCCCCTGCACCAGCCGGCCGGTGAGGAGCAGGTCGCGTGCGGCAGCGGCTCCCACAGCGTTGGGGAGCAGGAACGTGCCGGCCATCCCGGGGTGCAGGCCGAGCTTGAGGAAGGACATCCCGAGCTTCGCGGAGTCCGTGGCGTAGCGGATGTCGCAGGCCAGCGCCATGCAGAGCCCGGCGCCGATCGTCGCACCGTTGATCGCGGCGATCGTGGGCACCTCGAGCCTCCGGATGGAGAGCCAGGCGCGGTAGAAGGCGATCATCCGGGTCCGCAGCTCGTCGACGCTGGCATCGGGCTCGGCGGCCAGCCACGAGGTGATCCCACCCGAGCAGAACGCCGTGCCCTCGCCGGTCACCACGACGACCCGGACGCTCGGGTCGGTCGCCAGCTCGTCGATGGCTGTCACCCAGGAGCTGGTCATCTCCGGCGACATCGCGTTGCGCAGGTCGGGGTTGTCGAGCACGAGGAGCGCGACACCGTCGCTGGGGCGCTCGAGACGGAGGTGCGTGAGGTCGGCCATGCCCAGCACCCTACTGAGCGCACACCGAGGAGCTCCGGGTGTCGATGTGGGGTGGCTCACCCCGCGGTGCCGTAGTGTCCGACACACTGAGACCCAGCTCAGTGCCCCCGACGACACCGATCGACCGTCAACGACTCATCACCAACAACAAGGAGGCCGTCATGGCTGAGACCTGGAGCGGCGAGTTCTACTGCGTGAAGTGCAAGGAGAAGCGCGAGGCCGAGGGCGAGGTGCGCGTCAACGAGAAGGGCACCCGGATGGCCAAGGCCGTCTGCCCCGTGTGCAGCACCAACCTCAACCGCATCCTCGGCAAGGCCTGACCTGCCGGCCGGTCCCAGGTCGGCGGCTCTTCCGGTGGCGATCCTCCAGCTGGAGGGTCGCCACCGCTGTGCAATCGCGGCTTGTGGATGACGGCCGACGCACCCGGCGCAACTGTGTGACCCTCGACGGGTGCCTGCCCGAGCCGCTGCGACACCCGCCCTCCGCCTGCGCTGCGGCGTGCACGTCGTACGTCGCGACCCCCGGCACGTTCAGGTCGGCCTCGATCCCCCGCAGCGGGTGATCCTGGCCTCCGACCCCGACACGCTGGCCGTCCTGGACGTGCTGAGCGGTGGCCCCGTGCCGGGCTCCGGCTCACCCGACCTCCCCGAGGCCGCCTGGGCCCGGGTCGTGCGTCGGCTGCGCGAGGCGGACCTGCTCGTCGACGACGAGCAGTCCCAGCGAGGTGGTGGCACGGTGGCGATCCTCGGCAGCCCGATCGACGACGGGCGTACGGCGCGTGATCTCGCGGAGGTGCTCACCACCGTCGGGATCCCCGTGGTGGCGGCCCAGCAGGCACCGGACGTCGTCGTCGTGTGCGCCGACGGACCGCTCCCCCGGGCAAGCGTGGATCCCTGGGTGGCTGAGGGCACCCCCCACCTGGTCCTCAGCGGGACCGGCAGCCCGGGATCCTGGCGGATCGGTCCCCTCGTCGAGCCGGGCGTGACCGCCTGCCTGCGGTGCATCGATGCGGCCGAGGCCACCGACGACCCCCGCAGGCCTCTCCTCCTCGCCCAGCTCGCCCAGCTGACGGCAGCGCCCCTGAGCCCGCTGACGCGGTCGTTCGGCCTCGCCTGGGCCGCTCGCGACCTGATGGCGTTCCTGGCCGGCGACTCGGCGTCGACCTCGTCGGCGACCGTCGACGTGCACCACCCGGTCCCTCGACTGCGTCGGTGGCCACGGCACCCCGAGTGCGGGTGTTGCTGGGACGAGCTGCCCTACTGAGGCTCGCTGCCGAGCCCCGGCACGGATCGTCGGCAGCTACCACCACTCGTGATCCAGCTTGCCCTCCAGCGCGCGCAGGTGCTCGCGGGAGCAGGCGGCGCAGTAGCGCAGCTGCCGGTCGCGCTCGACGCTCGTCGTCCACGTCAGCAGTGCCGCAGCATCACTCTCGGTCCGGCCGCAGTGGTCGCAGGTGTGGCTCATGCCCCCACGCTACGTCTGGTGGTCGGCGGCCCCGAGCCCCGAAATGACCAGGAGCCGGGTACGACGTCCGCGACGTCGTACCCGGCTCCCGTCCGGTGTTTCCTTGGATCCAACAGTGACTCACCCGCGATCAGGGTGGTCCGGAGGTGACAGCTCCGGGGGTCCTACAGAGCGCGAGCGAGGGCGAGACGGGCCTGCTGCGCTGCGCGCTCGGCCCTGCGGCTCAAGCGCCGTGCACGGGCCAGGTGGTGGCCCGCACGCAACTCCTGCGCCTCTCCCAGGCGCGCGGACATATGGGCCCGCGCGAGGTCTTCGTGCATCGTGTTCATGGTGGTGCTCCGGTTCTGGTGTGTGGTCTGTCGTGGTCGTGAGGTGGTCGCGGTGCTCGCGACCTGCTGATCGGTCAGGCTCATGCGGCGGCGTCCTTCCGAGGCCGACCCCGGGGCCGCTTGCGGGGGATCACCACTCCCTGAAGGAACAGCTCACCGCCCCACACGCCCCAGGGCTCGCGCCGGTCGAGTGCTCCGTCGAAGCAGATCTCCCGGACCGGGCACGCCTGGCACAGGGCCTTGGCGAACTCGACGTCCGCGGGGAGCTCGGCGAACCACAGCTCCGGGTTGTTCGCCCGGCAGGGCAGCAGTGCCTCGTCGACCTTGCCGGCCTCGTCGTGAAGGCCGCCCAGGGTGGCCGCCTGGCCGGTGGTGCGGTCGAGGGTGTTGGCGTTCATGGTCACCTCCAAATTTCTTGTCTGATCGCTGATGGATGTCGTGCTGTGCTGGGTCATGCGTCTCCTGACAAACACAAAGGCCGCGGATCCCTTGCGGGTTCCGCGGCCTGGAGGCAGCTCATGTGGTGATGAATCAACACAGAGGTGGACTCCAGGCATGGATCCCCGGGACGTAGGCGGCGAAGCCCACGTGTCCCTTGGCGGAAACCTTGCGCTCGCGGACGGAGGCCGACAGATCGATCGTGAGATCGGTGGCATCGATCCACTGCTGGCCGAGGAGCTGGCCGGCGGTGCGAGCAGCGAAGGTGCAGCCGCGCGTGGACATGGCAAAAGCAGACGTGCTGCCCTGGTTCCTGGAAATGCTGGTGGTGCTGGGGCAAGCGGTCGTCTTCGCCATGGTGATGATGTTCTCCATTGAGGCCACCTCCTTCGGTGCGTGGGGCGCGGGCCTTGTCAGGGCCCTGGTGCGCGGCTGGTTATCCGATGTCGAGCACGCTACGCGCCCGGTCGTGTAAGGAGCAAACCATTTTATGACTATTTCTCGAGATTCCTTGAATTTCTTGTCCGCGGTGCTCTCGTCGACGCTCACCCGACAAGCTCGAGCAGGTCCGGACCGTACTTCTCCAGCTTCTCCGGACCGATCCCGCTGATCGCCTTCAGCGCGACCGGCGTACGAGGCTTCAGCTCGGCGACCAGCTCGAGGGTGGCGTTGCTGAACACCATGAACGCTGCGATCTCCTCAGCGGCGGCACGCTGCTTGCGCCACTCGCGCAGGCGCTCGAACAGTTCCTCGTCGTAGCGCACCGGGCAGTCTGCACAGCGACGGCGCGCCTTGTCTGCCGGGGCCAGGGGCTTGCCGCACTCCACGCAGGTGCGCGCGCCCTTGCGGCTGCTCGGGCGCTGCCCCCCCTGCGGCCCCTGCGCCGAGGCAGGGAGCAGCGGGGTGAGGAAGCGGGACGGCTTGCGCCGAGCGGCCTGACCGGGGTTGCGGGCCTGCGCCCAGGAGACGACCAGGTCGGTGCGGGCGCGGGTCATGCCGACGTACAGCAGACGGCGCTCCTCCTCGATGGCCGCGGGGCTGGTGGCATAGGTGAAGGGCAGGGTGCCGTCCTGGACCCCGACGAGGAAGACGGCGTCCCACTCCAGGCCCTTGGCAGCGTGGAACGTCGCCAGGGTGACGCCCTCGGCGACGGGGGCGTGCTGCTCGGAGGCCCGCCGGTCGAGGTCGTCGACGAAGCCGTTGAGGTCGGCGTCCGGGCTCGCTGCGGCGAAGGCGTCGGCCTGGCTCACCAACGCCTGCCACGACTCCCAGCGATCGCGGGTCTGACCACGCGCCTCCGGCGCGTGGCGGGTCCAACCCATCCCGGCGAGGGTGTCGCGCACGAGGTCGACCCACGTGTCGCCGTCGGCGGGACTCGCACCGGAGCGGGCCGCCCCGCGCAACCGGGTCACGGCCTCGCGCACCTCGGGGCGGTCGAAGAAGCGCGCCCCTCCACGGATCACGTAGGGGATGCCGGCATCGGTCAGCGCGTCCTCGTAGGCCTCCGACTGCGCGTTGATGCGGAAGAGCACCGCCGTCTCCGACAGCGCGTGGCCGTCGGCACGCAGCGCGGAGATCCGGCCAGCGACGGCCGCCGCCTCGGCCACCTCGTCCGGGTGGCCCTCGTAGACCACGGAGGCACCGGAGGCACGTTGAGCGCACAGCTCGACGCTGGTGCTGGACGTGCCGGCGAGCAGCGTGTTGGCCGCGCCGACCACCTCCGGCGTCGAGCGGTAGTTGCGCACCAGCTCGATGGACGTCGTCGCCTCGTGCTTGCGGGGGAAGTCGCGCAGGTAGTCGGCGTTGGCACCGGCGAAGGAGTAGATCGTCTGGGCGGGGTCGCCCACCACGCAGATCTCGTCGCGCCCGCCGAGCCACAGGTCGAGCAACGCCGACTGGAGTGGCGAGACGTCCTGGAACTCGTCGACGACGAACCACTTGTACTGCCGGCGCACCTGGGCGGCCACGCGTTCGTCGTCGGCCAGGATCCCCGCGGTCAGCAGGAGCACGTCCTCCATGTCCATCCGGCCCTGTCCGCGCTTGACGTCCTCGTAGCCCGACAGCACCCGGGCGACGGTGTCGACATCGAGCTGGGCCACGGACCGCTCTCGCGCCGCGGCGATGGCCGGGTAGTCCTCGGGGCGGACGTTGCTGACCTTGGCCCACTCGATCTCCGAGGACAGGTCGCGCCACAGCGCCAGGTCGCCGTTGATCCGCAGCTGGCGCAGAGCGTCGCGCACCATCGGGATCTTGGACTCGGTCAGGGTCGGCAGCTCGGTGCCGTGCACGTGGGGCCAGAAGTAGCGCAGCTGGCGCAGCGCTGCCGCGTGGAAGGTCCGCGCCTGGACCCCGCCGGCCCCCAACCCGCGCAGCCGACCCCGCATCTCCCCGGCCGCCCGGGTGGTGAACGTGACCGCCAGGACCTCGGTGGGCGCGTACACACCGGTCAGGACGCCGTGGGCGATGCGGTGCGTGATCGCCCGCGTCTTGCCGGTGCCGGCACCGGCCAGCACCCTCACCGGCCCCCGCAGCGTCTCGGCCACCCGGCGCTGCTCGGGGTCGAGGCCGGAGAGCAGTGCCGCGACATCAGGCCCCTGGGACCCAGTGGACATGGAACAACTCCTGGCAGGCGATGGTTGGATCGGGCGACAGGACGAGACTAGACGCCGGAGGGGACACTCCCAGATGAGCAGCTTCACGATGTACAGCACCCCGTGGTGTGGCTACTGCCACCGCCTCAAGAGCCAGCTCGATCGTGAGGGCATCACCTACGACGTCGTCGACATCGAGCAGCAGCCCGAGGCTGCCGCGATCGTCGAGAAGGCGAACAACGGCAACCAGACGGTCCCGACCCTCGTGTACTCCGACGGGACGGCGCAGACGAACCCGTCCCTGGCACAGGTCAAGGAGAAGGTCGCGTCGTTGGCCTGACGTCACTCGTCCGGGCTGTTCTTCGGGGTCGGTGGGGGCCCGCTCTTCGTGGGTGATCTTCGGGGTCGGTGGGGCCCGCCCGCGTAGTCGACCCCTCTTCGTGGTCGGTGTGGCGCCCGCGCGCTTAGTCGACCGGGTCTCGCCGTCAAGGATCTCGCTGCGCTCGACCGCTGCGCGGTGCCTTCGGCATCCGT
>NZZG01000035.1 GCA_002698575.1 Pimelobacter sp. | reverse complement strand
GGCCAGGGCCAGCGGGCCGGCGCCCAGCTCCGCCGACAGGACGCGACCGAGGTGTCGGGCCGTGTAGCCGAGGCGCAGCGCGAGTCCGTCGACACCCTCGCGATCCACGACCCCGTCGGAGATGAGTCGCATGGCGCGACCGGCGACGTCGGCCGCCACGTCCCAGTCCGGACTGCCGGGGGTGGCGTCCGGCAGGCACCGCTTGCACGCCCGGTAGCCGGCCGCCTGGGCGGAGGCAGGGCTGACGTGGAAGCTGACATGGGCCAGCGCCGGGGTGCGCGCGGGACAGGACGGCCGGCAGTAGATCCCGGTCGTGCGGACCGCGGTGTAGAACACCCCGTCGAAACGACGATCACGTGCCTTGACGGCCCGGTAGCAGGACTCGGGGTCGAGGCGGGACGTGGTCACGGGTCCATCATGGCGGACCCACGATCCCTCCTCCGGCGGAAATCGGACACGACCGTGGTCGCACGATCCGGCCTCGTGCTACCGGTCGTCTGTGAGAATGTGACGTGTGACCGAGGAAACAGCGGTGCCCGCGCGCCCCACCCGACACCGTCGCCACGTCTGGCTGACCGTCGCGGTGACCCAGCTGGTGCTCGCCGTGCTGACGGTCGGCGCCGTGACGCTCGCCTACAACACGCTCAACGGCAACATCGAGGACGGCGAGGCGATCAACCACCAGGCCACCAAGCAACCGGTGGCTGCCGAGGACGCCGGACCGATGGAGCCGCTGAACATCCTGATCCTGGGGTCGGACTCGCGCTCCGGCGACGGCAACGACATCGACGGTCTCGGCGACATCGGCGAACGCGCCGACACCACGATCCTGATGCACGTCTCGGCCAACCGGAAGAACGCCTACGGCGTGAGCCTTCCCCGCGATGCGATCGTCGACCGACCCGACTGCATGGACGCCGACGGGGAGATGGCTGCCGGCGCGGAGCAGGTCATGTTCAACACCGCCTTCTCCGAGGGCGGCGCCCAGTGCGCGGTCCAGACCGTCGAGGCGCTGACCGGCATCTACATCGACCACTTCCTGGTGGTCGACTTCAACGGCTTCAAGGACATGGTCGAGGCGATCAACGGGGTCGAGGTCTGCCTGCCGAAGGAGGTGAACGACACCGAGCACAACATCTTCCTGCCCGCCGGGGTACAGACCCTGACCGGCCAGGACGCCCTCAACTACGTGCGGGAGCGCTCGATCCTGTCGGCGACCGGTGACATCGGCCGGATGAAGCGCCAGCAGGCATTCATCGCCTCGATGATCAACAAGGTCAAGTCGGCCGGGATCCTCTCCCAGCCGCTGTCCATCTTCAACTTCCTCAACGCCGCCACCTCCTCCATCGAGGTCGACGCCGACCTCGACTCGGTCGGCAAGCTGGCCGACCTGGCCACACAGTTCCGCAACACCGGGCTCTCGGACATCTCGTTCATCACCGTGCCGATCGCCGAGTACCCCCTGGACCCCAACCGACTGATCTGGACCGAGCAGGCCGACGAGCTGTGGGCCCGCATCATGGACGACCAGCAGCTCGGGAAGGACTTCAGCGCCACGAGCATCGGCGCCGACGACTCGGTCGGCAGCATCGACGAGCCGACCGAGACGCCCACGGACGAGCCGAGCGACGAGCCGACCGGTGAACCCACCGACGCCCCGACCACGGACGAGCCCACGCTCGACCCCGACGACCAGGCCGCCGCCGAGGCCCGGGACCAGGCCCGTCTCGCCGCCGGCCTGTGCACCTGAGGGCGACTCGCTCTCGGTCACTGCCTCGCGGGGCGCCCACCCTCAGGGGCTGGGGCGCGTCGGCACGGACCACGTCAGGGTCGTGCCCACCCCCACGGCGCTGCTGACCACCAGGTCGCCTCCGTGCTTGCGAGCGCGGTCGCGCATGTTGCGCAGGCCACTTTCATCCACGCCCGCGTCGAAGCCCTTCCCGTCGTCCCTCACCTGGACGGCGACGTGGTCCCCGGCAGAGACCAGGACGTCGACCGTGGATGCCTCGGAGTGCCGGCTGGCGTTCGACAGTGCCTCCCCGAGCACTGCCAGCAGGTCGGGAACCACCTCATCGGCGACCAGCGTCCGGACCGCGCCCTCGAACGCCAACGTCGGGCGGAACTTCATCGTCGACCCGGCACGGTCCACGAGGCGAGTGACCTCGGTCTGCACGTCGGACGTCGCGTCGATCGCGCCGAGGGCGAAGATGCTGCGCCGGATGTCCTTGATGGTCGCGTCGAGGTCGTCCACCGCACCCTCGAGGCGCGCGGCGAGCTCGGGGTCACGCGTGAGCCGCCCCGCTCCCTGCAGACCGAGACCGACTGCGAAGAGGCGTTGGATCACCAGGTCGTGCAGGTCCCGGCCGATCCGGTCACGATCCTCGAACAAGGTCAGCCGCTGCTGGTCCTCGCGGGCCCTCGCCACCGTCAGCGCCAGCGCTGCCTGCTCGGCGAAGCTGGCCGGCAACGCCGCGTCGACCGAGTGGAACCGACCTGCGTTGTCTCGCGTCCACGCCAGCGCGAGAACGCCTTCGGCACCCGAACGCGAGCCCAGGGGGACCATCACCGCCGGACCGAGCCGTGGCCAGCCCGGCAGTGCTGACGGGTCGACGGCACGTTCATCGTTCGCGAGGTCCGCCACGGTGACGGGGGTGCCACTGTGGACGACGTGACGAGCCAGGGATGACTGCATGAGGAGGGCTCGCACCTGGTCGAGATCGATGTCCACCCCGGACACCACCTGGAACTCGAGCGACTCCCCGTCCTCGCCTGCCACCACCCACGCCACGTCGGCACCTGCCACCTCTCGGGCGCGGTCGGCCACGAGCTGGAGCGCCTCCTCGCCTGATCCGGCATCGGCGAGCAGCGTCGTGATCTCGGCGGTGGCGCTCAGCCAGAGCTGGCGTTGCTCCGACTCCTCGTACAGGCGGGCGTTCTCGATGGCCACGCCCGCCGCGGCGGCCAAACCGATGACGATGCTCTCGTCCTGTTCGGTGAAGTCACCGCCGCCGGCCTTCTCGGTGAGATACAGATTGCCGAACACCTTGTCGCGGATGCGCACCGGAACGCCCAGGAACGAGCTCATCGGCGGATGGTGCGGCGGGAACCCGTACGACGCCGGGTGCGCGGCGATGTCGTGCAGGCGGATCGGGCGGGGTTCGTCGATGAGCAGGCCGAGCAGACCGTGCCCGGTCGGCAGCTCTCCGATCTCGACCACCTCGTCCTCGCTGATGCCGTGGTGGATGAAGGTCCGCAGCCGACGCGCGTCGCCCACGTCGAGGACGCCCAGGGCCGCGTACCGGGCGTCCACCAACGAGCTGGCCACAGCCACGATCCTGGCCAGGACCCCGTCCAGGGTCAGGTCTGCAGCCATGGTGACGACGGCGTCGAGAAGGAGCCGGAGGCGCGCCTGCTCGTCCAGGACTCCCTCGACCCGCCTCAGCACCTCGCGCAGGAGGTCATCGAACTCGACCTCGAGCAGACCGCTCGGTGCGGGCGGCTCCAGGTGGTCGCCTCGAGACTCGCTCATGTGATCCTCCTCAAGGGGCCACCATGTCAGAACAGAGCGATGCGGAGTCTCGGGACGAGGGTGCCCGAGTGTCGGGTCCCCTGGTCACGCGCTCAGGAGGGCGGGTGCTTGGTCGCGAAGATCGCGGCCTGGGTGCGGCTCGTCAGGCCCAGCTTCGCCAGCATCGAGGAGACGTAGTTCTTCACCGTCTTCTCGGCGAGGAACATCTGCTCGGCGATCTGTCGGTTGGTCAGCCCCTGGCCGATGTGGCCCAGGATCTTCTGCTCCTGCTCGGTGAGAGCCGCGAGCTCCTTGTCCTTCGGCGGCCCGGTGCGCACGCGCTCCAGAACCTGTGCGGTCATGGAGGGGTCGAGCATCGACTGGCCGGCAGCCACACGACGGACCGTCTCGACCAGGTCGTTGCCCCGCACCTGCTTGAGGATGTAGCCCGACGCTCCCGCCATGATCGCGGCGAACAGCGCGTCGTCGTCGTCGTACGACGTGAGGATCAGTGCCTTGATGCTCGGGTCCTGCGATCGGACCTCACGGCACACGTCGATACCGGAGCCGTCGGGAAGCCGGCCGTCGAGTACGGCGACGTCCGGGCGCAGCGCCGGCATCCGACGGATGGCCTCCTGGGCCGAGCCTGACTCGCCGACGATCACGATGTCACCCTCGGCCTCGAGCAGGTCCTTGATGCCGCGGCGGACGACCTCGTGGTCGTCGAGGAGGAAGACCTTGATGGGCTCCCCCGGCACCACCGCGGTTGAGTTGTCCGTGGCGTCGTTCACCACACCAGAGTAGGGCCCGGTCCGCGGGCGAGCCCGGGCTGATCGACCCGGTGCGACGGGACCTTGGTCCCTGCCGCTCGGAGCGCTGCGGCCAGGAGGCTCGATCCACCGAGCTCGAGCACGCGCTCGACGCGGCGCTGAGGTCCGTCGGTGGGCGGGACCAACGCCTCTACGCCGCTGCCGACGCTCTGGGGCAGCCTCGTGCACCTGCTTCCCCACCAGACAGAAGGAGTGCTGAGATGACCACACCGTCCACTCAGCCGCGGCGGCGTATCGTCGAGTTGGCCACGCGGGCTCCGAGCATCCACAACACGCAACCGTGGCTGTGGCGGACGAGCTCGGCCGGACTCGAGCTGTACGCCGATCGGACCCGCCAGCTGGGCGCGGCCGACCCCGTGGGGCGCAACCTGACCCTGAGTTGCGGCGCGGCTCTGCACCACGCGGTGGTGGCCGCCGCGGCCCTGGGATGGGCGACCCAGGTCGAGCGTCTCCCCCAGGGTCCGTCCGCCAGCTTGTTGGCCAGCATCGCCTTGACTCCGGGGACACCTTCCGACGATGCGGGCGCGGACCTTCGCGCCATCGACGAGCGTTGCACCGACCGCCGCAGGTTCACCTCGTGGCCAGTCCCGGACTCCACCCTGGGCGACCTGGCGCGCGCGGCCGCGTCCAGAGGGACACGTGCGCTCCCCCTCGTCGATGTGACCGAGCGTTTCCACGCGGACGTGCTCGTCGGGCGAGCCGCAGAGAACCAGGCAGGTGACCAACGAGTGACCGCCGAACACCGCCAATGGGTCGATCACAGTCGGGTCGACGGAATCCCGTCGGCCATTCTCCCGGCGGAGCGATCGTCGATGGCACGGGCTCAGAACCGCTTCACGACCGGGCTCCTCCAGGATCGAGGCCGCGATGTCGAGGGCTCCGACGGGCTCATCGTGCTGTGCGGCGACCAGGACGATCCCGCGAACTGGCTGGCGGCCGGCGAGGGGATGAGCGCGCTGTGGCTCGCCGCCTCGGCGCAGGGACTCTCAGTCGTGCCGTTGAGCCAGGTGGTCGAGGTGGCCGAGACCCGTGACGCGCTGACGCGCCAGGTCCTCGGCGGGTTGGCCCTCCCCTTCATCCTGCTGCGGATCGGCTGGCAACCCATCAGCCGCAGCGAGCTTCCCCGAACGGCGCGCCGACCGGTCACCGATGTGCTGGACCCGCCGTGACCCGCCGTGGGCGCGGCGCTACCGATCATGGCCGATCCGCGACGGGACCAAGGTCCCGACCAGGCGGGTCAAGCGGCCGTGGGAGCCGACGCCAACGCTTTCTAGCGTGGCTACCGACCCGACCATGACCTAGGAGCGCCTTCCGTGGACCCCACAGACATCGCGCGGTGGCAGTTCGCCATCATCACCGTCTACCACTTCCTGTTCGTCCCGATCACGATCGGCCTCTCGGCGATGATCGCCGGATACGAGACGGCGTGGATCCGGACCGGCAACGAGCACTGGCTCAGACTCACGAAGTTCTTCGGGAAGCTCTTTCTCATCAACTTCGCTCTCGGCGTGGTGACCGGCATCGTCCAGGAGTTCCAGTTCGGGATGAACTGGAGCGACTACTCGCGCTTCGTCGGCGACATCTTCGGAGCGCCCCTCGCGGTCGAGGGTCTGCTCGCCTTCTTCCTCGAGTCGACCTTCCTCGGCCTGTGGATCTTCGGCTGGGACCGCCTGCCCGCGAAGGCCCACGCGGCGTGCATGTGGCTGGTGCACCTCGGCACCCTCTTCTCGGCGTACTTCATCCTCGCCGCCAACTCCTGGATGCAGCACCCCGTCGGCTACCGGTTCAACCCCCAGACCGGTCGCGCCGAGATGAACGACTTCGCCGCCGTGCTGTTCAACAAGGTGCAGCTGGTGACCTTCCCGCACGTCGTGCTGTCCGCCTACATGACCGGGGCAGCCTTCGTCGTCGGTATCGCGTTCTGGCACCTGCGCAAGGCCAGCAGAGCCAGCAAGGCCCAGGACGTGAAGCTCTACACCCGCGCGGTGCGCACCGGTGCCGCGGTGCTGCTCGTCGCAGGCCTGGGTGTGGCCGCCTCCGGCGACGTCCAGGGCAAGATCATGACCGAGGTCCAGCCGATGAAGATGGCGGCCGCCGAGGGCCTCTACGACACCGAGACCTCGGCCGACTTCTCCCTCCTCACCATCGGGTCACTCGACGGCAGCGAGGAGAAGTTCGCGATCACGATCCCGGGTCTCCTCTCGTGGCTCGGCACCGGCAGCACCGACGGCACCGTCGCAGGCATCAACCAGCTTCGGGAGCAGTACCAGGACACGTACGGCCAGGACCCCGGTGAGAAGTACTACTCCCCGGGCGACTACACACCGATCATTCCGCTGACCTACTGGACCTTCCGGATCATGATCGGGCTCGGCCTCCTGGCTGCCGCCATTGCCGGATGGATCCTCCTGGCCACACGGCGCGGGCGAGTCCCCCAGGGCCGGCTCATCCTGTGGTCTGCCATCGCCCTCCCCTTCCTGCCCCTCTTCGCCAACTCCTTCGGCTGGATCTTCACCGAGATGGGCCGGCAACCCTGGGCTGTCTTCGGACTGATGACCACCGCCCAGTCGGTGTCGCCAGGAGTGAGCACCTTCGAGGCGGCGACGTCCCTGATCGTGCTCACGCTGATCTACACCGTCCTCGGGGTGGTCGAGGTGCGCCTGCTGATGACCTACATCCGTCGCGGTGCAGATGAGATCGAGCCGCCCGACGAGTCCGAGCCCGGCGCGGACAAGCCACTGGCCTTCGCGTACTGAGACCACGAGACGAGAGATACGACCATGGAACTGACCACTGTCTGGTTCGGCTTGATCGCCGTCCTGTGGATCGGCTACTTCTGCTTGGAGGGGTTCGACTTCGGCGTCGGCATGCTGTTGCCGATCCTGGCGAAGAACGACACCGAGAGGCGGGTTCTGATCAACACCATCGGTCCGGTCTGGGACGGCAACGAGGTCTGGGTCCTCGTCGCCGGCGGCGCCACGTTCGCGGCGTTCCCGGAGTGGTACGCGACGCTGTTCAGCGGGTTCTACCTACCCCTGCTGCTGATCCTGGTTGCGCTGATCGTCCGCGGTGTCGCCTTCGAGTACCGGGCGAAGCGGGACGACGACGCGTGGCGTCGGAACTGGGACCTGGCCATCATCATCGGCTCGTTCCTTCCCGCCGTCCTGTGGGGCGTGGCCTTCGCCAACATCCTGCGGGGCGTGCCCATCGACGCCGACATGGAATACGTCGGCGGGTTCTTCAACCTGCTCACTCCCTACGCCCTGCTGGGGGGCGCGACCACGCTCCTTCTCTTCCTGACCCATGGAGCGATGTTCATCTCGCTCAAGACCGACGGCCCGATCCGGGTCGCCGCCCGGACGTTCGCTCTGCGCGTCGGGGTGGCAGCTGCGGGTGTCACGGTTGCCTTCCTTCTGTGGACGCAGGTCACGACGGGCACGGTGGCCTCGGCAGCCGCCTTCATCCTGGCCGCGGTCGCCCTGCTCGGCGGTCTCGCGGCCGTGCGCGTGGGTCGTGAGGGGTGGGGCTTCCTCGGCACGTTCGTCGCCATCGCCCTGGGGGTGGCCGGACTCTTCCTCGGCCTGTTCCCCGACGTGATGCCCTCGTCGTTGGCCGAGGGGGTCTCGCTCACCACCACCAACGCCGCCGCCACGCCGTACACGCTCAAGATCATGACGGTGGTCGCGGTCATCTTCACCCCGGTGGTGCTGGTCTACCAGGGGTGGACCTACTGGGTGTTCCGCAAGCGGATCGCCGTCCACCACATCCCGACGCGGGCGACGAGCGGCGCATGAGACCGTCCGACCCCTGGCTTCGCACGCAGCTGGCGCCCGCCCGGCGCCAGCTGCTGGCCATCGTGGCCAGCGGAGGGGTGACGTGCGTGCTGGTCATCGGCCAGGCCTGGGCGGTGGCGGCCCTGGTCATCGCCGTCCTGCACGGCGATGGCATCCTCGCGCCGGCCGTCGTCCTCGCCCTCCTGCTCGCTGCGCGTGGGCTGGCGGGGTGGTTCGGGGACGCCGCAGCGGCCGCCGCTGCCGCCGTCGTGGGTACCTCCCTGCGCCGCCAACTCGCTCGAGCCGTGGTCCAGAGCGACACGACCGCCTCGACGGGCGCCGTCTCCGTGCTCGCCACCCGTGGAGTGAGTGCCGCAGAGCCCTACCTGACCCGGTACCTGCCCGCACTCGTGCTGGCCACCGCTCTTCCGGTGCTCACGCTGGTGGCCATCGCGACCCAGGATCTGTTGAGCGCGCTCATCGTGGTCTGCACCTTGCCCCTGGTGCCGGTGTTCGGTGCGTTGGTCGGGCTGGCCACCCGGGACCGCGCCGCCGAGCAGTGGCATGAGATGTCGTCTCTCTCGAGCCACTTCCTGGACGTCGTGAGAGGGCTTCCCGTCCTCGTGGCCCACCGACGGGCTCGGGCGCAGTCGTCGAGGATCGCGGCCATCACCGATCGCTACCGGATCGCCTCGCTCCGTACCCTCCAGATCGCCTTCGCCTCCTCCCTCGTGCTCGAGCTCGTCGCCACCCTGTCCGTCGCCCTCGTCGCCGTGACCACCGGCGTGCGGCTCGCCGGTGGGTCGCTCGACCTCCACACCGCGCTCGTGGTGCTGCTGCTGGCACCCGAGGCGTACTGGCCGCTGCGGCGCGTGGGTGCGGAGTTTCACGCCGCCGCCGAAGGCGTCGCGACGTTCGAGGCCGCCCGTGACCTCCTCGAGGCGAAGGGTCCGACCGATCGCGTGGACGACGAGCCCTTCGCGACCGATGCCGCCCTCACCCTGCGCGGCGTCGCGGTCACCCACGCCGGACGCACAGTCCCGGCCTTCTCCGGGCTCGACGCGACGATCCCCGCCACCGGTCTCACCGTGATCACGGGCCCGTCCGGCTGCGGCAAGTCGACGCTGCTTGACGCCCTGGCAGGCCTGGTCCACCCATCGGCGGGCACCATCACGGCCGCCGGCCGCGCGATCGGCGGTAGTCGCTGGCAGGAGCAGGTGGCCTGGCTCCCCCAGCGGCCGCTGTTCGTCCAGGGCTCCATCGCCGACAACCTCCGCCTCGGTGCGCGCCAGGCGCCGGACCAAGCTCTGTGGGAGGCCCTTCGCCAGGTCGCCCTCGAGGAGCTCGTCCAGGACCTGCCGGCAGGCCTGGAAACCGCCGTCGGCGAGGACGGCGCCACGTTCTCGGCCGGGGAGCGCGCCCGCCTTGCGCTGGCCCGGATCGTGGTCGCGGATCGCCCGTGGATGCTTCTGGACGAGCCGACCGCCCATCTCGACGAGATCACCGAGCGTGTCATCACCGACACCTTGGTGTCCCTCGCCGAGCGGGGAGCCGTCGTGGTGGTGGCGCACCGGACCGCCCTCTCGGACGTCGCCGAGAACCACATCATCATGGGTGCCCGCCCCGACAGAGCTGTCGCTCCCTCGTCACAGCGGAGCGGCGATCGCCTGGCACCCGAGAGCTCGCAGGCACAGCTCGACGACCTCCCGGACGCTCGTTTCGGACTCAGCACGCTCCTCGGCGCGCTCGCCTCAGCTTCGGGTGTGGCGCTCACCGCGACGGCCGGCTGGTTGATCGTCCAGGCCTCGACCCAACCGGCCGTGCTGACGATGCTGGTTGCGATCGTCGGGGTCCGTGCGTTCGGCCTGGCCCGACCGGTCCTGCGCTACGTCGAGCGGTTGCGGTCCCACGATGGAGCGCTCAGGCTCCTCGCCCGGCGGCGGGTCCAGGTCTACAACGCGCTGGTGCCTCTCACCCCGGGCCGGCTCGGCCGTCGGCGTGGCGACCTGCTGACCTCGATCGTGGACGATGTCGACAGTGTGGTCGACCGCGAACTGCGGGTGCGGATACCGCTCCACAGCTTCGCGATCGTCAGCGCGATCGCTGTCGCAGTCACCACGCTCCTCCACCCCGTCTCTGCAGCGATCGTCGCGGTGTGCTGCCTGCTGGGCGGACCCGTCGCCTACCTCGTGGGTCGCCACGGGGCGGCGCGCGCCGAGCGGGGCGCCGTGAGCGCTCGGGCCGAGCTGTCGGTCCGCGTGGTCGACGCCGTCCAGGTCGCCCGCGAACTGCGGATGTGGCAGGACCAGGATCGCGTGGTCGACGTCATCGGCGCAGTCAGCGACCGGCTCGGCGCAGCGGCGCGCACGGCCGCGTCGTGGACAGGTGCCGCCCGCGCCTGGCTCCTGCTGGTCGCCGGCGTGGGGATGGTGTTGGTGGCTGCCGCGACGGCACCGTCGGTCCGCGACGGATTCGTGTCCGGCCCGGTGATGGCGCTGCTCGTCCTCGTGCCGCTGGCACTCGTGGACATCGCCCTCCCGCTCGCCGACGCCGGCGCACTCTCGGTGCGGACCGATGCTGCGTCGGCTCGCCTGTCTGCTCTCGACCGCACGGCGCCAGCTGTCCGCGACACGGTGTCCGGGCCACTCCCCGACGACCACGGCGTGTCGCTCGACCAGGTGCAAGGCAGGTGGGCCGCCGATGCGCCCCCCACCCACCCGTGCACCTGGGAGCTCGCATCCGGTGACCGGGTCGCCGTCGTCGGCGCCTCGGGGTCAGGGAAGAGCACGCTCGCAGCGCTACTGCTGCGGTTCCTCGACCCCGCCGCCGGGAGCGTCCGACACGGCGGGACGGACCTTCGATCGCTGTCCCTCGACGACGTACGCAAGGTCACCGGCATCGTGGACGACGATCCGCACGTCTTCGCCACCACGGTGGTCGAGAACGTGCGCCTGGCCCGTCCGGACGCCACCGACTCCGAGGTCGAACGGGCGCTTCGCCTGGCGCACCTCGGCTCCTGGCTGGACGAGCTGCCCGAGGGCCTGCACACCTGGCTCGGCGACGGCCATGCCAGCCTGTCAGGTGGGGAACGGGCACGCCTCGCCGTGGCCCGGTCCCTGCTGGCCGACCAGCCGGTTCTCGTGTTGGACGAGCCAGCGGCCCATCTCGACCATGCGACGGCCTCCGAGCTCGCCCACGAGCTGCTCACGGGCACGCGCGGGCGCTCGGTCGTCTGGATCACCCACACGCCCATCGGACTGGACCTCGTCGACCGCGTCGTCGAGCTGGGCAGTGCCCGGCTTCAGGAGCCGACGGGCCGGAGCTGACGGGGAGCCGACCCGGCCGGACCCACCGGGCTGGCCAGGCGGACTCGGGCGTCGACGACGACGCAACCGTGTGGACCCACCAGGACAGGGTTGAGGTCCAGCTCCGCGATCTCGGGCACGTCGGCCGCCAGCCGGCCCAGTGCCTCGAGCATCCCCTCCAGAGCATGGACGTCTGCTGGAGGCGCGCCCCGGAAGCCGTCCAACAACGGCCACAACCGCAGTGATCGCACCGCGCGCGCCGCGTCCGCCCGAGCCAGCGGTGGCATGAGGAAGGCACGGTCGTCCCAGACGTCGGTGGCAACCCCTCCCGCGGCCACCATGACCAGGGGGCCGAGGGCCGGGTCGCGCACCAGTCCGAGCGCGACCTCGGCGCCGGAGGCCATCGGCTGGACCAGCACCTGGGGCGGGCGCCCGAGCTCTCGGGCGAACGCTCGATAGACCTCTCGGACCTCGCTGAGCGTCCGCAGACCGATGCGGACCAGTCCGCGGTCGGTCTTGTGCACGACCTCGGGGTCGGCGACCTTCATCGCCACCGGGAAGCCCAGGTCGCGAGCCACGACACCCGCCGCCGCCCCGGAGCCGGCGGTCCTCCCGAGCAGGCTGATCCCGTAGGCGTTCACCAGCTCGTCGATGTGTTCCGGCGCCAGCCAACCTCGTTCGGGACGGTCCTCGAGCAGGTCCCGGCAGCGAGCGCGGAGCTGGACGACCTGCTCGGGGTTGCTGCGCGCGGGCGCGGTGCGCTCGACGGTCAGCCACTCGGCGTACCGAGCGGCGCGTCCCATCGCCAGCACGGCAGAGGCGGTCGTGCGGTAGCACGTGATCGGGTGGTCGGAGGTGCCCGCCACCGGGAGTCCCCCGAGCGGCACTGCGACGACCGGCAGCTCGGGGTGTCGGCCCCGGACCCGCGCGATCTCCGCCACGGTTCCCGCACCATCGGTGATCCCCGTCGCCACCGGCACCACCAGCACCGCGTCGACCTCACCCGAGGCGAGGATCGCGTCCAGCATCGCGCCCAGCTCCGGAGGCTCCACCCCCGCGCCGGCGTCGACGGGGTTGCTGGTCCCCGTCGTTCCGTGGACGAGGGCGGCCAGGCGCGCCTGCAGTGCCGGCGAGAACTCCACGACGTCCAGCCCCGCCCCGGCAGCCGCGTCGGCCGCGAGCACCCCCATGCCGCCAGCATTCGACAAGATCCCCAGCCGGCGTCCGCGCGGCAGCGGCTGTTGGGTGAGCAGGACCGCCGTGCGCGCGAGGTCCTCGGCGTCGCGGCAGCCGATGACGCCGGCCTGGGCGAACAGTGCATCGACCCCCACGGACGGCGACGCTGCGGCGGCCGTGTGGGATGCTCCGGCGCGGCTGCCGCCGGCCGACCGTCCGCCGACCACGGCAAGCAGAGGCTTGCGCTCGGCGAAGCGGCGCGCGAACCGGGCGAACTTGGCGGCGTTGCCGAACGACTCCAGATAGAGAGCGGCCGCGGTGATGTCGGGGTCGTCGTACCACGCCGCCAGCAGGTCGTTGCTGGACACGTCGCCCTTGTTCCCCAAGGAGACAAAGGTGTGCACGCCGAGGTCGAGCTCCTGGGCCAGGTCGACGAGGACGATGCCGACCCCGCCCGACTGGCTGGCCACCGCGAGTCCGCCGACCGGGGGCACAGCATCGTGGAAGGTGGCGTTGAGGCGGATCCCGGGGTGGTTGAGCAGCACACCGAGACAGTTGGGGCCGACCATACGGATGCCCAGCGTGCGAGCAGTGGTCGAGATCTGACGCTGCAGCCGGGCACCTTCGTCGCCGAGCTCTCCGAACCCGGACGACACCACGACGGCGGCTCGGACTCCGGCCGCCGCAGCGTCGTGCAGCACGGAGTCCACCGCGGTCGCGGGCACACAGATCACGACGAGGTCGACCTGGCCCGGGACGTCGCGGACGGACGGGTGCGCGGGCACGCCCGCGATCGCAGTCGCCCTCGGGTGGACGGCGTGAAGGCTGCCCTCGAACTGACCCCCCTGGACCGATCGCAGGACGGTGGCACCGATGCCGGTGCCGTCGGAGCGGGCGCCGACCACGGCGACCGAGTGCGGGTGCAGCATCGGAGCCAGCGACCGGGCTTCGGCCTGGAACTCTCGCGCGTCGGCTCGGGCCAGGCTGACATCGGTCGCCGACGTCTCCAGGGCCAGCACCATGGTCCCGGCGTCCGAGGAGCGCGACGTCGATGATCCGGCGTCGGCGAACACGGTCAGCATGGCGTGGTTCTCGGTCAGCACGTCGGCCTCGAACTGCGTGATGCCACGTGACAGCGCGAGCGCCGCCAGGTGCTCGAGAAGAAGGGTGCCCACGCCCCGGCCGCGGGCGTCGTCGTCCACGAGGAACGCGACCTCGTACCGGTGCTCGTCGATGGGCTCGGCGGTTGCGATGCCGACCAAGGAGCCGCCTTGCTCAGCGACGAGCGCGAGCGTCTGTTCGCCGGCCAGGACATGGTCGACGTAGGTGTGGGCCGACTTCCTGCCGGTGCTGAAGAACCGCAGCCGGATGGCCTCGTCCGACACGCGCTCGTGCAGGTCGTGCAGAGCTCGTCCGTCGTTCGGGAGCAAGGGGCGAACGACGGCGATCGAGCCGTCCGCGAGCAACACGTCTGCCGGCGCGAGCCCGGTCAGGACCGCGGTCATCGGCGAACCCGCCGCGAGCACCGGTCGGCTTCGGGGCCCACGCCGCCCACGCGCATCCGGCGGTCGGTGGGCTTTGACTCGGCAGTACTCAGTGTGGTGATGACGGGCATGTCCACCATCCTCGAGCGACTGCCCCCGATGAGGCAGGGTCCTTGGTCCCGTCCTCGTCAGCCGAACGCCCGGTGGACCGGGAGCAGCGCCTCGAGTCCGGTGGCTCGGCCGACAGCGCGACCGGTGAGCTCGCTCCAGGCGATGCGGAGCACCTGGCGGCGCTCGCCGCCGGCCCAGGCCCGCGGCGGCGTCGCGCCCTCAGGGAGCGAGTCGAGCAGCTCGCCTCTGCCGCGCGCGACCACACTGAACCCGCGCCAGTAGTCGTGGTCCACCGCGTCGACCTCGAAGACCAGGTCGGCGCCGTTGGCGTGGCGGGCCAGGATCCCGTCCGCGGCCGTGTGCACGAGCACGGCCTGACCGTGCACCGCGTAGTTGACCGGGACGATCTCCGGACCGCGCGGCGAGACCATACCGACACGGCCGAAGGCGCCGCGCCACAGGAGTCGCTCACAGGTGGGGAGGTCGAGTTCGTGCGACTTCGGCATGTCCCCAGCCTCGACGTCGGACGGGACTCGTGGCAGGGCCCCGTGTCCCGACCGGCGGTGACCATCGCCCCTACCCCGGTGGGTGCGCGACGACGGACGCCGGACCGGACACCGGCACTGCCCCGACGCCGACATCTCGCGGAGCAGGGCGGAAATGGAGAAAACCCCTCTGCTCTGCGTCTCCGCAGAATCAGAGGGGTCTCGACCGTGTACCCCCGACCGGATTCGAACCGGCGCTACCGCCGTGAGAGGGCGGCGTGCTAGGCCGCTACACAACGGGGGCCTGAACAACCTGGCAGAGCCTAGCCAACGCTGGGCCGCTGCCACAAATCGAGAGCCCCAGGTGATGCTCGGGGCTCACAATCCGCTGGGATACTAGGACTCGAACCTAGAATAACTGGACCAGAACCAGTCGTGTTGCCAATTACACCATATCCCATTAACCCTACTGAATCAGTAGAGCTTGGTCTCTCCGACACCGCCCGGAAGCAGTCCGGAGGACCGAGGAGAAACACTACACGGGGCCTCGCGGCGCCTCCAAAACGCCCGGTGCCGTCCGCGTCTGCAAGCCCATCCTGCGGGCCAGGGAGATGGTCAGGACGACGAAGATGCCGGACTTGGCCGTGCTCACGAGCACGTCCCACCAGCTCCCCTCCCCCGGGTTGAGGGCCTGGGTCATGTCGCCGAAGAAGAGCGCGATGCCGAAGGCGAGCAGGTTGTTGAGCACGTGGTAGGCGATCGCCGCCTCGAGACCCCCGGTGGCGATCACCAGGATGCCGGCAACCAGGCCGAAGGCGAGGCGGTCGAAGAAGACCGGGAGGCTCTGTCCACCGTGCGCCGCCGCGAAGAGAGCAGCAGGTCCGATCACCGCGAGATAGCGCGCCTTCGCCGGATCGCGCACGAGGCTGCCGAACGCCTGGGTCAGGTAGCCGCGGAAGGCGTACTCCTCGGCCACGGCCTGCAGCGGGGTCAGCAGCACGATCACGAGCAGGAAGTCACGCGTGGTGTCGGTGAAGGCGTTGGCGCCCCCGGTGACGTCCTCGTTCTCGGCACCGGGCAGCAACGCCCCCAGGACGATGGCGACCACCAGGGCCATCAGCGCCGGGCCGAAGGAGATCAGCAGCCACTTCCACCTGATGCGGGGCGCCACAGAGGCGAGCCAGCGCGGCTTGATGTCGTGGAAGACCCGGGTGCAGAACCAGGCGGCCGGGATCGTCAGGATCAGCACGGCGTTGAGGAACAGCAGCACCGACGGCGTGACGTCGCCCGTGTCGGCCAGGGCCGTCAACCGGTCCCCCAGCTCGTCCAACGGCGTCCCGGTGGCCAGCAGGACGGCGATCGAGCCGACGATCACGATGATGACGTTGACCAGCAGGAAGAAGACGCCCAGCGTGGCGATCCCGCCGACGTACCAGCCCCAGCCGCGCCGGCCCGCACGGTAGATCCGGTGGTACTCCAGCCCGGCGACCTCCTCGGCATCCGGCCCGGGCGAGGCGGCCACGGGAGCACCGTACGGCGCGCCGGTCGGCGGAGGACCGTAGGAGGGCTGCTCCGGGTCGTTCACGAGCTCAGCCCAGCGCGCTCTGCAGGCGAGAGAGGCTGCGCTCGCGACCCAGCAGCTCCATCGACTCGAAGAGCGGCGGGGAGATCCGCCGACCGGTGATCGCGACCCGCACGGCCCCGAAGGCGACGCGCGGCTTGAGCCCGCGCTCCTCCACCAGGGCCTGCTGCAGCGCTGCCTGGATCGCGTCGGTCGACCACACCTCGAGCGGGGTGACCGCGTCGTACGCCGCCTGCACGACCTCCAGCCCGGCCTCGTCGAGCAGCTTGGCCGCGTCGGCCTCGTCGAGCACGAAGTCGGCCTCGTCGACGAACAGGAAGCCGAGCATGTCGGGCGCCTCGGCGAGCTTGTTGATCCGCTCGGCGATCAACGGCATCGCCAGCTCGAGCAGCCGGGCGTCCGCGTCGGTCACCGGGTCGGAGACGACTCCGGCCTCCTGGAGGAACGGGAGCACCCGGTGGGAGATCTCCTCCAGTGACAGGAGGCGCATCTGCGAGGTGTTGATCGCGTCGGCCTTCTTCAGGTCGAAGCGGGCCGGGTTGGGGTTGACGTCCTTGATGTCGAAGGCCTCGACCATCTCGTCGAGGGAGAAGATGTCGCGGTCGCCCGAGATCGCCCAGCCGAGCAGCGCCAGGTAGTTGAGCAGTCCCTCGGGGATGAAGCCGGAGCGCCGGTAGCCCAGGGCGTCCGCCTCGGGGTCGCGCTTGGAGAGCTTCTTGTTGCCCTGCCCCATCACGTAGGGCAGGTGGCCGAAGGCCGGTGCCCCCGAGCCGATGCCGACCTCGGCCAGCGCGGCGTACAGGGGGATCTGCCGGGGTGTGCTGGAGAGCAGGTCCTCGCCGCGCAGGACGTGGGTGATCTCCATCAGGGCGTCGTCGACGGGGTTGACCAGCGGGTAGAGCGGATCACCGTTGGCGCGGGCCAGCGCGTAGTCGGGCACGTCGCGGCTGTCGAACTTCACCTGGCCGCGCACGAGGTCGTCGAAGACGATCGCCCCGTCGGGCATGGTGAAGCGGGTGACGGCCGAGCGGCCCTCGGCCTCGAAGGCGTTGACCTGCTCGGGCGTCAGGGTGCGGCAGAACCGGTCGTAGCCCTGACGCTTGGAGCCGGACGCCTGGTGGCGGGCGACGACCTCGTCGTTGGTGCAGTAGCACGGATAGGTGTATCCCGCCTCGGTCAGTCGGGCCAGGGCGTCGCGGTAGAGGTCGCCGCGCTCGGACTGCCGGTAGGGCCCGTAGGGTCCACCGACGCCGGGACCCTCGTCCCAGTCGAGGCCGAGCCAGCCGAACAGGTCCAGCAGGCCGTCGTAGGACTCCTGGGTGTTGCGGGCGATGTCGGTGTCCTCGATCCGGAAGACGAACGTGCCGCCGTGGTGGCGGGCGAAGGCCCAGTTGAACAGGGCGGTGCGGACCAGGCCGACGTGCGGGCTGCCGGTCGGGCTCGGCGCCATCCGGACCCGCACGGGGCGAGCCCCGGCCGGTACGTCGTGGTCGGTGAGGTCGTGCTCGGGGACGGGCTGGTCGGGGGTGCTCAACGCTGGGCCACCTTGTTCGTGAGAGAGCCGAGGCCGGCGATCGAGATCTCGACCTCGTCACCGACCTCCATCGGACCGACGCCCTCGGGGGTGCCGGTGAGGATGACGTCGCCGGGCAGGAGCGTCATCACGCTGGACACGTGCGCGATCAGCGCGGGGATGTCGAAGATCATGTCGGCCGTGGAGCCGTCCTGGACGACCTCGCCGTTGAGGTGCGTCTGGAGCCGCACCCCGTCGATGAAGTGCTGCGGGTCCAGGTCGGTCTCGATCCAGGGACCGAGCGGGCAGAAGGAGTCGAAGCCCTTGGCCCGGGTGAACTGGACGTCGGACTTCTGCAGGTCGCGGGCCGTCACGTCGTTGCCGATCGTGTAGCCCCAGATGACGCTGTTGACGTCGTCCATGTTGTTCGGGACGTCGCGGCAGATCCGCCCGATGACCACGGCCAGCTCGCCCTCGTAGTGCAGGTTCCGGGTCTGCGGCGGGTAGAAGATCGGGTCGTCCGGACCGGCGACGCTGGTGTTGGGCTTGAGGAACATCAGCGGCTCGTCGGGCACGTCGTTGCCGAGCTCGGCGGCGTGCGCCGCGTAGTTGCGGCCGATCCCGATCACCTTGCTCCGCGGCAGCACCGGCGCCAGGAGCCGCACGTCGGCGAGCCGGTGCTCGGTCTCGAGGAGCTTGAGGCCGACGTACATCGGGTCCCCGGCGAGCGCGACCAGGACCGCGTCCTCCTCGGGCTGCCCGAGGTCGTCGAGCTCGCCCGAGAGGACGCCGTAGCTGGGTTCGTCACCGGTGGTGAATCTCGCGATACGCACACCCCGACCCTAGCGAGCGGGTGGGTCGCGGGGACTCCTCCGGTCGGTCACACCGTGTGGCCCGTCCCCGAGTGCACGCAGGCGCGAGATCTCGTTTGCCCGCATCGGGCTCCGCGGGTTGAGTGGTGGCCATGAGCGCGCCCACCATCTCCTTCGTCGACGTCCACGACGACGTCGCCCTGGCCGCGTGGCACGGCGCGGAGTCGGCGTCGGTAAACCACGAGCGCCCCTTAGCCCTGCAACGCTCGCTGCCCGCGCTGACAGCATCGGTGCAGCACCCCAGCGCCTTCGTGCGGCGCGTGCTGCTGGCCGCACGACGCGACGGCGAGGTCGTGGGCACGGCGGAGCTCGTCCTGAGCCAGACCGAGAACGAGCACCTGGCCGAGCTGGAGATCCACGTGCGCCCGGAGCACCGGCGGCGCGGCACCGGTGCGGCGCTGCACCAGGCCGTCGACGAGATCCGTCGCGCGGACGGCCGGACCACGGTGATCGGCGAGCTGTACCTGCCGCTCGGCGGCTCGGCTGCCGGCCTCGACTTCGCCACCGCGCTGGGCTTCACGAGCGTGCACACCGAGGAGCACCTGGCCATGCGGCTGCCCGCCGACCCGATCACCGCGGACCTGCTCACCCGCGAGGTGCCCGGCTACGAGATCGTCACGTGGACCGGGCGGTGCCCCGACGAGCACCGCGCGGCGTACCTGTCGATGCGCAACCAGATGAACCTCGACGTCCCCACGGGGCAGATCGATGCGACCCCGGTGGTCATCCACGAGGCGCGGCTGGCCGACAGCGAGCTGCGCACGGCGCGCTCCTACATCACGATCGTCGCCGCCGCGCGGCGCGTCGCCGACGGCGCGATGGGCGGCTACTCGGTGGTCCTCCTCGACCGCTCCGACCACGTGGCCCTGCAGGACGACACGCTCGTGATGCCCGAGCACCGTGGCAGCGGGCTCGGGATGCAGCTCAAGCAGGCGACCCGCGCGATCGTCGAGGCCGAGCACCCCGAGCGTCAGGCCATCCACACGTGGACGGACCCCGCCAACGCCGCGATGTACCGCACCAACATCAGCTTCGGCTTCGCCCCGGTCGAGATCCTGCACGAGATGCAACGTGTCGACTGAGCCCGTGGCGCCGACCGCCCGGGTGGGGGCGCTCGCCGAGGCCACCTGGCGGGCCCGGGCGCTCTCCCACGCGCAGCGGGTGGACGCGTTCGTGCGTCCCCACCTGGAGCGCCGTGACGCCCGGGTCAAGCACCCCGTGCACGACTTCCTCTTCACCTACTACTCCCAGCGTCCCGCGCAGCTGCGCCGCTGGCACCCCGGCGCCGGGGTGGAGCTGCTCGGCGGGGCGGGCGACTACGCCGGTCTGAAGGGCTACACGGCGACCGACGACGGCGCCCACGTCGACCCGGCGTACGTCGACTCGCAGCGGCCGCTGATCACCGCGCTGCACCGCGTGCTCACCGCTACCGCCTCGCGTCCGGCGCACACCGGGTGCTTCGGGTTGCACGAGTGGGCGATGGTCTACCGGCTCGACGAGGACGAGACCCGTCATGCGGACTGGCCGCTGCGGCTCGGGGCCCAGGGCACCGACGAGGTCGTGGAGTCGCACCGGATCGCGTGCTCGCACTTCGACGCCTTCCGGTTCTTCACCGCTCCGGCACGCCCGCTCAACACCCTCTCCCCCGGCCGCGACGACCGCGCCGCCTTCGAGCAGCCGGGGTGCCTGCACGCAGGCATGGACCTGTACAAGCATGCCTTCCGGCTCACGCCGATGATCGCCTCCGACCTCGTCGCCGACTGCTTCGAGCTGGCCCGCGAGATCCGCGTCCTCGACATGCGCGCCGCGCCGTACGACCTGACGGGGTTGGAGATCGACGGCGAGCCGTTCGCGCCGGTGCCGATCGAGACCGCCGAGGGCAAGCGGGTCTACGCCGCGGCGCAGGCGGAGTTCGCCGAACGCGGCGCGCCATTGCGGGCGCGACTGATCCAGGAGTGCGAGCGGCTGCTGCGCTGAGCCCGGCGACGCGGGCAACAGCCCGGCCTACAGCGCGGCCAGGCGCACGAGGTTGCGCATCGCCATCGTCACCGTCATCGGACCCACGCGCGGGATGAAGACCGAGGCCTTGTCGTGGACCGAGTCGTCGAAGTTGCGGAACTGGCTGAAGTTCACGCAGATGGCGCCGGGGGCGATCTCGTCGGCTCCCACCAGCGG
>NZZG01000034.1 GCA_002698575.1 Pimelobacter sp. | reverse complement strand
GAGGGACGGCCCGTCGTGGCCCTCGATCAAGGAGAGCAGCACCTCCACGAGGCCGTCAGCACCCGAGGGCCCGCGCACCGCGTCGTTCAGGCCCGACGATGCCAGGTGGTCGTCGAAGTCGACGCGCAGTCGCGCCTCGAGCTCCTCCTCCAGGTGCCGGCGCACCGAGGACAGGGCGGGCGCCCACTCCCAACGCTCGTCGACGTCCTCGAAACCCCGGTAGTGCAGCTCGTGCAGGATCCACAGGGTCAACGCGTCGTCGTCCCGGTCGCGCTCGGGCGTGCGCTTTAGCTGGACGTGGGAGCGCGGCGGCTGGCGCAGAGCCGTGACGACCCGCTCGCTCAGCGGGCCGCGCGGGGAGGGGAGCTTCACGCCTCCGACTCTGTCCGCTGCGGCAGGCCCTCCCCAACCCCCGCACGGGTGACTGGTCGAGCCTCCGACGACGCCGAGGGGGTGATGCTCAGCTCCAGGGCGTGACCAGGTCGGCGACGGATCCGGTCAACGCCTTCATCAGCAGGGGCCCGAAGGTGATCCGATGGACCCCGGCGGCACGCAGCTCCTCGCGCGAGCCCGAGGGTGCGCCGTCCACGGGGTGCGCGGTGATGTTCACCGGGCCCGACAGCTCGGCGAGCAGGGTGTGCAGGGACGCGGCGTCCGGCACGCGCACCGGGTAGACGCACCGCGCCCCCGCGGCCTCGCACGCCTGAAGGCGCCGGATCGCCTCGGTCAACGGCTCGTCCAGCTCGACGACCGAGCCCAGGAACGCGTCCGTGCGGGCGTTGATCACCAGCGCGACGCCCGCGGCGTCGGCGGCAGCACGGATCGCGGCGATGTAGTCGGCGTGCTCGGCGACCTCACGCAGCCGGCCCTCGCTGTGCACGGTGTCCTCGACGTTGATGCCCACCGCGCCGGCCTCCAGGACCCGCTCGACCAGCTCGGCCGCGGGGGTGTCATAGCCCGACTCCACGTCCGCGGTGACGGGCACGTCGACCGCACGAGTCACCCGCGCGACTCCCTCCAAGGCGTCAGCCAGCGACATCCCCTCGTTGTCCTGCTGTCCGCGGGAGTCGGCCAGCGGGTGGCTGCCGATGCTCAGCGCCGGGAAGCCGGCGTCCACGACGGCTCGCGCCGACCACGCGTCCCAGACGGTGGGGAGGACGAGCATGTCGCCGGTGTGGTGGAGGCGGAGCAGCTCGTTGGCCCCGGCGCTGAGATCGCTCATACGACGAGCATGGCACGCGTGCCGTGCTCGCCTCCGCGGGTCACCCCGTCGGGGGTTGGGGTGCGGCGGCGCGGGGGCCAGCATCGGACCATGTCCCACGACCTCACCGCTCTCGCCCTCGTCTGCTCCCTCAAGGCCTCACCGGCAGCCTCCAGCTCCGAGAAGCTCGGGCGGGAGGTGCTCGCCGAGCTCGAGAAGCACGGGGTGATCTCGTCGGACGTCGTGCGCGTCGTCGACCACGACGTGCGCTTCGGCGTCACCGACGACGAGGGCGCGGGCGATGCGTGGCCGGCGATCCGCCAGCAGGTGCTCGACGCGGACATCCTCGTGCTCGCCACGCCGATCTGGATGGGCCAGCCCGCCTCGGTCTGCAAGATGGTCCTGGAGCGGCTGGACAACGAGATCGCCGTGACCGACGACGAGGGGCGGCCGGTCCTGTTCGGCAAGGTCGCGATCGTCGCCGTGGTCGGCAACGAGGACGGTGCCCACCACACCTCGGCCGAGCTGTTCCAGTCTCTCGACGACGTCGGCTACACGATCCCCGCCCAGGGCGTGACCTACTGGGTGGGTGAGGCGATGCAGGGCACGGACTACCAGGACCTCGATCCGGCGCCGGAGAAGACCACCGGCACCACCGCCACCGCGGCACGCAACGCCGCGCACCTGGCCGCGTTGCTCAAGGGGTCGCCGTACCCGGCTTCGTGACGCGGGCGGCAGCCACCACGCCGGGCTGGAGACCCGTCCCGCCTACGCGAACGCGTCGATCGCGCCAGCGGTGAAGGCGTCGAGGTCCCCGGGGTTGCGACTCGTGACCAGCGTCCATCCGTTGCTCGCACAGGTGACGACCTCCTCGTCGGTCCAGGTGCCGCCGGCGTTGCGCACGTCGGTCTGCAGGCTCGGCCAGCTGGTGAGGGTCTTGCCCCGGAGCACCCCGGCCTCGACCAGCGTCCACGGGCCGTGGCAGATGGCCGCGATCGGCTTGCCCGCCTCGGCGAATGCCTTGACGAACGCCACCGCCTCGTCCACCAACCGGAGCTTGTCGGGGTTGGTGGTACCGCCGGGCAGGACCAACGCGTCGAAGTCGTCGACCGACGCATCGGCCACGGCCAGGTCGGCCTGGAACGTGTCTGCTTCCTCGACGTCGTTCTCGAAGGCCTGCACCGTGCCCTTCTCCGGTGCGATCAGCACGGGGACGGCACCCTCGTCGCGCACGGCCGCCCACGGCGTCGTGAGCTCGACCTGCTCGACGCCTGCGTTGGCGAGGAGGAACGCGATCCGCTTGTCGTTGAGTCGTCCGGTCATGGTGGCTCCCTTCTCGGCTGCCGCGGCAACCCGTTGTCGTGTGACCTCCAGGTTGGACGGGTGCCGCCGTCGGCAGCGCCACCCGCACGGGTGGCGCCCGCGAAGCCGTGCCCACCCAGCCGCTCCGTGCCCACCCGAGGGGGTGGCGAAGCGGTCCCGGTCGTCGTGGGAGCCTGCCGGATGAGCACTCGTCGACGTGTCGTCAGGGCCGATCCTCAGCAGGTGTGGCGGGTCCTCGCCGACGGCTGGCTCTACCCGCTGTTCGTCGTCGGGGCCTCACGGATGCGCGATGTCGACGACTCCTGGCCGGCTCCGGGCAGCAGGCTGCACCACTCGGTGGGCGCCTGGCCGGCGTTGATCGACGACATCACCGAGGTGCTCGAGTGCGACCCGGGCTCGAGGCTGAGGTTGAGCGCCCACGGCTGGCCGGCCGGCCGGGCCGAGGTCGAGCTGCGGGTGACGGCCCGCCCCGAGGGGGCGGAGGTCACCATCGCCGAGGACGTCGTCAGCGGTCCCGGCCGTCTGGTCCCCCGGCTCGCGCGCGATCCGCAGATCAGCTGGCGCAACGTCGAGACGCTGCGACGGCTGGCCTACCTGGCCGAGCGTCGCGAGTGAGCCCGCGACCCGAGGTTGCGGCGCACGTCTACCGGGCGCCGATGTGGTCGCGGCTCGACGAGGTCGACCGGGCCGTCGCGGTCGCGTGGGCCTTGGACCAGGGGGTCTGCGGGGTCGGGGGACGCCTCGACGCTGCGCCCCGCGACCTCCAGCGCGCCATCGTCGAGGTCGAGCGGACGTGGGAGGCGCGGACGGCGGCGCGGTTGCGCCGGTTCGCCGAGGTCGCGCGCGGTTCGCAGGTGTGGACCCGCGACGGCGAGGGACTCTTCCACCGAGGCGAGCTGGAGGGGCCGTGGCGCTACGACCCGCGCAGCGCGGCGTACGACGTCGACCTCACGCACGTGCGTGCGTGCCGGTGGGGCTCCGGGCCGGTCGACCCACCGCCCGCGGTGCTGGCGAGCTTCGGTCGCGGCGGCCGCAACTTCCAGCGGATCCGCGGGTGATCCGGACCGACTCGGCCCACCCACACCCAGGGGTGGTGCCGTCGGTCGCGCCGGTACCTAGTTTCGACGCGTGAGCACCACGACGCCTGCGACCCAGTCATGACAGGCCCCTCGCCCGAGCACCGCCGGCCACCCGGGACCGACGACGCCACCGTCGAGGCCCTCGGCAAGGTCAGCGAGGCGCTGGAGACGGTGGAGGCGGCCCGCGGCCACCTCTATGCCTTCCACCGTCTGTGCGGGACCGCGGACCTGACGCTGGGTGAGGGCGTCGAGCTGCTGCGCGAGGCGGGTCACCCCGAGCACGCCGACCGGCTCGACACCGAGCTGGTCGGTCGCAACATCCTCGACGGGCGCTGGAGCTTCCAGGTCGTCGAGGAGTACGACGACACCTACTACGGCCCGTTCAAGCAGCTCGAGACCGACCTGCGCGAGGCACTGGTCGAGGGGAAGCGCCACCTCTTCGAGGCCGAGATGAAGGAGGACCGGCGCAGTGCCGGCCACCCGCACCACACGGCCGTACCGGGCGAGGAGCGCGGCTGACGCCGTACGGGGCGGGGCTCCGGGGTGGTCCGCTGGACGGACCGTCGTCGCCCGCTGATTGACAGGTCGACGCCCTCGAGCGGACGCTGGTCGGCGCCCGATCGCCCCGCAGCCGGAGGAACCCACCGTGATCCGTGCCCAGGTCCGTCCTCAGGTCGGCGCTCGAGCCACCGCCTGCCTCGTCGCCCTCGTGCTGGCCGGGCTCACCGGTGCGCCGTCGCCGGCGACAGCCACCGCTGCGCCCGTCGTTGCGCCAGTCATCGGGCCCGTCCATGCTCCCGTGGCCACCGCAGCCCCGGTGGTCGCTGCCACGGCCGGCGGCGCGGCGCCGAGCGCCTCCGCGCGCGCCGAGGCCTTCCGTCGGTACGACGGCAGGAAGCCGTTGCGCACGATCGAGCCCGGCACGGTGCTGAAGACCCGGGAGATCACCTACTCTCTGCAGGGCCTGCCGCTGCCGATCGACGTCGTGCAGATCCTCTACCGCACCGAGGACACGCTCGAGCGTCCCACGGTCAACGTCACCTCCGTCCTCCAGCCGCCGCTGCTGGCCAAGCCCCGTCGACTGATCGCCTACGGGTCCTTCTACGACTCCCTCAACCCGCAGGACGGCCCGTCGTTCGCCATCGACGGCGGACGCAGCTTCGGGGGCGCCGCGGTGCACGCCGAGACCGCGCTGGTCGCGACCTTCCTGCTGGACGGGATGAGCGTCGTCATGGCCGACACCCAGGGGCGTACGGCGAAGTTCGCCGCCGGCCCCGAGTACGGCCGGACCACACTCGACTCGATCCGGGCGGTGCTCTCCTCCCGCAGGACCGGGGTCGCGCCCCGGGCCAAGGTGGGCCTCCTCGGCTACTCCGGCGGGGCGATCGCGACCAACTGGGCGGCGGCGCTGGCGCCGTCGTATGCCCCCGACGTCAACCGCCGCCTGGTGGGCGCGGCCGAGGGTGGGGTGCTGGTGGCTCCGGCGCGCAACCTGCGCTACATCCAGGGGAGCCAGGTCTGGGCCGGGGTGCTGGCCATGGCGCTGGTCGGGGCGTCGCGTGGCTTCGAGATCAACCTCGAGCGCTACCTGAACCGCTACGGCAAGCAGGTCTTCGAGGAGATGGAGAAGGCCTCGATCGTCGAGGTGCTCGGCTCCTACCCCGGACTCACGTGGAGGAAGATCGCCCGAAAGAGGTTCCCCGACCCCGAGCAGATCCCGGCCTTCGTGCGCGCGGTCAACCAGCTCAACCTCGGCCGGGCGCCTGCACCCACGATCCCGATGTTCATCGGGCAGGGTGCCCGCGGCGAGGTCGAGGGCACCTCCGGAACGACGCGCGGGATCGGCCCCGGCGACGGTGTGATGATCGCCGGCGACGTGCGCTCGCTCGCCCGTCGCTACTGCCGCCAGGGCACCCGCGTCCGCTATGAGCAGTACGACGCCACCAGCCACTTCACGACCGTCCCGTTGTGGATCGGCGACGCCTACGCCTGGCTGGGTCGTCGGCTCGCGGGTCGGAAGCCGGCCGCGAACTGTCGCTCCATCGCGCCGGGGACGTCGCTGGCGCCGGTGCCGATGCCCTGAGCCCGGAGCCGGGACATGAGGGGCTCGCGCCCCTCCGTCAGCGCGGCGCCATCCGCAGCGCGCCGTCCATCCGGATGGTCTCGCCGTTCATGTAGTCGTGGCGGATCAGGTCGAGAGCGAGCTCGGCGTACTCGTCGGGGCGGCCCAGCCGCGCGGGGAACGGGACGCCGGCGGCGAGCCCGGCGCGGAACTCGTCCGACACGGTCGCGAGCATCGGCGTCTCGACGATGCCGGGGCAGATCGTGTTGACCCGGATGCCGTGCTGGGCCAGGTCGCGTGCCGCCGGGAGCGTGAGGCCGACGACCCCGCCCTTGGACGAGGCGTACGCCGCCTGGCCCACCTGCCCGTCGAACGCCGCGACGCTGGCGGTGTTGATCACGACACCGCGGGCGCCGTCCTCGAGCGCCTCGGTGCCGGCGATCTTCTCGGCGGCCAGCGTCATCACGTTGAACGTGCCCAGCAGGTTGACCTGGACGACCTTGGCGTAGAAGGCCAGGTCGTGCGGGCCCTTCTTGCCGAGGATGCGCATGGAGGGTCCGATCCCGGCGCAGCTGACGACGGTGCGCAGCGGCTCGGGGAAGGAGGCGGCCTGCTCCACCGCGACGGCGACCTGCTCGGGGTCGGTGATGTCGGCGGCGACGAAGGTGATGCCCTCACGGGTGGGGGCGTCGTCGACCTGGGCCTGGAGGTCGATGCCGACCACGTGCGCGCCGGCCTCGACCAGGGCGGCGGCCGTGGCCGCGCCGAGGCCGGAGGCGGCGCCGGTGACGATGGCGGTGGTGTCGCGGATCTCCATCAGGGAGTGTCCTTCTCGTGTGGTGCGACCCAGGGGAGCCGGCGGGCCGGTGGACCGGGTCGTCGGCTGGGTCGGTGGGCTGGGTTGGTGGGCTGGGTCAGTGGGAGGGGGCGTGATGCGTGATGTCGCCCGCGGGGCCCGTGTCCAGGTGCCGGCCGATGACCATGCGCTGGATCTGGTTGGTGCCCTCGAAGATCTGCATCACCTTGGCCTCGCGCATGTAGCGCTCGACCGGGAAGTCACGGGTGTAGCCGGCGCCCCCGAGCACCTGGACGGCGTCGGTGGTGACCTTCATGGCGTTGTCGGTCGCGGTGAGCTTGGCGATCGAGGCCTCGCGGCCGAAGGGGAGACCGGCGTCCTTGAGCCGGGCGGCGTGCAGGGTCGTCTCCCGGGCCTGGTGCACGGCCGCCTCCATGTCGGCCAGCACGAAGGCGAGACCCTGGTGGTCGAGGATCCGCCGCCCGAACGCCGTGCGCTCGCGCGCGTAGGCGAGGGCGTGGTCGAGCGCGCCCTGGGCGAGCCCGGTGGCCACCGCGGCGATCCCGAGGCGGCCGGAGTCGAGACCGGCCAGCGCGATCTTGAGACCCTGCCCCTCCTCGCCGAGCCGTCGCTGCGCAGGGACCCGCACGCCGTCGAAGCGCATCGTGGTCGTGTGGGAGCCGGTCAGCCCCATCTTCTTCTCGGGCGGGTCGGAGGTCAGGCCGGCGACGTCGGCGGGGACGAGGAAGCAGGAGATCCCCCGCGCGCCGTCGTCGGAGGTCCTGGCCATCACCTTGTAGAAGTCGGCCTGCCCCCCGTGCGTGGTCCAGGCCTTGGCTCCGTCGAGGACGTAGTCCTCGCCGTCGCGCTTCGCCGTGGTGCGCATCGCGGCCGGGTCGGAGCCGGCGTGGGCCTCGGAGAGGCAGTAGGCACCGAGCAGGTCGCCGGCGAGCATGTCGGGCAACCAGGCCCGGCGCTGCTCCTCGGTGCCCGCGGTGGCGAGGCCGAAGCAGGACAGGGCGTGGACCGAGACGCCGACACCCACCGACGACCAGACGGCCGCGATCTCCTCGAGGACCTGCAGGTACGTCTCGTAGGCGAGCCCGCCCCCGCCGTACTCCTCGGGGTAGGGCAGGCCCAGGAGCCCGGTCCTGCCGAGCATGCGGAACACCTCGCGCGGGAAGTCCTCCTCGGCCTCGGCGGTGGCGACCAGCGGGAGCAGCTCCTCGGTCGCGATCTGGCGGACGAGCCGCAGCAGGTCGGCGGATTCCTCGGTGGGCAGGACTCGACGGGCGGGCATGGGGCCTCCTGGAGGGAAAGTACGTATGCGATACTACAGTACTAATTCTGGTACTGTTGCGGGGTGCCCGATCCTCTGCCGTCCGTGCGCGGGTCCCGGCGCGACCAGGTCCTCGACGGGCTCACGGACCTGTTCCTGACCGAAGGCTTCCTCAGCTTCGGGATCGGCGACCTGGCCGCGGCCCTCAAGTGCTCCCGCACGACCGTCTACACGGTCGCGGAGAGCAAGGAGCAGATCGTGCTGGCCGCCGTGCGCCACTACTTCCGGCGTGCGGCTGCCCGCATCGAGGAGCGCGTCACGGCCGAGGAGCGCCCGCGGGCCCGGCTCGGCGTCTACCTCACCGCCGTCGCGGAGGAGCTCGAGCCGGCCTCGCCACGCTTCCACGCCGACCTGGCGGCGTACCGCCCGGCGGGGGACATCTACCGCGACAACACCCAGCGAGCGGCTCGCCGCGTGCAGGACCTGGTCACCGAGGGGGCCGACGACGGCGGCTGGCGCGCGGTCGACGCCGCCTTCGTCGGGGCGGTGGTCGCCGAGGTCATGTCCGCGATCCAGAGCGGGTCCCTGGAGGAGACGACCGGGCTGGACAACGCGGCGGCCTACCGCGCCCTGGCCGACCTGGTGCTCAACGGGCTGCGGGGATCCGCCACAGGCGACTGAGCCGGTGCGCGGCGAAGGAGCAGCAGCGGCAATCGCGGGCCGCCACATGCCTGAAACGCGGGTCCGGAAGACTGTCCGCATGTCTCCGGAAGCATCCGCACCGACCACCGAGCAGCTCATCGCGGCCGACCGCCGCGCCCCCGACGTGGTGCAGTTCGGGGGTGGGGTCTCCACCGACGAGCAGCACGCCGCGCTCCGCGCCTCGGTGCGGCAGCTCGGCACCCTGCTCGGCGAGGCGCTGACCCGGCACGAGGGTGCCGAGCTCCTCGAGCTCGTCGAGCAGGTGCGCGCGCTGAGCAGGGACACCGACGACGCCAGCGCGCACGACCTGCACGACCTGCTGTCCGGGGTGGACGCGTCGACGGCCATCGTGCTCGCGCGCGCGTTCACGGCGTACTTCCAGCTCGTCAACGTCACCGAGCAGCTCCACCGCTGGCAGGAGCTCACCACCCGTCCGGAGCGCCCGCTCGCCGCCACGACCCGTCGGATCGGCGAGGCGCTCGAGGCCGGCAGCATCGACCGCGACCTGATCGCCGACGTCCTCGGACGACTCGAGTACCGCCCGGTCTTCACCGCTCACCCCACCGAGGCCACGCGGCGCTCGGTGCTCGGCCTGCTCCGCAAGATCGCCGCGGTCACCTACCGGGCCGAGGACCCCCGCGGTCGTGCGACGGACGCCGCCGTCACCGAGCGACGGCTGGCCGAGCTGGTCGACCTGCTGTGGCAGACCGACGAGCTGCGGATCGACCGCCCGGAGCCGACCGACGAGGCGCGCACCGCGATCTACTACCTCCAGACGCTCGCCGAGAAGGTCGTGCCCGACCTGCTCGCCGAGCTCGACCGCAGCCTCGCCTCGCTCGGCGTCGAGCTGCCCGCCTCCGCACGCCCCCTGCGGTTCGGCACCTGGGCCGGTGGTGACCGCGACGGCAACCCCAACGTGACGCCGGCGGTGACCCTCGACGTCCTCGGCCTGCAGCACGACTTCGGCCTGCGCGAGCTGGTCCGCGGCGTCGAGGAGCTGCTGCAGGAGCTGTCGTCGTCCTCGCGGATGGTCACCGTCTCCGACGAGCTGGCCGCCAGCCTGCGGGCCGACCGCGAGGCCCTGCCGATCACCTACTCCACGATCAAGCGGCTCAACGCCGAGGAGCCCTACCGGCTCAAGCTCAGCTATGTCCGGGTGCGGTTGCTGCGCACGCGCGACCGGCTCGCCCACGCCACCGCCCACGAGCCCGGCCGCGACTACGAGAACCTCGAGGGACTGCTCGCCGACCTGACCCTGGTGCGGGACTCCCTGATCGCCTCGGGGGACCGACTGACCGCCGACGGCTCCCTGCTGCGCCTCATCCGGACCGCGACCGCGATGGGCCTGGGCCTGGCGACCCTCGACGTGCGCGAGCACAGCGGCAAGCACCACGAAGCCCTCGCCGCGCTCTTCGACCGCCTCGGCGAGCTCGAGACGCCGTACGGCGACCTCGACCGTCCCGACCGGATCGCGGTCCTGTCGCGGGAGATGGCGGCGCGTCGACCGTTGACCGGTGCCGGCCTCGCTGCCTCGGGAGCTCTCGACGGCACCGCCGGCGCGGTGATCGACCTGCTCACCACGATCCGCTCCGCGCTCGACACGTTCGGCCCCGACGTCATCGAGACCTACATCGTCTCGATGACGCACGACGTCGACGACCTCTTCGCGGTCGTGGTGCTCGCCCGCGAGGTCGGCCTGGTCGACCTCGGCGGCGAGGACCGCCCGGCGACCGCCCGGATAGGCTTCGCCCCGCTGTTCGAGACCGTCGCGGAGCTGGAGGCCGCCGGCCCCCTGCTCGACGCGCTGCTCGGCGATCCGTCGTACCGCCGGGTGGTGAGCGCGCGCGGTGACGTGCAGGAGATCATGCTCGGCTACTCCGACTCCTCCAAGGACGCCGGCATCGCGGCGTCCCAGTGGCAGATCCACCGCGCCCAGCGGGCGTTGCGCGACCTGGGCCGCAAGCACGGCGTGACGCTGCGCCTCTTCCACGGTCGCGGCGGCTCGGTGGGCCGGGGCGGCGGTCCGACCGGCGAGGCGATCATGTCGCAGCCCTACGGGAGCCTCGACGGGCCGATCAAGATCACCGAGCAGGGTGAGGTGATCTCCGACAAGTACACCCTGGCCCAGCTGGGCCGCGAGAACCTCGAGCAGGCGCTCGCCTCGGTGCTCGAGGCCTCGGTCCTGCACCGCACCTCGCTGCTGCCCCCGGACGTCCTCGACGGCTGGAACGCCACGATGGACCAGGTCGCCGGCTCGGGCCAGGAGGCCTACCGCGCGCTGGTGCGCGACCCGGCGCTGGTGCCGTTCTTCGTCTCGGCGACCCCCGTCGACGAGCTGGGCAAGATGAACATCGGCTCCCGTCCCGCCAAGCGGCCCGGCGGGCCCGGCGGTCTGGACGACCTGCGCGCGATCCCGTGGGTCTTCGGATGGACGCAGTCGCGGATGATCCTGCCCGGCTGGTACGGCGTGGGCAGCGGGCTCGCGGCGGCGCGCGAGGCGGGGCGCGCGGAGACGCTGCGCGAGATGTACGGCTCGTGGAACTTCTTCCGCACGTTCCTGTCCAACGTGGAGATGACGCTGGCCAAGACCGACCTCGACATCGCGGCACGCTACGTGCGCACGTTGGTGCCGGCCGAGGAGTCGGCGGCGCGGGCCCTGTTCGAGACGATCCGCGAGGAGCACGCCCGCACCATCGCGGAGGTGCTCGCGGTGACCGGTCAGGACGAGCTGCTCGCCAGCGCCCCGACCCTGCGCTCGACCCTGGCCATCCGCGACGTCTACCTCCAGCCGCTGCACGCCCTGCAGGTCTCCCTGCTGGCCCGCACCCGTGACCTGCCGGAGGACGAGCCCGACCTCGACCTGCAGCGTGCGCTGCTGCTGACCATCAACGGGATCGCGGCGGGGCTGCGCAACACCGGCTGATCGAAGGCCGGCTGACCGAACACCGGCTGACAGAACACCGGCGACCGGGCGTGGCCCTCGGGCGGCGTTCACCTTCCCGGATGGGGTGATCGGGTGAGCGTCTCGCCAGCATGGAGCCATGACCCAGACACCGCAGGCGCCGGACCCGGACGAGAACCCGGACGTCGTGCCCAGCATCGACCCCGACCAACCGGCGGCCGACCCGCAGACCCAGCCCGCCCCACCCCCGGAAGGATCCTGACATGACGGACGGCACCCCCGAGGTCGAGAAGGACGTCGAGTCCGACCCGGCCAAGGACGACGACACCGGCTCGGAGTGGGCGGACGAGGGCGGCGCGGTCGCCGAGGGTCCGGCCACCGATCCCGACGACTCCTGACCGTTCCCGGCCCGCACCCCCGGGCCGACCGGCCCGGGGGACAGCGGCCGGTCAGCCCGGGGTCAACACCTCGTCGATCGACTGCTCGCCGCCGTTGAAGGCCAGCACGCGGCGGGTGGTGGCGCCGGGGCGCTCCACCACGGCGGCGATCATCCCGGCGACGACCGAGCGCGGGACTTCGCCGGCCTCGACCCCGTCGCCCATCTCGATGCCGTGCACCCCGGCGTCGTCGTCGGTCAGGGCACTGGGCTGCAGGATCGTCCAGTCCAGGTCGGTCGCCTGCAGGTGCACGTCCGCCTCGGTCTTGGCCTGGGCGTAGGCGTAGAAGTCGTTGTCCTCCGGCACGCCGTGGTCGGGCCCGGCGCCGAAGTAGGAGACCATCACGAACCGGCTCGGGTCGCCCTGCGCGGCGGCGTCGACCGCCCGGATCGCGGCGTCGCGGTCGACGGCCCACGTGCGCTCGGGGCTCCCGCCGCCCGCGCCGGCCGACCAGACGACCGTGTCGAAGCCGCGCATCACCTCGGCGATCTCGTCGGTGGAGAGGTGCTCGACGTCGGCCACCACCGGCGTCGCCTGGGCGTCACGGAGGTCGTCGGACTGCTCCTCCTTGCGGATCACGCCGCTGACCTCGTGCCCGGCCGCGGCCAACCGGGGGGCCGCCTGCAGGGCGACCTTGCCGTGCGCTCCGATGATCAGGACCTTCGACATCTGCTCTCCTCGTGATCGGGTGCTGCGGACAGTGGCCCGCAGACCTCCACAGTGGCTCGCTGGAGCGGCCCACCCCACCATCCCGGGGGGTGGGTGACACCCGGGACGGCCCCGGGCAGTCCGGCCCGGAGGGCAGGTCGCCGATCACGTCCCGCTCAGTTGCCGATCAGTCGCCGGACTGGCCCGCGCGGAGCCCCGCGAGCAGGGCGGCCGGAGACGTCTGCGCGCTCAGGTGGTCGAGGGGCACGGGCAACGGGATGCTCCAGTTGTCCCGCTGGTCCGCGGTGGTGCCGGGGACGTTGGGGCGCCGCTGCTCCAGCAGCGCGTCCTCCAGCGAGAGCGCGAGGAGCAGGCTCCCGGCTCCGCCCAGACGCCGGTAGGCCGCCGCCACCACGTCGCTCACCGGCGCCCCCGGAGCGACGCCCGCACGACCCAGCCGCTCGAGCAGCTCGGCGCGGCCCGCGCGCACGTCGCTCTCGGCCATGTCGGAGCTGGCCAGGACGTCGTCCACGTCGGAGCCACTCCACAGCCCGGCCACGGTCGGCAGGTCGTGGGTGGTGACCGTGGCCAGCGAAAGAGCGGGCCAGGTCGACGGCTCGTCGTCCTCGAACCACAGCACCCGATAGCTGGCGATGTTGCGCTCCGCGAGAGCCTCCAGGACGCCGTCCTCCACGGTGCCGAGGTCCTCGCCGACGACCACGGCCTGGGCGCGGTGGGACTCCAGGCAGACGATGTCGAGCAGGTCCTGCGACGGGTAGCGCACGTAGCACCCGGCCGTGGCGACCTCGCCGTCCGGGATCCACCACAGCCGGAAGAGACCCATGACGTGGTCGATCCGGATGCCGCCGGCACCGGCGATCGTCGCCCGCACCGACTCGATGAACGGTGCGTAGTCGGCCAGGCGCAGCCGCCACGGGGTCAGCGGCGGTGAGCCCCAGTCCTGGCCGTTGCTGTTCAGGGCGTCGGGGGGACACCCCACGGTGATGCCGTCGGCCAGCACTCCCTGCCAGGCCCACGAGTCGGCGCCGCCGCCGGAGACGCCGATCGGCAGGTCCTGGATGACGGTCAGCGCGCCGGTGGCCGCGCGCAGCTGCTCGGCCAGCAACCACTGGAGCCAGGCGTGGAAGGTGACGTCGTCCGCGCGCTCGCCGGCGAGGCGTCGTACGGCGGGTCCGTGCGGGTCGCGGAGGTCCTCGGGCCACGTGTGCCAGTCACCACCGTGCTCCTCGGCGAGCATCGCCCAGCAGGCGTACTCCTCCAGGGCCGCACCCTGCTCGCGCCGCCACCGCAGGAAGCCCGGCGCGTCGGTGCCGCGAGCCTCGAACGCGCCTCGCAGCACGCTCTGCTTGCGCACCCAGGCCGCGTCGCGGTCGACGGTTCCCGGCAGGGGAGCCGGTGGGAGGTCGGTGCCGGTGAGGACCTGCTCGACGCCGGGCACGTCCTCGAGCCGCAGGTAGAGCGGGTTGCGGAAGCGGCGCGTCGCGGGCAGGTAGGGGCTGGACTCCTGCGGGAGGACCGGTGCCGTGGCGTGCAACGGGTTGACCAGCAGGAAGCCGCCACCCTCGTCCTCGGTCCACTCCCGCAGCGTGCGCAGGTCGGCGAGGTCGCCGATGCCGCAGCTCGAGGTAGACAGGGCGCCGTACAGCTGGATCGACCAGCCCCACGTCTGCTCGTCCGGCAACCAGCAGCGGCCGGGCGAGACGATCAGGCGACGCCTCGTGCCGGCCTCGGTGGTCAACCAGTGGTAGCCGAGCGGGAAGTCGTCCGGGACGACGTCCTCGAGCCGCCGCCTCGAGCCGTCCTCGCACGTGACGTCGCCGGCCAGGCCGGTCGAGCGGCCGGGGCGGGTCACGACCGGCGCCCGTTCCTCCAGGTCGTCCGGCGGGGTGCCGATCGCCGCGCGCATCAGGGCCACGGTCTCGGCGGGCACCACCTGGGGGAGCTCGTCGGCGTCGATCCACTCGCGCTGGATGCCCCACGGGTCGGCCGTGCCCTGGTGTGTCATGGCGACATTGTCCCGGAGGGCGGTCCGCGACGACCTCCCCTCCCGGTGTGGGTGGCGGGCGCCGGGACGCGATGCGGAAGGATGAGCCGCCCAGGGGTGGAGACCACGGAGGAGGACGGCGGCGGTGGAGCCTCGCGACGACCTGCCCACCGGCGACGCCTCGTGGGCCGACCTGGTCGACGTACGGGCAGGCGACCGGGTGCTGCTGGTCGGTACGCCGGACTCGCCCGCGCACCGGGCGCTGTCACGGACCACGACGGCCGTGACGGTCGTCGACGGCGCCGAGGCGCTGCCCGGATCGGGCGCCGGGCCTGAGGCCGGCTCCTGGGACTGGGTGTGCCTCGACTCCACGGCAGCCGCCGTCCCCGCGTCCCGGTGGGCGGCGCTGCTGGCCGAGGCCGGCCGTGTCGTGGTGGTGGGCGACAACCGGGTCAGCCCGGTGCACGTGCTGGACCGCTGGTCCGGCCGCTCTCGCGGGGGGACCGCGGAGGGCCGGTGCCGCGGCCGCCGACGGACGCAGCGAGACCTGGTCGCCGCCGGGCTCGGCGTCCACCAGGTCTTCGGCCTGATCCGCTCGGCGCAGGCCCCGGCGGTGGCCTTCGACGCCCTGGTCGACACGTCCAGCGCCGCAGTGCTGCAGGCGACCGTCGCCCACGTGGGCGGCTGGCGCGGCGCCGCGCTGCGCTCGGTGGCTCATTTGTCGCCGCAGCGGCTGCTCGGCGTGTGCCCCGGGTGGCTGGTCGTCGCGGGCCGGGGTGAGGCGGCGGCCGACCGGGTGGTCGGCAAGGTCAGCAACCGCGACAGCGAGGAGGTCAAGCTCCTGCGGGGAGACCCGGTCAGCAGCGTCGAGCGGCGCTACCTGGTCTCCGACCCCACCGCCGAGGTGGCTGCGCTGCGCGAGCTCGAGGTCGCCGGCTTCCCGCTGGCGCCGCGCGTGCTGGGGGAGTCCGGCGCGGCCTCCTCGTGGTGCTCGTGGATGCCGGGCGCGACGCTGACGCTCGACCGCCTCGACGACGACGCCCTGGTCGCCTGGGTGGCGCGGGCGGCCCGGGTGCTCGCCGAGCTCCAGCGCCTCACCCGGCGGGCCGACGGGACCGTCCTCGTCCACGGCGACTTCTGGCTGGGCAACCTGCTGACCGACGGCGAGCGGGTGAGCGCGGTCGTCGACTGGACCGAGTCGAGCAGGGGCCCCGCGTCGCTCGACCGGGACTTCCTCGTCACCAGCCTCGAGCGCTGGATCGGCTCCGACGCGCTGCGCGAGCGGCTCGAGGCGGCACGCGACGAGGCGATGGGCTGAGCCGGTCTCGGAGCACGATCAGGCGCGGATCCTCTCGCGCAGCCGACCCACGCCGGTGAGGACCGCGCGGGCCGGCGCCGGTCCGCTCAGGAGCTCCAGGGTCTGATAGCTCCGGCCGGCCCACAGCCGCTTGTAGAACGAGTCGCCGAGCAGCAGGTCGATCGTGGTGTAGCCGTGGGCGTCGGCCCAGTCGAGGCCGGCGCACTGCAGCAGGTGGCCGGGCGAGAAGGCGGCCAGCGCGGGGTCGAAGCGCCCGATCCAGCTCGACATCGTGCCGGGCGTCAGCAGCACGATGTCGAAGGCGGCGGCCACGTCGTCGACGTAGGCGACCAGGACGAGGACCCCGCCGGTGGCGACCCCGTCGTGGATGATCGCCGAGGTGAACGCCGCCCACTCGCCGTCGAGGAGGTGCTGGCGTGGCCGGTCGGCCTCGGCCACGTCGAAGACCCGTCGTACGTCGGGCAGCAGCGCCTCGAGCGTCGCGGGGTCGTGAGCGACCCTCACCCCGAAGGTGTGGCCGGCCTCGGCCAGCCGCCGTCGCGCCACCCGGACGGTTCGCCGTACGCGCTTGCACGCGGGGTCGGCGAGGTGCGCCTCGGCATCGCCGTGGACGTCGATCACCGGGCAGACGTCGCGCTCCTGCAGGGCGACCGCGCGTCGAGCCGTGAT
>NZZG01000033.1 GCA_002698575.1 Pimelobacter sp. | reverse complement strand
GGCGCCCGCGCATGCGGCGGCGTGGGCGGAGCCCTCGCCGTTGAGCGCGCCGTCCGTCGACCGGGAGAGGCTCGCGGTCAATGGATGCCGAAGGCACCGCGCAGCGGTCGAGCGCAGCGAGATCCTTGACGGCGAGACCCGGTCGACTACGCGCGCGGGCGCCACACCCACGCGCCGAGCACACCCACCCCGGAGGACCAGGTCAGCCCGACGACACCCGCACGCCGACCTCCGGCCGGCCACGGGACGCGCCGCGTTCCCGTCCCGAGCGGAGCGCGACCAGGACTCCGACGATCATCACCACCCCGCCCCCGGCCTCGGCCACGTTGGGCTGCTGGTCGAGCAGCACCCAGGCGGAGACCATCGCGACGACGGGCGCAAGCAGGATCCACGGGACCACCGCGGCCGACGGGTTGCGCGAGAGCAACGTGTTGAAGATGCCGTAGCCGACCAACGAGGCGAGTCCCGCGGTGTAGAGCGTCGAGAGCGCGGCTTGCCAGCCGAACGCGGCCGCGCTGTCCAGGATCGTCTGCGGCCCGTCCAGCACGAGCGACAACCCCACCAGCGGCAGCGGCACGACCAGCGCCGACCAGACGGTGAGGGCCAGTCCGCCGGTGGCGCCCGAGGCGCGGGAGACGACGTTGCCGATGCCCCAGGACAGGGCGCCGAGCAGGCAGAGCGCCAGCGCCAGCAGGGGCACCTCGCCCCCGCGACCCACGGCGACGACGAGCAGCCCCGCGGAGCCGAGCAGCACCCCGGTCGCCTGCCGGACGGTGGGCAGCTCGCGCAGCACCCCGGCAGCGATCACGACCGTGAAGATCACCTGTGCCTGCAGGACCAGGGCGGCCAGCCCAGGAGGCATCCCGGCGTCCATCGCGACGTAGAGGAAGCCGAACTGCCCCAGGGACATGAAGGCCCCGACCGTCAGGATCGTGGACCACGGCAGATCGGGTCGCGGCACCAGGAAGAGCGCGGGCACCAGGACGACCACGAAGCGCAGGGCCACGAACAGCAAGGGATCCACGTCGTGCAAGCCCCAGTCGATGGCGATGAAGTTGAAGCCCCAGATCGTGGCGACCAGAGCAGCGAGCAGCGAGGCGCGGCGATCCATGGCTCCATCCTGACGCGCGCGAACATGAAGCACCAGCGATGCGAACTTCATGCTTCTCGGTAGCATTGCTACATGATCGACCTCGAGGCGCTCAGCTCGCTGCGGGCCGTGGACACCCACGGCTCCGTGGTCGCCGCGGCCGCGGAGCTCGGGTTCACGCCCAGCGCGGTCTCCCAGCAGGTCAAGCGCCTGGAGCGGCAGACCGGTGTCCCCCTGCTGGAGCGCGTCGGCCGCGGTGTCATCCTCACCGGCCACGGCCGACACCTGGTCGACGCCGGCGCCCGCCTGCTGGGCGACCTCGAGGAGATCGAGGCCGACCTGCACCGGCGGGCCGACCACGTCGTGGGCCACCTCCGCCTCGCGGCCTTCTCCACCGCCATGCGCGGGCTCGTCGCCCCGGTGGTGCACGACCTCGCCCTGCGCCACCGCGACCTGCGCATCTCGCTCGTCGAGCGCGAGCCGTGGGACACCGTCGCACTGGTCGCCGACGGCCGGCTCGAGGTCGGCCTCGTGCACACCTGGGGCGACGTCGCCCTCGACCTGCCCGACCACCTGGTGAGGACGTCGGTGGCCTCCGACGTCGCCGATGTCATCACGCACGTCGAGCACCCCCTGGCCGGCCGCGAGCGCGTCAGTCCCCACGACCTCGTCGACGAGGGATGGATCGCGACGCCCGAGGGCACGATCTGTCGGCAGTGGCTCAGCCGGATGTACGACGGTACGGGCCGCCGCCCGCGCATCGCCCACGAGTCGATGGAGTACGAGTCGCACCTGGCGCTCGCGCGCGCCCGGCTCGGGATCGCGCTGGTGCCACGGCTGGGCCGCGCGGACCTGGGCCGCGACCTCGTCGCCGTACCGGTCCACGACCCGGTGCCGACCCGCGACGTCGTGGCCGTGCACCGCCGCACGATGCGGTCCTCCCCGGCCGTGGCTGCTGTCGTCTCCGCTCTCAGCCGGTAGCGACGTCCTCCGGTCGGGCCATCCGCGACCCGACGAGCGCGATGGCCCCCGCCCCCGCCAGACACAGCACGATCGCCACGCCGAGGGCGATGTTCCACCCGGCGACGAGCGAGTCGCCCGCATGGGTGGCGATCGTGACGAACAACGTGATGCCGATCGCCGCACCCAGGTAGCGGGCGGTGTTGTTGGCTCCGCTGCCCATCGCCGAGCGGTCGGCCGGGACGTTGGCGACCGACTCACGACCGAGCACGGCGTTGAGCACACCGGTCCCGATGCCGGCGACAGCCATCATCACCACCAGCCGCCAGACGCCGGAGTCCTCGGTGAGCCCCAGGCCCAGGCACTGGCCGAGCGCGACGAGCACCAGCACCAGGGAGATGTCGCGGGGCCCCGCGATCGGGAACGGCAGCAGCCGCAGGAGGAGCGAGGTCGCCACGCTGACGACCGCCCACACGGCCGGCACCAGGCTGGCCGTCCAGATGCCGTGCCCGAGGCCGACCTGCAGGACCGTCGGGACGAAGGACGCGACGCCGATCATGCTCAGCCCGAGCGTGAGCGAGCCGAGCGTGGCGGCGAGAAACCCGGGACGCAGCAGCAACGAGGGCTCCACGAGCGGCGCCGCGACCCGCTGCTCGACGACGCCGTACGCCGCCAGGCACACCAGGGCGGCCACCAGGAGTCCCACGGTCACCGCCCCGAGTCCGTTGCGGACCTCGGTCACCGCCGAGACCAGAAGGGTCATCCCGACGACGAGCAGCACCAGGCCGGGTACGTCGATCGGCCGCGGCTCCTCGGCTCGGGACTCCGGTACGGCGCGCCCCAGCGGCAGCAGAGCGAGACAGAGCACCGCCGTGACGGCGTACGTCTCGCGCCAACCGGTCCCGATCTCGCCGACGGCGGCCGCGGTCACCGAGCCGAGGGCGATCCCGAGGCCCACGCTGGCCCCCCAGATGGCAGTGGCATGCACTCGCGGTGGCCCGGGGGCGAAGTGCACCGCCAGCAGCGACAGTCCGCACGCCAGGATCGCGGCGCCCCCGACACCCTGCACCGAGCGGCCGGCGACCACGACCCACGGCGCCCACGCCGACGCGCACGCGACCGCTCCCGCAGCCAGGAGCACCAACCCCAGGTCGTAGATCCGACGCCGCCCGATGGTGTCACCGATGACGCCGGAGACCAGCAGCGCCGCCGCCAGCCCGACGCTCATCGAGCTCAGGATCCAGGCCCTCGAGCCCGCGCCGGCGTCCAGGTCGACCGCGGTGAGGGGCACCGACACGATCGGGGTCACGTAGGTCACCAGCACCAGGGCCGTGCCGAGCGAGACGGCCACCAACGGTGTAGGTTTGGATTCCAAACTCATGAGGGGGACGCTACACCCATGACGACACCCACGACCGTCAGGATCGATCCGACCCGACTCCCGGGTCGCCCCTGTCCCGCAGCGGCCGCGCTCGAGCTGGTCGGCGAGCGCTGGGCCCTGCTCGTCGTGCGTGAGCTCTCCTTCGGCGTCACCCGGTTCGGCGACATCGTCGCGGGCACCGGCGCTCCGCGCGACCGGATCGCCGCCCGGCTGCGCAGCCTGCAGGAAGCCGGCGTGGTCGAGCGCTCGGCCTACCAGTCGTCGCCCGTGCGCTGGGACTACCGATTGACCGACTCCGGCCGCGACCTGGTGGCCGTCGTGGACGCCCTCGCCGTGTGGGGTCGCCGACACGCCGTCGTCGAGTCGTCCTGACCGGCAGATGGCGACCGGCCACTGCGGTCACCCGAACCGAAGCTCCTCGCGCGCCAGGATCGTGGCACCCGCCACGGCCGCCGGCATCACCAGCACGCCGCCCAGCGGCACCAGGAAGCAGAGGTGGGTGGCGATCCCGAAGCCGAGCACGGTGGAGCGGTGGGCCGAGGTGGCCGCACGCTGCGCGGCATCGTCCAGCCCCCGGGCTCCGAGCGGCCGTCCGAGCAGCTCGCGCGCGAGCAAGCGACCCGAGAACACCACACCGAGCACGATCCCGACCACCGGACCGACGACCGGGACGAAGCCACTGAGCAGGACGAGCAGCGCGAAGCCGAGCCCCACGGCGACCAGCCGCAGGGCGTCTCGCGCCGACCGCCACAGGCCGACCCCGTCCTCGGGCACCGGGCCACCGAGCGAGACCTCGGTGGCGCGCCAGATCCGCTCGTAGAACGGGTCCCCCAGGGTGAGCGTCAAGCCCACGAAGAGCGCCGAGGACAGCATCAGCGCGCCCACCAGCAGGGCGACCGCGAGCAGCACCCGCACCACCGCGCGCAGGGGCTCTGCCCACTCATCGGTGAAGGGCGTCGCCCAGCCGACCAGGTCGCCGACGTTGAGCACGAGGAGGACGAGTGCCGAGGTCAGCACCGTCAGGACGATCAGCGCCGGCAGCATGCCGAGGAGCAGCAGGCGCGGGCGCGCGCGCACGAACGACCACCCGCTGCGCAGGTAGCCGGCACCGCGGAGCAGGTCACGCACTCGGCACGCCCCTCACCACGATCCGACCGCGAGCCGGGATGCGGCTCAGTAGAGCGCCGAGGCCAGCGACTGCCGGCCCTTCAGCACCCGCTCGTCATCGTTGCCGACGGCGGCGAAGAGTCCGAGCAGGTGCTCGCGCGCCCTGTCCCTGTCCTTGCCGGCACTGCGTCGTACCAGCTCGACCAATCGTGAGAAGGCATCCTCGACACGGCCGCCGAGCAGGTCGAGGTCGGCGACCAGGGTCTGGGCGTCGACGTCGTCGGGGCGGGCCTCGGCCTCCGCGCGAGCGGCGTCCAGGTCCACGCCCTGCGTACGTTGCAGGACCGTCGCCATCGCCAGACCGGCGGCCGCCTCGGTGTCGGCGGGGTTGGCGGTGACCAGCTTCTGGTACTCGCTGACCGCCGCGTCCAGGTCGTTGCGCGCCAGGGCGTCCTCGGCCGCGGCGTAGCGCGGGTCGCTCTGCGGCTCGGCGGCGTCGTCCTCGGCCGGAGCAGCACCCAACGGCTGGTGGCGTCCGGTCATCCCCTGGGTCGCCAGCTGCTGCATCACCTGCGTCAGCGCCGTGCGCATCTCGTCGATCCCGATCGCGTCCTGGAAGAGCGGCGCGGGGCGACCGTCGATGACGGCGACCACCAGCGGGATCGACTCGACCTGCATCGCCTGCGCGATCTGCGGCGCGACGTCGACGTCGACCAGGCCGGCGACGAACTTGCCCTCGAACTCGCCGGACAGGGTGGCCAGGTCGTCGGCCAGCCGTCCGCTCTCCGGCATCCGCGAGCGCGAGAACAGCACGATCAGCACCGGAGCGGTCATCGACATCTCGACGACGCTCTGGAAGTTCTCCGCGGTGACGTCGACGGCGTACGACGACGCGCCGGCACCGCCGGCGCCACCAGGAGCCCCGCCGGCACCGGTGGGCGCCGGTGCGGCAGGTCGCTTCAAGGCTGAGAGGTCGATCGCGCCAGGACGGTTGAACGGCTGCTGCGTCATGGCTCCGATCCTAGGAGACAGGCCGCCGCGGCGTGTGGCGGGGATCAGCCTCCGCGCGGGCCCCAGGCCCGCGTCAGGTCGGCCCCGTCCTGGAGCACGAACGCGTACTTGGCCGTCTCGTAGTCCGGGCCGGAGGCTCCGGGGAGGTAGCAGCGCAGGTTGACCGAGGTGACCGGGCTGATGCGGGACTGCCACAGCAGCCGCCCGAGGTCGTCCTCGAGGTCACCGCAGGCGGTGCCGTCCTCGACCTCGAGGCTGCCGATGACGCTGGCGCCGTTGGTGACCTGCTCGGCTCGGTAGGAGACGTCCAGGGCAGCGACGCCGGGCAGCGACCCGACCTCGTCGGCCAGGGCCGCCACCTCCTCGGCACACTCGGAGGCGCTGCAGTCGGGCAGGTCCTCCCCGGCCTGCGAGGCGTCCCTCGCCTCACCCTGGCACCCACCCAGCAGCGGGCCCACCACGAGGGCCGCGACGGCGGCCACGGCCACGACGGCGTGGCGCCGAGAGGCACGCTCCCTGCGCGTCCTCACGGTTCCCGCGCGATCGTGTAGCTCTGCGTGCTCGTCGGGTCGACGCTGCCGAGGAAGCCGTCCTCGCGCAGCGCGTCCAGCGCGTGGTTGATCGACGGATCGTCGGATGCGTCCACGGCAGCCCCGCCGGCGGAGTAGGTGTCCATCGAGTGATTCTCCCCGATCGAGCCGGTGCGACCGTCGAAGACCACGGTCGTGCGGTTGGGCTCGTCCGGGTTGTCCTCGCCGTCGGTCAGGGGGACCAGGTCCCCGGAGTTCTCCAGGGAGAGCACCTGCGTGTTCGACGGGATGTGCGGCACCTGCGCCGTCGGGGAGCCGGCGGTGACGACGTGCTGCACGTCGTACCCACCCTGGAAGTCGGGGTCCGCGGCCAGGTGCGCGGCAGCCATCCCTCCCTGGGAGTGACCCACGAGCATCACCGGCGCCCCGGGCGGGATGCCGGCGGCGGCCATCGCCTCCATGATCCCGCGGGTGTAGGCGGTGTCCTGACCCGCCACCAGCTGGAGGTTGCCGGTGAGGTCACGGGCGTCACCGGCGTCGTCACCCCAGCTGTCGGTGCCGGGGAGGTTGACGATGTAGCGCGCGTCGTCGCCATCGCCGATGCGTTGGATGTCGATCTCACCGTCAGCACCCGTGTTGGTGAGGCCGAGGTTGTCCAGCAGCTGCTCGAGCGATCCCGGGGCGGACAGGTCCCGCGGGTCCACGGCTCCCGGCGTCACGGAGACCTCGGTGTCACCGAAGAGCCCGGCGAGGTCCCCGGCTGCGTCGTTGGTGGTGCCGTGGAAGGGGTCCAGGCCGAGCTCGTCCAGCAGGGCCTCGCGCACGGCCGGTGGCAGGTCGCCCAGCAGGCCGTCGATCAGGCCTCCACCGCCGTTGACCAGGTGCTGCACGAGGTCCGGGTGGTCCTCCAGGAAGCCCTCCAGGTCCTCGACGGCCCCGTCGAGCAGCGCCTCCCTCGCCTCGGGGTGGGCGGCGAGGTAGGCAGCGAGGGCCGGGTTGCCGAGGACCAGGGCCGTGCCTCCCAGCAGTCCGGCCAGTCCCAGCAGCGGGAGAGAGGCTCCCAGCAGGTAGCCGGCCCCGTAGTCGAGCACCTCCATCGCCTGGCGCGCGAGGTCGTCGCTGGCTCGCAGCAGGCCGACCGAGACCTGCATGCTGAGCGCGTCGGCCTCCATGCCGACGGCACGGAACGCCAGCCCGTGGGGCCCGACGGTCGCTGCGATCACCGCCCCCTCGGCATCGGCGAAGCTCCCCGGCGAGAGGATCGAGGACTCCAGCAGGTCGCCGTTGATCGCCAGGGCCTTGTCCTCCCAGGCATCGTGACGCAGTCCGTCCCCGGCGTCGTCGAAGAGCGCGGCGAGGTGCTCGATGTCGGTGTAGCGCGCCTCGATCCCGTCGGCGCCGCCGGTGACCGACACGATCGGCGGACCGGAGGGTCCGCTCATCTCAGGACCTCCGCCAGCACCGGCGCGAGCGCGCGCGCCAGGTCCCGCGGCGCGACGACGGAGATCTCCACGACCGGCACGCCGTCGCGGGACACCGGCGCCAGCGATCGCCAGCCGTCGCCGACGCGCAGCCAGCTGAGGACCCCGGCCGTACGACGTGCGGCGTCGGGCTGGGCTGCTGAGACGAGGACCCGCAGCCGGCCGCGGGACGCCTGCTCCAGCGAGGTCACCAACGGGGCGACCTCCTCGGGCGGCACCTCCTCGCCGGCCACGGAGGTCACTCTCGGCGCGATCCTGACCAGCTCGGCGAGCAGGTCCTGCCTGCCGCGTCGGACGGCCTCGGTGCCGTCGCTGAAGAGCTCGAAGGGCAGGACGAGCGGACTCGCCAGGTCGCTGGCCTCGACGGTCTCGTCCTCCACGGTCACAGCGCGCGCCAGGGCGCCGGGCAGGTGGGCGACGTCGTACCAGGCGAGCTCGAAGCTGAGGCCGGAGGCCGTCGAGAGCTGGACCACCTGGGAGCCGACGACGGCGAACCACGAGCGCAGCCGGTCCTCGGACGCACCGCGGGTGAGGGCGAGGTCGAGGACGAGCAGGGCCTCAGGTCCGGCGAGCACCCCGAAGGCGGCGACCACGTCGTGCACGGGGGTTCCGCCCTCGTCCACGAGCCCGAGCTCGCGGAGCCGGAGGCCGACCTCCTGCGGTCGTTCCCGTGCGTCGGCCCGGGCCGCGGCCAAGCGGGCCCGAGCACGCTGGCCGGCAGAGGGGATCCCGCCCGAGAGCCGCTCCTCGAGCCGGTCCCCGACACCGGCGTCGGACCCGTCGTCCACACCCGGGAGGTCGACGGGGAGCTCGACGCCCCCCAGCCGTTCGGACAGCACCGTGAGCTCGGCGAGGCTGAGTCGCACGACCACCGGCAGCGGCTGGGGCCGGGGCTCGGGCCGGGCTTCGGTGGCGGTCGAGAGCTCCACGCGCGGCGCCATCAGACCCGCACCCCCAGGTCGTCGGGCACGTCGAGCCACGCCTTGTCGCCCGGTGGCGGCGGGGCGTAGGAGGCGAGCCGCTGGTCCTCTGCCGAGGGCTCGTGGTCCCCACCCGCCAAGACGCTCCTGACTCCCCCGACCACCGTGTCGACGACGTCCCCGGCGACGTCCTTGAGCCGGTCCACCGCACCCGAGATCAGGCCGCGCACCTTGTCCTCGATCAACGAGATCAGGTGCTTGAGCTCCTCGACCTCCTTCGCGTGCTGACGCAGCTCGGCCGCGGCCTCCTCGTAGGCGGCCGCCGTGGCGTCCAGCCCAGCGCGTCGTTCGGCGACCCTCGCCTTCATCCGGTCCCCGGACAGCGAGACCCAGCCGGTGGCGTCGGCTGCCGCGACCAGGGCGCGACCCTGGGCACGCAGGTCGTTCGCCCGCTGGTCCATCCGATCGGCCTAGCGCCTGATCACCCGGGTGTCTCCGTACATGGTGGCCTCCTCGCTCGGCGGAGTCCTACCCAGGCCCGGGGAGGTTCACTCCGACGGCCCGCTCGGAAGTCGCTCGGAGGTCGCTCAGAAGTCGCCGGCCACGCTGCGGATCGGCCGGAGCAGCTCCGAGAGGCTGGCCCGCTCGGACTCACCCAGCGCGTCGAGCCCGAAGTCGGCCGCCACGAGGTCCGAGGTCGCGCGCTCCACGAGCTCACGGCCGGCCGGGGGGATCTCGGCGAGCACCAGGCGCTTGTCGTCGGGATGCTGACGTCGTACGACGAGGTCCTGGGCGACCAGACGCTGCACGATCGAGGTGACCGACGTGGGGTGCACCTGCAGCCGCTCGCCCATCTTCCCCAGCGGCAGCGAGCCTCGCGACGAGAACGTCAGCAGGACGAGGGCCTCGTAGCGGGCGAAGCTCAGGTCGTGCGGCTTGAGGATCGTGTCGAGGCGACCGATCACGAGCTGCTGGACCCGCATCAACGACGTCGCGGCGTGCATCGCCGGGACACCACCCCACCGCTCGCCCCACTGGCGAGCGGCTTCGTCGATCGGGTCGAACGGCAGCATCGGGTCATCTTGTCGCGTCTGGCGCCCCAGGTGTGGGCGATCGCCCCTGGCGAGACGCCGTGTCGCGCGATCGCTTCGCGATGGCGGCGTTCGTCCACAGGCCCGCGCCGAGCCGGTTGCCGGTGCGACAAGCACCGTCGATCATCGTGGCGACGGCACTCGGGCCGTCGCTCTCGGGAGGAGCACACGATGACGACCACGACGGCCCCCACGACGACGGCGGCGTCACACCGGCAGCAGGACCGCGACCTCGGCTCGGGCAGCCGCTTCGGAGCCGACGTCTACGAGCTCTACGAGGCCGGGCACGTCGCCTTCCCCGACCTCGCGGAGCTCTACTCGCACGCTGCCACCGAGCTCCACCACGTCCACGGCCTGCTCACGGGCATCGCCGGGCGCCTGGGCAGATCCGGCGGGTGGGCGGTGGCGGACCAGTCCGAGCAGGTCTGCGACGCCGCGCGCGTGACCGCTCACCGGTTGCACCGCACGGGCGAGGCGCTCGTGGAGCTCGCCGACGACTTCCGTCGGACCGACGACGGAGCCGCCCACGCGTTGCGGCGCCTGACGCGCGAGCACCGCGACCTGCTCTCCTCGGCTGCGGCGTGGTCTCCCCCGCCCGGCCCCGGCGACCCGGTCGGGTGTCGGCCCGGTGAGCTCCTCGACGACGCGGCCATGGACGAGCGCCTGACCGAGGCCGGGGTCGCGCCCGTGGCTCCCCTCGGTCCGCTGGCGGGCGGGGGCTGACATGCCCGACACCTTCTGCGCCACTCGGCTGCGCCACGATCTCGACGAGCTGTACGACCTGCTCGCCGAGCTCCTCGAGATCGACCTCGTCCTCGACGGTCTCGAGGCACACGGGTGCCTGACACCCTCCCCCGGCTTCGTGCAGGCCGCGCGCACGATGACCCTCGGTCGCACCGAGCCGTTCGAGGTGCACTACTACGACACCACCGGCCGACCCCCTGGGCCGGCTCCGGACCCCTACCCGACACAGCGCCTGGGTCTGCCGGCCCCGCACCCGGGCCTGGGGCCGATCGACATGGGGTTCCTCGCCGACGCGGGTGCCGAGGCGGGGGCCTTCCGCGCAGCAGCGAGGTCGGCGCTCGACCAGCTCGTCGATCCGCTGCTGCGGGTCCGATCGAGTGAGCTCCGCTCCGTGGCGGGGTTCCTCGTGGAGCTCTACCTGACCCTCGACGTGAGCATCCAGGACGACTTCGCGGGGCTGCGCAACGAGGGCGCCGACTGGGAGGGCGCCGCGGCGGACGCGTTCTTCGACGGCTTCTACGAGCCGTTGGTGCAGATCCGCGCCAACCACCTGTGGGCCATCGACTACCTGACCAGCCTCACCGCCCACCTCAAGGCCGTCAACGACCTCGGTCAGCAGAGCCTGGCCAACCTCGTCGGCTGCGCGAGCGAGGTGGTGCGCGACCAGCTGCACCAACGCCACCAGAGCAGCCGAGGCCCCTCGGCAGCGAGCACCCTGGCGTTGCTGACCGCGGTGACGGGCGTCGTCGGCGCGGTGATCTTCCCCGTCGCGGGCGCGGCCGCGGCCACGCTCGGCACCATCTCCTACGTGCTCGGCTACGCCGCCTCACAGGTGCCGACCGATGTCGGCGAGACGGCCGAGATCACCGCCGGCTCGGCACGCGAGATCCACACCCGGCTGCTGCAGCACGTCCATGCCGTGGCCGACACCGTCCGGCAGGGCTACGACGAGACCCACGGCCACGCGAGCTCGATGCGCGCCACCATCGCCTCCCTCGAGGTCGGGGCGGCGACCGGGGAGGCGAGCCCGTCGCGGGTCGGCACCTGGCTCCCGCGCCAGCCGCACCTCGCCGCCGGCCCCGGCTTCTTCCACGAGACCAGCGGACGTGGACTGTGACAGGCCGCCTCGGCGCGACCGGCCTCCTCCTCGTCGCGCTCGTCGTCGCCGCGTGCTCCCGACCCGAGGCGACTGAGCCGCCCGCGTTGCCCTGGCTGCTGCAGGAGAGCGTCTGCGACCGGGTCCCCCTGCGGGCACTGGTGCAACGGGCCGAGTGGCGCCTGGACGCCTCCTCCGCCGTCGAGGAGTCCCACCACGACTCCGACCTGGGCTCGCGGGGCCTGTGCTCGGTGCGCGGGGAGCCCGACGTCGGCTCGCGCACCGCTCCGGTGGACGGCGGGCAGGTCGTCGTCGATCTCTACGCGGCCAACAGACCGGACGGACTGGACCGCGTGGCGGAGCTGTACGCGCTGGACGGGCCACACCCGGAGGTCCTCCCCCTGCTCGGCCGACCCGTGCGCACGAGCCAGGAGGCCATCGAGGGGTGGTGGTCAGACGGTTCCCTGGCCCTCTACTCCCAGGTCGGCCTTCCGGGCGACCCGGCCGCGGTGCGGGCCGTCGCCCGCGCCCGGGTGACCGATGGCAACGTCACCGTCGTCGTCACCACCTCGGCCTGGGTGCGCGGCGGCTCGCCGCGCAGCATCGACCGCCTGGAGCGGCTGACCCTCGAGACGGCGACGGCGACCCGCGGCGCCCTCGCGGTTCGCGACGCCGGTTGAGCGCAGCTCGACCGTCAGCGCGAGAGGTCGAGACGGCTCAGCGTCTCGGAGATGCTCTGCGCCGAAGCGCCCGCCGGGACGAAGAGCCGCCGATGCTCGCGCAGTGCGTCGATGACCAGCTGGGTGCGCTGCGGCCGGTCGGCATTGCGGCTGTCGCCCACCTCGATCACCTTGGCCCCGTCCGGGGCGAAGGCCGACATGTGCAGCGCGGAGCCGGAGCACCCAGCCAGGACCTCGGCGTTGGCGAACAGACGGAACTGTTCGTCGATGGGCAGCTCCTCGGGCGAGACGACGGCGAAGCCGGCCTCGGAGAACACGTGATCCAGCTCCCGGTCGCGCTCGGCGCTCGTCCTGCGGGCCTTGGTCCCGGTGGCGTCGCCGGAGGCGTCGCGCGCGGCGTTGAACCGGGTGCGTGACAGGAAGACGAGACGCGGCGCAGCCGGGTCGACGAACTGGCTGCCGAGCCGCATCCACACCTCGCGGGCCTGCGGGTGCGCCCAGCCTCCCGGGACGACCGGGCGTCCCGGGACCACGAGGTTCTCGACCTCGATGACCCCCGAGCCGGTCCCGACGACGTCCACGGGCAGACCGGCCATCCCCACGAGGTCGAGGGCCCGTTGCATCCACGGCTCTACCGAGGAGGGCATCCGGTGGTACTTGTGGAACACGAGGCCGTCGAGACCTGTGGCCTCGGGCCACAAGGTGGGCAGCGTCTCGATGAGGAAGTGCCCGAAGTGCTGCATCCAGTGCCCGCCGTACAGCCACCGTCCGCGCAGGGTGCGTCGGACGTTGCCGCGCTGGGAGAGTTTGGAGGGGTCTGCGGCCACCCAGGGGTAGTTGGGCACCGCTGCCTTCTGCGACTCGACCACCAGGTGGCGCTTCGCGTCGTAGACAGCACCCTTGATGTAGCGGTTGGGGCGCCCGTAGATCCGCAGCGGCCCGCGTTCGACCTTCGTCAGCAGGGCACCGGTCACCTCCACCACGGTGGGCGGGTCCTGGGGCTCCAACGGGAAGTCCGCGAGCTCCCAGGTGTCCACCCGAGGGAGGGTACACACGTCGCACCCGCCGACAGCGACCAGCAGCCGTCGGCTCCGGTCAGGTGCCGAGCTGCCCGAGCAGGCGGTCCGCGGCCGCATACGGGTCGCTGGTCCCGTCGACGACCGCGGTCGCCAGGGCGTCGAGCTCGTCGTGCTCCCCGACGACCGTCCAGCGCCGTCGCAGTGCAGCGACCGCGATGGCCTCGATCTCGGCGCGTGCGCGCCGGGCACGACGACGCACCAGCTGTCCGGAGGACCCCAGCCAGGCCAGGTGCTCGTCCAGCGCCGCCACCACCTCCACGACGCCCTCGCCCTCCTGCGCCACGGTCTTGAGGATCGGCTGCTGCCACCCACCCGAGCTCCGGTCGACGAGGTGGAGCATGCCGCGAAGGTCGCGAGCGACCTGGTCGGCCCCGTCGCGATCGGCCTTGTTGACGACGTACACGTCGCCGATCTCGAGGATGCCGGCCTTGGCGGCCTGGATGCCGTCGCCCATCCCGGGCGCGAGCAGGACGACCGTCGTGTCGGCGAGCCCGGCGACCTCGACCTCGCTCTGCCCGACCCCCACGGTCTCGACGAGCACGACGTCGAAGCCGGCCGCGTCGAGCACCCGCATCGCCTGCGGAGTCGACCACGACAGGCCGCCCAGGTGACCGCGGGCGGCCATGGAGCGGATGTAGACGCCCTCGTCGGTGGCGTGGTCACCCATCCGGACCCGGTCGCCCAGGAGCGCGCCACCGGAGAACGGGGACGACGGGTCGATCGCCAGCACGCCCACCCGGCGGCCCGCTGCCCGGAACGCCCGGATGAGCGCATCGGTGGAGGTGGACTTGCCGACCCCGGGCGACCCGGTGAGACCGATGACGTGCGCGTGACCCGTGTGCGGCGCCAGCGCCGCCGTGACCTCGCGCAGCAGCGGCGACTCGTCCTCGACGAGCGAGATCAGGCGCGCGACCGCCCGTGCCTCACCGGCACGGGCGGACGCGACGAGATCGGGGACCGACGCCGCGCTGCGGCGCCCGGGCCCGGACTGCTCAGGCAGAGGGAACCTTGACGATCAGGGCGTCGCCCTGGCCACCGCCACCGCACAGGGCAGCAGCGCCCGTGCCGCCGCCGCGACGCTTGAGCTCGAGAGCGAGGTGCAGCACGACCCGGGCCCCGGACATGCCGACCGGGTGGCCGAGCGCGATCGCCCCGCCGTTGACGTTGACCTTCGACTCGTCGAGACCCAGCGAGCGGGCCGACTCGATGCCGACGGCCGCGAACGCCTCGTTGAACTCGACCAGGTCGAGGTCCTTGGGGTCGATGCCCTCCTTGGCGCACGCCTTCGCGGTGGCGTTGGCCGGCTGCATCTGCAGCGTCGAGTCGGGGCCGGCGACCATGCCGTGCGCACCGATCTCGGCGAGCCACTCCAGACCGAGCTCGGCGGCCTTGGCCTTGCTCATCACGACCACGGCGCACGCGCCGTCGGAGATCTGCGAGGAGGAGGCCGCGGTGATGGTGCCGTCCTTCGAGAAGGCCGGGCGCAGACCCGCCAGGGACTCGGCCGTGGTGTCGCCGCGGACGCCCTCGTCCTGGCTGATGACGACGGGGTCGCCCTTGCGCTGCGGGATCGAGACCGGGACGACCTCGTCGTCGAAGACGCCGTTCTTCCAGGCGGCCGCGGCCTTCTGGTGCGAGGCTGCGGCGAACTCGTCCTGCTCCTCGCGGCTGAGCTGGGTGCCGGAGGCGTTGCACTGCTCGGTCAGCGCTCCCATCGCCTGCTGGGTCGCCTGGTCGAACAGCGCGTCGTAGGCCATCGAGTCGACGAGGGTCGTGTCGCCGTACTTGAAGCCCTCACGGGACTTGGGCAGCAGGTGCGGGGCCTGCGTCATGGACTCCATGCCGCCGGCCACGATGATGTCGGCCTCGCCGGCACGGATCATCTGGTCGGCGGTGGCGATGGCGTTGAGGCCGGACAGGCACACCTTGTTGATGGTGATCGAGGGCAGCGACAGCGGCAGCCCGGCGGCGATGCCCGCTGTGCGAGCGGGGTTCTGACCAGCGCCGGCGAGGATGACCTGGCCCATGATGAGGTAGTCGACCTGGTCGCCGGTCACCCCGGCCTTCTCGAGCGCACCCTTGATGGCGACGCCACCCAGGTCCGCGGCCGAGAGACCCTTGAAGCCGCCGAGCAGGCGGCCGATGGGGGTACGGGCCCCGGCGACGATGACGGTTCCGGACATGCTGCCTCCACTGGAAGTTCGGGTGAGTTCGCCCGAGACTACCCACGAGTCACGTGGGCAGCGAGAGTGTCCGCGGAGCACCCACTGAGGCACATGTCACACCTGCTCCGGATCCTCGTGGTGAGACACCTTGTCCTGCGGTCGCAGCGGAGTGGACGATGTCGCCATGAGCGACCTGCAGATTCCCGAGCACCTGTTCACCGCGATCGACCACGTCGGGATGGCCGTGCCCGATCTCGACGAGGCGATCGCCTTCTACCGCGACACCTTCGGCATGACGGTGGCGCACGAGGAAGTCAACGAGGAGCAGGGTGTGCGCGAGGCGATGATGGCGGTGGGTGACTCGACGTCGTGCGTGCAGCTGCTCGCGCCCATCGACGAGACCTCCACCATCGCCAAGTACCTCGACCGCAACGGACCGGGCTGCCAGCAGGTGGCCTACCGGGTGACCGACGTCGAGCAGGTCTCGGCCATCCTGCGCGAGCGCGGGCTGCGGATGCTCTACGACGCCCCCAAGCGCGGCACCAGCGACTCCCGGATCAACTTCGTGCACCCCAAGGACGCCGGCGGGATCCTCGTCGAGCTCGTCGAGCCCGCCGCGGCGCATTGACGACGTCCCCCTGAGCCTGCGCGTGCGCCTGACAGGCCCTGACAGGCACTGAGACGTCCGGCACACTCGGCCCCAGCCGTGGTTACCCACCGGTATCTTTCGGCGCGATCCATCACCACCCTGCTCGCCACTCGCTAGGAGACATGACTCGTGCAGCACATCCTTGACGCCATCCAGGCCGGCCAGGCCGGCGACGCCACGACCGAGGACTTCGCCAACCTCGCCCTGCCCGAGTCCTACCGCGCGGTGACGGTCCACAAGGACGAGGCCGGCATGTTCGAGGGCGTCGCCTCCCGCGACAAGGACCCCCGCAGGTCGCTGCACGTCGAGGACGTCGCGCTGCCCGAGCTCGGTCCCGGGGAGGCCTACGTCGCGGTGATGGCCTCGGCGATCAACTACAACACCGTGTGGACCTCGATCTTCGAGCCCGTCTCGACCTTCGGGTTCCTCGAGCGCTACGGCCGCCTCTCCGAGCTCACCAAGCGCCACGACCTGCCCTACCACGTGGTCGGCTCCGACCTGGCCGGCGTGGTGCTGAAGACCGGGCCCGGCGTCACCAAGTGGCAGCCCGGGGCCGAGGTCGTCGCGCACTGCCTCTCCGTCGAGCTCGAGGACCCCGCCGGCCACGACGACACGATGATGGACCCCCAGCAGCGGATCTGGGGCTTCGAGACCAACTTCGGCGGCCTGGCCCACATCGCGCTGGTCAAGTCCAACCAGCTGCTGGCCAAGCCCGACCACCTCACCCGGGAGGAGGCCGCCTCCCCCGGCCTGGTCAACGCCACGGCCTACCGGCAGCTGGTCTCCAAGAACGCCGGGCAGATGAAGCAGGGCGACAACGTCCTGATCTGGGGCGCCTCCGGCGGTCTCGGCGGCTTCGCGACGCAGTACGCCCTCAACGGCGGCGCCAACCCGATCTGCGTGGTCTCCAACGAGGAGAAGGCAAAGATCGTGCGCTCGATGGGTGCCGAGATGGTCATCAACCGCTCGGAGGAGAAGTGGCAGTTCTGGAACGAGGACAACACCCAGCAGAACCCCAAGGAGTGGCAGCGCCTGGGCAAGCGGATCCGTGACCTCACCGGCGGGGAGGACATCGACATCGTCTTCGAGCACCCGGGCCGCGAGACCTTCGGCGCCTCGGTCTACGTCACCCGCAAGGGCGGCACCATCACCACGTGCGCCTCGACGACCGGGTTCATGCACGAGTACGACAACCGCTACCTGTGGATGAACCTCAAGCGGATCGTGTCCAGCCACTTCGCCAACTACCGCGAGGCGTTCGAGGCCAACCGGCTCATCGCGCAGGCCAAGATCCACCCGACGCTGTCGCGGACCTACAGCCTCGACGAGGTCGGCCAGGCTGCCCTCGACGTGCACCACAACAAGCACCAGGGCAAGGTCGGCGTCCTCTGCCTCGCCCCCGAGGAGGGTCTCGGCGTCCGCGACCACGAGCTCCGCGCCCAGCACGAGACCGCCATCAACCGCTTCCGCGGGGTCTGAACCAGCGCCTGGCGTGACCGGTCCCGCTCCGGGCAGATTCTCGGCGAGAATTCATCGACCCGGGGTGGGATCGGTTGGGGCCATCGGGGATCATTGCGATCGCCACCCCCCGACCGATGCGAGGACCACTTCATGAGTGACCAGGGCCTGTCCATCTTCGACGAGGAGCCCGACGAGTCCCCCACCTCCGGCGGCGAGAAGAAGTCGTCGTCGTCGCCCGACGCCGAGTCCACCCAGGTGATCCCTGCGGTCGACAAGCAGCCGACGGCGCCGAGCTCCGCAGCCGGCCGTCCGAACCAGTCCCGTCCCGTGCTGCCACCGCCGGGGCAGGGCCAGCGACCGGCCGCGGGAGCGACCGCTGCTCGACCCGGCGCTCCCGCCCCCTCCGGCACGGACTCGTTCCCCGTCGTCCGTCGCAACGGCTACGACCGCGCGACGGTCGATGCCCGCATCCACCAGCTGAGCAGCGAGAAGGCCGGCCTCAGCGCCAGCCTGACCGACTCCGAGACGCGCGTGCTCGAGCTGGAGGAGCGCCTCGAGCAGGCCAAGCGGGACCTCGCCGAGATGAAGTCCCCGTCGTACGCCGGTCTCGGGGGGCGCGCCAGCACCATGCTGCGCCTGGCCGAGGAGGAGGCGGACGAGATCCGCGAGGTTGCCCAGCGTGACGCCGCGGAGATCCGCGCCCAGGCCGAGCGCGACGGCCGCGCCATCCGCTCGGACGCCGCCCGCGAGATCGAGGACATGAAGGTCGTCCAGCTCCGCGAGCTGGACGAGAGCCGTTCGCGGATGGTGGCCGATGCCGAGCAGGAGCGGGCGCTGGCCCAGGGCGAGGCGACCGACCTGGTCGCCGCGGCCCAGCGCGAGGCCGACCAGATCCGGCTCGCGGCGCAGCAGGAGAGCTCCGAGATGCGTACCGGCGCGCAGCGCGAGGTCGAGCAGGCCCGCGCCGCGGCCGACCGCGAGGTGCAGGAGGCCCGGCGCACGCTCGCCGTGGAGAAGGAGCGCCTCGCCCGCGAGGCCACCGACCACCACAACACCGCCGTCGCCGAGACCAAGCGGCTCGTCGAGGAGGCCGAGCAGCGCGCCGCCGCCGCCGAGGACCGTGCTACCGCCGCCACCCAGCAGGCCAACGCGAACCGCAGCGCGGCGACGACCGAGTCCGAGGCACTGCTGAACCGGGCGCGCCGCGAGGCCGAGCAGATCGTGGCTGCGGCCAACCACAAGGCCGAGCAGATCACGACCGCCGGCGACGACGCCGCCCAGCGCGAGATCGCGGCCACGAAGGCCGACCTGGACCGGCTGGTCAAGCGTCGCGACGCCATCACCGCCCAGCTGGCCTCGTTGCGCGACGTGGTCGCCGGGTTCGCCGAGGACGAGAGTTGAGCCTCGACCCGGATCCCGTCGAGGCGGACCGGGTCACGCCTGCCGACGAGCAGGAGCACGACGACGAGCACGAGTCGGTCGGCATCTTCACGCCGGCCGACGACCTCGGCGAGCCCGGCGCACCGTTCTCACGTCGCAACCCCTTCTACATAGGCTTCGTCGGCGCTCTCGGCGCCCTGCTCGCCTGGTTCCTCTTCCAGGCCGTCGTCGGCATCGGCTCCGTGCTGCTCCTCGTCGTGGTCGCGCTCTTCCTCGCCGCCGGCCTGAACCCGGCGGTGGAGTTCTTCGAACGCCGCGGCCTGAGACGCTCGTGGTCGGTCGGCGTCGTGATCGTGGCTGCCCTGGGCGCCGTCGCGCTCTTCGTGGTCGCGATCGTGCCGGTGATCACCGACCAGGTCGCCTCCCTGACCGCGAACGTGCCCGGCTGGCTCGACCAGCTCCAGGAGAACCAGAAGGTCAGGGACCTGAACGACGAGTACGGCATCATCAAGAAGATCGAGGACTACGTCGCCGACGGGGACTTCATCAGTGGCCTGTTCGGCGGGGCTCTCGGCCTGGGGCTCCAGGTCCTGTCGGTCCTGTTCAACGCCTTCATCGTCATCGTCCTGACGCTCTACTTCCTCGCCTCCCTCGAGATCACCAAGAACGCCTTCTACGACCTGGCCCCCGCCTCGCGTCGCGAGCGGGTCACCAAGCTCGGCGACCGGGTGATCCGCAACATCGGCGGCTACGTCTCCGGCGCCTTCATCGTGGCGCTCACCGCCGGGCTCTCCTCGCTCGTGCTGCTCGTCGTCGTCGGGCTCGGCGAGTACGCCGTCGCACTGGCGTTCGTGGTGGCCCTGCTCGACGTCATCCCGATGATCGGCGCCACCATCGGTGCGGTCATCGTGACCGCCATCGCGTTCGCCACGGACCTGCGCACCGGGATCATCTGCGCGATCTTCTTCCTCGTCTACCAGCAGGTGGAGAACTACGTGATCTACCCGCGCGTGATGAAGCGCTCGGTCGACGTGCCCGGTGCGGTCACCGTCATCGCCGCCCTCGTGGGCGCTGCCCTGCTCGGCGTGGTCGGCGCCCTGCTCGCGATCCCGACCGCCGCCGCTGTCCTGCTGATCCTGCGCGAGGTCGTCGTCAAGCGCCAGGACCAGCGCTGACGCAGGCTTTCAGCCCTGGGGACCGATGAAGCCCAGGTCGGGGTCTCCGGACATCACCGCCCGCACCACCCCCATGACCCAGGGACGGGTCATGGCGGACGTCATCCGGGTCGTCTCGAGCGCCCAGACGGTCTCAGCCCCCACCGCGATCCCGGGGCAGAAGGCGTTGACGGCATCTTGGCGCAGGACCCCACCGGACTCGTCCAGCACCTCGAGCACGGCGGCCTCCGTGAGCTGGTAGTCGATCGCGGGGCACTGGTCCCGAGGCGCCTCGCCGGCCCCGACGGCCTCCAGGTAGTCGGTGAGCGCGGGAGTGCCGAGGTCCATGGCCGAGGTCAGCTCCCAGCCACCGGTCCCGCCGGGCTCGTCGCCCAGCCGATAGGTGCACACGCGCAGCGTCGTCGGCCTCGCAGCCGGGTCGTCGGCCTGGTCGTGGATGATCGGCCCCGACCGAGTCAGCTCGGAGAGGCAGGTCTCGGACGCGGTCACGCTCGACAGGATCTGCTCTCTCACCTCGGGGTCCTGCGTCGCGACCGTGACGGTCTCGCCCTCTGCCTCGACGGTCTCCTGCACGAAGCCGTCGGAGAGCTCCACGGTGCCGACCGGGAGACCGGCCCCGAGCCAGACGTACGGCGAGGCGACCGGCGCTCCCGCATCGATCGACGCGCACACGTCGGTCAGGCCGATCGGCCGTCCGACGTAGCCGGCGACCTTCCGCGGGTCGCGTACCCGCTCGCCCGCTGCATCGAGGCTGGCGCCGGGGAAGCAGGCGACGCCGCGCTCGTCGGGGGCGCCGCCGTACCCCCAGTCGGCTGGTACGTCCACCGCGACATCGCCCCACACCTCGGTGCGCCACTCCCCCCTGTCGAGGGCAGGCTCCGAGGGCCCGGCCGGGTCGAGCACCCGATCCCGCTCGCCCCCGTCATGGGTCAGCGTCGCGGTCATCACGACGGCGACGACCGAGGCGGCTGCCAGGCCCACCAGCACGCGGGTCGTACGACGTCGCCGCCGCGCGGCAGCCGTCGCCCCTGCGACCTCGCGCCGCGACACGTCGACGTCGACCCCCGACGCGCGGGCTCGCAACCCCTCGCGCATGGCGTTCTCGAGCTCGTCGTCGTCCATCACTCGTCCTCCTCCTGCTCGCTCAGCTCGATGCGCAGCGCGGCCAGGCCACGGTGCACGTGGGAGCGCACGGTCACCTCGGCGACGCCGAGCACCTGGGCGATCTCGGGGTAGTCGAGGTCCTCGTAGAAGCGCAGCACCACGGCCGCGCGCTGCTGGGGCGGCAGGGCCGTGCACACGCGCCACACGGCGTCGTCGCGCGTCACGACCTCCGCGTGGTCGGCCCCGGGGCTGTCGTGGACCTCGGGAACGGACAGCTCGCGGCGTCCGGCTCGCCGCCAGGCCGAGACGTGCGCGTTGACCACCATGCGCCGGACGTACTGGTCCGGGTCGTCGGCGCGCGAGACCCGGGACCACTTCTCGCAGGCACGCGTCAGTGCGGTCTGCACGGCGTCCTCCGCCGCGTGCTGGGAACCCGTGACCAGGTAGGCGAAGCGCAGCAACCCCGCGACGCGGGACTCCGCCCACGCGTCGAAGGACGGGCGGGCACCCGCCTTCCACCGGCGCTCCTGCTCGGTCACGGTCCCATCCATGCACGACTCACGTCCGGGAGCCGCGATCTGTTGCAGTCGTTCTCGAACTTTCCGCGGACCAGTGTCGGACCGGCACCGGTCAGATCGGGGCCGGAGCGGCGGGGACCGCGACGTCGCGCTCGCCGAGCTTGACGCCCACCACCCCCAGCAGGATCAGGCCACCGCCGAGCAGCTGGATCGGCCCCGGCAGCTCGCCGAGGAGCACCCATGCCCACGCCACGCCGGCGACGACCTCGCTGAGGGCGACGAAGGAGGCGAGCCGCGACCCCAGGATCCGAGCCGCCCCGATACCGCTCACGTAGGCGACGGCTGCGGTGATCAGCCCGAGCAGACCGAGCGGGACCCACCACGAGGTCTCCAGGCCGGCATAGGTCACGGCACTGTCCGCCGTCCTCATCGGCAGCAGGCCCACCAGGCCGAGGGTCGCGAGCAGGAGCGCCCCCACGACGAGACCTCCTGCGGCGAGCGCCAACGGTGGCAGGCCGGTCGTGTCGTCGGCCCCGAGCACGAAGTACGTCGCGCACCCCACCATGGCGCCGAGTGCCCACAGCACCCCGACCGCGCTCAGGTCGGCCCCGGAGAAGAGGTCGAGCACCAGGACCAGGCCGACCGCACAGACCGCGGCACCGCCGAGCGTGACCAGCCCGGGACGTTGGGCATGGCGCAGCCACAGCCACACCACCACCGCCGCGGGAGCGGTGTACTCGATGAGCAGCGCCGGGCCGACCTGCATGTAGGACACGGCGGAGAAGTAGCAGAACTGCGCGCCGGCCACCGCCAGGACGCCGTAGACGAGGATCAACCGGGCGTTGCGACGCACCGGCGTCCAGTCGCCGCGCAGCGACCGGATCCCGAACGGGACCACGATCAGCGCTCCGAGCCCGATCCTCACCAGGACGACCGAGCCGGCGGTCCAGCCGGCGTCCAGCAGCGGACGCGCCAGGGCTCCGGAGAGCCCGAAGGCCAGCGCCGAGGTCAGGGCAAGGGCCATCCCGGCGGGGACGCCACGGGCGGGGCGTCGCACCGCGACGTCATGTGTCAACGTGCTCATGGACCATGACATTAGCGAGACCTTGGTAATCTGTCAACGTGGTATTCAGTCATGACGTGGAGCTCGCCCTGCAAGCTGCGACCGTGCTCGCCAACTCGGCGCTGGAGCCCGACACGCTGACCACCGTCGCCGACCTGTCCCAGGTCTTCGTCGACTTCGACTACTCCGGGCGCCACGACGCGGACGCCGCCGAGCTGGCGGCCGTGCGCGGACTGCGCGGCGAGCTGCGTGAGCTGTTGACCGCGAGTCGCGAGGAGGCCGTCGGGCTGGTCAACACGATGCTCGCCGAGGAGCGGGCGGTCCCCCGGCTGATGCGTCACGACCGCTTCGACTGGCACCTGCACGCGGTGGCGGACGACGACCCGCTCCCCAAGCGGATCCGCGTGGAGACCGCGATGGCGATGGTCGACGTGATCCGCGCCGACGAGCTGTCCCGCCTGGGCACCTGTGCCGACGACGAGTGCGACGGCGTCGTGCTGGACCTGTCCCGCAACCGCTCACGCCGGTTCTGCTCGACCACCTGCGGCAACCGCAACGCGGTCGCGGCCTACCGGGCCCGGCAGTCGCAGTGAGGGCGCGACCCGCCGTGCCCGCTCAGCAGTAGCGCGGCTCGTAGGACGGCTTCAACGCACGATCGCGTCGCACGATCGCGTGCGAGGCCCCGAAGTCCCGACAGGCCCGTCGGGCGTCGCGGTCCCGGTACTCGATCATCACGACCTGGTCGCCGAAGTGGTCCACGTAGCGTGCGCACTCGTCGTACCTGGCGCACTCCTCGGCCACCGCAAAGTCGAAGCCGATCGTGGTGCCGTCGAAGCCGGCGAGGTTCTTCTGGCCGACCGACAGGTCGGCGCGGTGCGCACGCCGCACGAGCATCCTCGCGAACCGCAGCGACTGGCGTCGCTCCACGAGCCGCTTGCTGCGCGTGAAGGAGTCCAGGTTGTCGTACTCCACGGCGTCGAAGCCGGCGTCGGCGCAGCCCTGGACCCACCGTCCGACGATCGTGGCGAGGCGCTTGCGCTTGGTCGGGGTGCGGACGTCGAAGAGCCACTCTCCCCACCGACCGTCGACCACCAGCTTCCCGCGCCGGTGCAGGAGCAGCCCCTCGCGCTGACGCCAGTAGCGCTTCGCGTCGGGCTGGGTCTGGAAGGCGTTGACGTAGCAGATGTTGTAGCGGCCCTCGGCGGGATCCTCGGTGCGGTCGCGGACGAGGATGCCCACGTGCTCCGGCCGGTCCACGGCGCCTCCCAGCTGGTAGTCGACGTCGGTGCCGACGGGGAGGGGGTCGCTGCCCGCGGCGCCCGGGGACGGCGCCACCGCGACGAGGAGGACGACCACGAGGCCGACCAGGACCGCACGCAGGACTCTCACCCGGGCGACGCTACTCCCCGGACCCGGCCACCGTGAGCATCCCGGCCACCGGCACCCACCCGAGGCGGCGGTAGAGCGCCTGACCCTCGACCGAGGCGGCCAGGATCCCCCGTCGCGCTCCCTGGGCGACCGCCCAGGCAGCGAGCGCGTTCATCACGACGGTGGCCAGTCCGCGCCGCCGGTACTCGGCCTCGGTCCCGATCCGGTCGAAGATCGCGTCCTGGCCGACCAGACCCAGCTGGCCGCTGGCTGCGACCCGGTCGCCGTCGAGCAGCCGTACGGCGACCCGCTCCCCCGTTGCGGTCACGTCGAGCTCCCAGGGAGCCGGGGGCGCTGCCGCGGCGAGACCGGCCGGGGTCAGGTCAACCGTCATCAGGCGCTCGTCGGACAGGACGACGCGCAGGCCGGCGGGCAGCGCGACGCGCGGGGAGTCACGCGTGAAGATCGTCGACCACACGTCGCCGGTGCCCACGAGCCGCCCCCACGTCTCGTGCAGCAGGTCCTGGCCGGGCTCGACGAGGACCAGCTCCAGGCGTCGCTCCGCGCCGCCCACCTCGACCTCGACCACGCCGCCGCGGCGACGAACGGGCACCGAGCGCGAGGTCGCGAAGCCGTCGATCCACGTGTCGACGAGCCGGGTCAGCGAGGGTGCGGTCACCCTCACATCGTGCCCGAGCCCGGCCCCGATGTCGCACGGCTTCCTCGGGATGAGCGACCCCGAGGGCAACGAGTTCTGCCTCGACTGAGCCTCGGCGCCGTTGCTCCACAGCCGTGGAGCAACGGCGGGACCGTCAGCGGCGTGAGTAGTCCCGGAAGCCGCGCTTGGTCTTGCGGCCCAGGTAGCCCGCGGTGACCAGGTGCTCCAGCAGGGGCGCCGGGGCGAAGCCCGGCTCGCGGAACTCCGAGTAGAGCTCCTTCTGGATCGCCAGCGAGACGTCGTTGCCGACCACATCGAGCAGCTCGAACGGCCCCATCGGCAGGGCACAGCCCTGCTTCATCGCCAGGTCGATGTCGTCGGCGGTGGCGTAGTGCGCCTCGAGCATCTTCACCGCGTCGTTGAGGTAGGGGAAGAGCAGTGCGTTGACGATGAACCCGGCGCGGTCGCCGCAGGAGACCGCGACCTTGCCGACCTTGGCGCACAGCGCGCGGGTCGTCTCGGTGACGTCCTCGTCGGTCGAGACCGTGGAGACAACCTCGACGAGCTTCATCACCGTGGCCGGGTTGAAGAAGTGCATGCCGATGACGTCCTGGGGTCGACCGGTGACCTTGGCCATCGCGATGATCGGCAGGGACGACGTCGTGGTGGCCAGGATGGCGCCGGCCTTGCAGATCTCGTCGAGGTTCTCGAAGAGGGTGGTCTTGATGGCCAGGTCCTCGGCGATCGCCTCGACGACGATGTCGACGTCCTTGAGGTCCTCCAGCGACGTGGAGCCGGTCAACCGGCCCAGCACCTCGGCCTTGGCCTCCTCGGTGGCACGACCACGCTGGATCTGCTTGTCAAAGTTCTTGGTGACCGTCGCGACCACGCCCTCGACCTTCTCGGCCGAGCGCCCGACGTACAGCACGTCGTAGCCGCTCTTCGCGAAGACCTCGGCGATCCCGGCCGCCATCGTGCCGGTGCCGACGACGCCGACCTGCTTGATGTCGTGCTTGAACGCCGGAGCCTCGTCGGCCGAGGGCGTCTTGTCGTCGGCGACGATCGTCGAGCTGTCGGGGGCCTCGTAGGTGTAGAACCCGCGCCCGGTCTTGCGGCCGAGCAGACCCGCGGTGACCATCTGCTTGAGGATCGGAGCCGGTGCGTGCAGGCGGTCGCGGCCCTGGAGGTACATCGTCTCCAGGATCTCGTACGCCGTGTCGAGCCCGATCAGGTCGAGCAGCGCGAGCGGGCCCATCGGGTAGCCGCAGCCGAAGCGCATCCCCGCGTCGATGTCCTCGCGGGTGGCGTAGCGCCCCTCGAACATCGAGGCCGCGTGGTTGAGGTAGCCGAAGAGCAACGTGTTGGCGATGAACCCCGCCTTGTCGCCGCACACGACCGGGCTCTTGCCCAGCGAGACGAGCAGCGCCTGGACGTCGCTGAGCACGTCCGGCTCGGTGACCACGGTGCGCACGACCTCGACGAGGTTCTGCACGGGCGCCGGGTTGAAGAAGTGGACGCCGACGACCCTGCCCGGGGCGGACGTGCCCGTGGAGAGCTGGGTGACCGACAGCGACGAGGTGTTCGTGGCCAGGACGGTGTCCGGCGACACGATCGCGTCCAGCTCGGAGAAGATCGCCAGCTTGGTCTCCATCGACTCCACGACGGCCTCGACGACCAGGTCGGCGTCGGCGAGGTCCTTCAGCGACGTGCTGTACGAGATCCGGCCCAGGAGCTCGGCCTGCTCGGCCTCGCTCATCTTCTCGCGCTTGACCGCACGACCGGTGGAGTTGGTCAGGTGCTGGCGCCCACGCTCGACGCCCTCGTCGTTCAGCTCGACACCGATGACGGTGTGCCCGTTGCGGGCGAAGACCTCGGCGATGCCGGCACCCATGGTGCCGAGACCGACGATGCCGATCGTGGTGAAGCTGCGGGTCGACTGCTCGGGAGTCTCAGTGATCTCGGGGCTCATGGCGCGCATCATTCCACGCGCTCGCGCACGTCTCACGACATGTTCACTCGTCGGTAACTTACGGCCGGCGTCCGGGCCTGCGGAGCTGCGCGCGCATCACCACCCGTCGACCGACCTCGTCCAGGCCCCGGGCCCGCTCGTGGCGTCGCAGCCGCACCTGGAAAGGCTCCAGGTCCTCGACCTCCACGAACCCGAGCGAGCGGTAGAACGGTCCGTTCCAGGGGACGTCGGCGTACGTGCACAGCGACAGCACGTCGTGACCGCTCCACCGTGCCTCCTCCATCACGGCCCCCACCAGGGCAGTCCCGATCCCCCGTCGTCCGTGCGAGGGGAGCACGGAGACCTGCTCCAGGTGGGCGTGGCCGTCGGGACCGGTGAGGTGAGCGAACCCGACCACGGCGCCACCGTGCACGGCCACGAGCAGCGTGCCGGTCAGGTCGCGCTCGCCCCCGCTCGGCGCGGCGGCGCTCAGCACCGCTGTCGCACCGGGGCCCAGGTGCTGCTCGAACAGGACTCCGCCGGCATCCTCGATCCCGGCCAGGTGACGTAGGTCCGAGGGACGCGCCGGGCGGATCGAGGCCGAGGTCATGCTCCGAGGGTAGGCGGGTAGATTCACCGCCTGTGAGACTCGTCGTCGCCAGGTGCCAGATCGACTACGCCGGTCGACTGACCGCTCACCTTCCGTTGGCCCTGCGGGTGCTGATGATCAAGGCGGACGGCTCCGTGCTGGTCCACTCCGACGGCGGCTCCTACAAGCCGCTGAACTGGATGTCGCCACCGTGCACCCTGCGCGAGGGCGTCGACGAGGACGGGCAGGTCGAGTGGACGGTGACGTCGACCAAGACCGACGACACGTTGCGGATCCTGCTCACCGACGTGGTCAGCGACTCCAGCCACGACCTCGGGGTCGACCCCGGCCTGCAGAAGGACGGCGTCGAGAAGCACCTCCAGGAGCTCCTCGCCGAGCACCCGGCCAGCCTGGACGCGGGCCTGACGCTCGTCCGGCGCGAGTACCCGACCGCGATCGGGCCCGTCGACCTGATGTGCCGCGACGCAGTGGGCGTCAGCGTCGCCGTCGAGATCAAGCGGCGCGGTGACATCGACGGCGTCGAGCAGCTGACCCGCTACCTGGAGCTGCTCAACCGCGATCCACTCCTGTCGGCGAAGGGGCCGGTCCGCGGCATCTTCGCCGCCCAGGAGATCAAGCCCCAGGCACGCGTGCTGGCCACCGACCGGGGCATCACCTGCGCGGTCGTCGACTACGACGCCCTGCGCGGCCTGGACGACCCCAGCCACCGGCTCTTCTGAGGTCCGGCACCGGTGCGCATCTTCCACATCGCCACGCTCTCCGACTGGCGGGCGGCGCAGGCCTCGGGCACGTACACCACCTCCACGCGCGGTCGGACCCTCGCCGAGGAGGGCTTCATCCACGCCAGCCGCGGCGACCAGTGGCAGGGAGTGCGCGACCGCTTCTACGCCGACGTGAGCGAGCCGCTGGTGCTGCTGTCCATCGACACCGAGCTGCTCACCTCCCCCGTCGTCGACGAGGAGGTGCCGGGCGCCGCGCCAGGTGGCGAGACGTTCCCGCACATCTACGGACCCATCGACGTGGGAGCCGTGCTGACCACCCTGCCCCTCGACGACGAGCAGGTGCAGGCACCGCCGATGAGCTCGGCCTCGTTCAGCAGGTTGTTCCTGCGCGAGGTCTTCCAGCAGCTGCTGCTGGCCAGCCTGGTCCTCGGCTGCGTGGTCGCGCTCACCCTCGTCGGCCTCGCCACCGGCCTCGACTGGGGGCCGGTCTCGGGCGCGGGGATCGGGCTCGTGCTCGGCATCCTGGCCGCCCGGGTCGTCGCGGCGCGTCGCACGGACTAGCAGGCCGAGGCGAGGCCGGCGACCTCGTCGGCGCAGCCCCACGAGAGGGTGACGCCGGCGCCACCGTGGCCGTAGCAGTGGATGATGCGGCCCTCGCGCTCCAGGCGCACCGAGGGCCGGGCCGGGCGCAGCCCCACCTTGTGCCGCAGCACGCGCGCCTGCAGGAGGTCGGGGACCAGCCGCGAGGCGCGTCGCAGGATCGCCTCGGCCGTCTCCGGCGACGGGGTCCGGCTCCACTCCCCCTCGTCCGCGGTGCCGCCGACCACGATGTCGCGTGAGCGCGGGACGACGTACGTCGGCCCGGCGCCGTCCAGCCACCACCGGTCGAGCCCGACCTGCTCGACGTACAGGACCTGACCGGCGACCGGGGCGACCGACGCATCGGCGCCGAGCAGTCGTGCGCCGAGTCCCGACGTGTTGACGACGAGGTCACCGCCCGTGGGCAGGGCGGAGAGGTTGAGCCGGGTGAGGGTGCCGCCGAGCCTCTCCACGCGTGCCGCCAGCCAGCGCAGGTAGAGCGGCATCTCGATGATCGGGGTGGCGAAGGTCCATGCGTCCCTGTATCCCTCCGGCGCGGCGCTGCGCGTCAGGCTCTCGACCGCGCCGGCCCACCAGGGGTCCGGAGTCGCCTCGGTCATCACCTCGGTGCCGGCCACCAGCGCGACCCCGTGGCCGGAGCCCGCAGGGTCATCCGCCGTGGCCAGGGTCGAGAAGACCTCGTAGGTCCGGGCGCCCCACGCCAGCACGCGCTCCTGCGGCCAGGCCCGGTAGGGGTACCAGATCGCCGCCGCGACGACCGAGGTGGTCTCCCCGGGGAGGTCGCGGGCCACGACGTCGACCCGGTGACCCTCCTCGAGCAGGCGTACGGCGCAGGTCAGGCCGATGACTCCGGCGCCCACCACGATGACTCGACTCACGGGACCGACTGTGCCGCAGGTGAGGGTCAGGCGCCAGCGACCCGGGGAGCGGTCGCGTCCGACTCGGAGCCGCGTTGCTCGCGGGCGACGTAGTCCTCGATGTCGTCGATGTCGTCGGCGTTGCGGGTGACGACGGCCAGCAGGTCACTCATCGTCGCGACCTCCTCGACCTGCTCCTTGATGAACCACTGCATGAACTGCTCGGAGGCGAAGTCGTTCTCCTCCCGAGCGATCTTGAGCAACCCGTTGATCTGCTCGGTCACGCGACGCTCCTGGTCGAGCGCGAGCTGGACCGGCGCCACGACGTCGGAGAAGGACGACTGTGGCGCCTCGACGCCCGGAATCGTGACGTCGGCGTCGGTGTCGAGGAGGTACTGCACCATCATCAGCGAGTGGCCCCGCTCCTCCATGGCCTGGGCGTAGAAGAACGCCGCCATCTGCGGCATCGTCAGCGCGTCGTAGTGCACGGCGATGGCGAGGTACTGGTTGTGCGCCGCGAGCTCGTTGCCGATCTGGGTGTTGAGCTGGTCGGAGAAGCGGGGGGCAGGCACAGGTGTCTCCTGGGGTCGCGGGTCGGCCGGGGTGGAGCGGCGCGTGCGTTCAGGCGGCCTTGGCGAGCTTCTTCTTGCTCACCTTGCCGCCGTCGAGCCGCACGAGCTTGCGTCGCTTCACCGTATAGCCCGCGGGCAGCGTGCCCTCCTTGAGCATGCGCAAGGGGCAGCGGCCGCACTTCTTGCGCGACTCGCAGCACTTGGTCTTCGGCAGCTTGGCCACCTTGTTCTTGCTCTTGCCCACGACCGCAGCCTAGCACCGGTTGTTAGGAAAGCCTTGGTTCACTAAGGCAGGCCTCAGCAGTGCTCCCGTCGCCGCGCCGGCCCCGCGGCGCCCCTACGTGGTGGCCCGCTCCGCCACGGGCACCTCGGCGATGGTGCCGTCGCGCCGGCCGTCCAGGAAGCTCTTCAGCTCCGCCTTCACCTTGGGCAGCAGCAGGTAGCAGGCGATCAGGTTGACGACCGCGCAGACGAAGAGCATCGCGTCCGCGAAGTCGAGGACCGACCCGAGGTTGACGACCGTGCCGATCACGGTGAAGAGGCAGAAGACGACCTTGAAGAGGTTCTCCTTGAAGGTGCTCCGACCGACCAGGGTCGTCCAGGCCTTCTGCGTGTAGTAGGCCCAGGTGATGAGGGTGGAGAAGGCGAAGAGCGCGACCGCGACGGCCAGGACGTTGTCGAAGCCCGGCAGGAAGGTGTCGAAGGACCGCGAGGTGACGACCACCCCTGCCTCGTTGCTGATGTCGTCGCCGGCCGCGGCCATGTCCCGCAGGTCGCCGTACAGCTCGACGTCGGCGATGACGATCGTCAGGGCGGTCATGGTGCAGATCACCACGGTGTCGATGAAGGGCTCGAGCAGGGCGACGAAGCCCTCGCTGACCGGGTGACGGGTCTTGACGGCGGAGTGCACGATCGGCGCCGATCCGACCCCGGCCTCGTTGGAGAAGGCTGCTCGCTGGAATCCGATGATGAGCACGCCGACCGCACCGCCGGTCACCCCGGTCGGGTTGAAGGCGCCGCCGACGATGTCGCCGATCGCCGCCGGGATCTCGGTGACGTTGCCGAACACGACGAGCAGGCACGCCAGGACGTAGACGATCGCCATGAACGGGACCAGGCGCGAGGTGACCTTGGCGATCGAGGTGACCCCACCGAGGATGACCGCACCGACCAGGCCGGCGAGGACGAGCCCGAAGACCAGCGCCGCCCCGTCGGAGCCCAGCAGGCCGTCGGTGCCCCCGGTGATCTCCTGCGCCTGGGCGAAGGTCTGGTTGGCCTGGAAGGCGTTGCCGCCGAAGGCGCCGAAGGCGATCAGCGCGATGGCGAAGATGCCGACCGCGGCGCCGCTGACCAGCGAGCCGGCACGCTCGAAGGCGATCGGCATGTAGCGGAACGGACCGCCGGTCACGGTGCCGTCCTCGTGCACCTCGCGGTACTTCACGCCGAGCGTGCACTCGACGAACTTGGTGCACATGCCCAGCAGACCGGCGAGGATCATCCAGAACGTCGCCCCGGGACCTCCGATGGTCACCGCGACGGCGACACCGGCGATGTTGCCGAGCCCGACGGTGCCCGAGACCGCCGACGAGAGCGCCTGGAAGTGCGTCACCTCGCCCGGGTCGCTGGCGCGCGAGAACTTGCCGCGCACCAGGTCGAGAGAGGTGCGCAGCCCGGTGAACTGGATCCCGCGGAAGTAGATGGTGAAGACCGTCGCGGCCAGCACGAGCCAGAAGACGATCAGCGGGAAGGTCGCGGACCCGATGCTGACCTGGAAGAACACGACGTCGCCGACCGCGTCCGCGATGGGCTTGAAGCCGCTGCTGATGCTCTCCTCCAGATCACCGATCCATCCGGAGTCCTCGGCTGCGGTCAGAACGGTGAGCACGGTTCCCGACATGAGGGGCCTCGTTCCCCTCGCTGCGTGGGCGCAAACCTGAGCGGGCGCGCGTCTCTCAGGCGAGGTCGTGGGCCGCCCGGATCACGTCCACGATCCCGCCCATGATCTCGGTCAGGCCGAAGTCCTTGGGCGTGTACACCGCTGCGACGCCCTGCTCGAGCAGGCGCTTGCCGTCGGAGTCGGGGATGATGCCGCCGACGATGACCGGTACGTCGTCCAGCCCGGCGGCACGCAGTCCCTCCAGCACCGACGGCACGAGCTCCATGTGGGAGCCCGACAGGATGGAGAGCCCCACGCAGTGCACGTCCTCGGCCACGGCCGCCGAGACGATCTGCTCGGGCGTCAGGCGGATGCCCTGGTAGACCACCTCGAAACCGGCGTCGCGGGCGCGCACCGCCACCTGCTCGGCGCCGTTGGAGTGGCCGTCGAGACCGGGCTTGCCCACCAGGAGCCTCAGCCGGCCACCGAGCTCGTCGCCGGTCGCCTTGACACGCTCGCGCACCGCCGTCAGCTCGGCACCGGCCTCGGCGACCACCGCGCCGCTGACCCCGGTCGGTCCGCGGTACTCGCCGAAGACCCCGCGCAGCGTCGCCGCCCACTCACCCGTGGTCGCACCGGCTCGGGCCGCCACCAGCGTGGCGGCCATCAGGTTGTCCTCGGACTTGGCTGCTGCCGCCAGGGCGTCCAGCGCCTCGGCGACCTCCGTGGCGTCGCGCTGCCCCTTCCAGACCTCGACGCTGTCGAGCGCCGTCCTCTCGGCCTGCGGGTCGGCGGCCATGATCGCGCCGTCCAGGTCGGACGTCAGCGGCGACGGCTCGGTCGTCTCGAACTTGTTGACGCCGACGATGATCTCCTCGCCGCTCTCGATCCGTGCCCGCCGGGCGGCGTGGGAGGAGACCAGCTGCGACTTCATGTACTCCACGGCGGAGATCGCTCCACCCATCGCCTGGACGCGGTCGATCTCGGCCTTCGCCCCCTCGACCAGCTCGGCGACCTTGGCCTCGATCACGTGCGAGCCCTCGAAGATGTCGTCGTACTCGAGCAGGTCGGACTCGAAGGCGAGCACCTGCTGCAGGCGCAACGACCACTGCTGGTCCCACGGTCGCGGCAGCCCCAGTGCCTCGTTCCACGCCGGCAGCTGCAGGGCCCGGGCGCGCGCGTTCTTGGACAGCGTGACGCCGAGCATCTCCAGCACGATCCGCTGGACGTTGTTCTCCGGCTGTGCCTCGGTGAGCCCGAGGGAGTTGACCTGCACGCCGTACCGGAACCGGCGCATCTTGGGGTCCTGCACGCCGTACCGCTCGCGCGTGATCTCGTCCCACAGCCGGTTGAAGGCCCGCATCTTGCAGGTCTCCTCGACGAAGCGCACCCCGGCGTTGACGAAGAAGGAGATCCGCCCGACGACCTTCTCGAAGTCGTCCTCGCTCACCTGACCGGAGCTCTTGACCTGGTCGAGCACCGCGATCGCGGTGCTCAGCGCGTAGGCGAGCTCCTGCGTCGGCGTCGCGCCGGCCTCCTGCAAGTGGTAGCTGCAGATGTTGATCGGGTTCCACTGGGGGATCTGGTGGACCGTGTAGGCGATCATGTCAGCGATCAGCCGCATCGACGCCTCGGGCGGGAACGCGTAGGTCCCCCGGGACAGGTACTCCTTGATGATGTCGTTCTGGGTGGTGCCGGCCAGCTGGGCGGCGACCTCCTGGGGCGACAGGTCGGGGTTCTGCTCCTCCGCGACGACCTGGTACATCGCGAGCATCCACATCGCGACGGCATTGATCGTCATCGAGGTGTTCATCTCGGTGAGCGGGATGTCCTCGAAGAGTCGACGCATCTCGCCGAGGTGCGGCACGGGCACACCGACCTTGCCGACCTCCCCGCGCGCGAGCGGGGAGTCGGGGTCGTAGCCGGTCTGCGTCGGCAGGTCGAAGGCGACCGAGAGCCCGGTCTGACCCTTGGCCAGGTTGCCGCGGTACAGCGCGTTGGACGCCGCGGCGGTCGAGTGGCCGGCGTAGGTACGCATCACCCACGGACGGTCCTTCTGCGGGCGCTCGGGCAGGGCCGCGTCGTTCTCGGTCATGAGGAGAGGGTAGGACGTCGTTTACCAGTTGGTAACTCGTCTCGGATGTGGCCTATCCGACAGCCCGGGACCACGCATTGTCCACAGGCGGGCCGCGAGGGGGTGTACGGGGGGCGCAGCGCGGGTAGCGTCGGGGCCGACATCGTTTCTCGGAAGGCACCACTCGATGCGACCCCATCGCCTCCTGGCCACCCTCGGCGCCCTCGCGCTCACCTGCTCCCTGGCCGCCTGCTCGGACGAGCCCCAGCCGATCATCGAGGCCACGCCCTCGACCGGCCCTACCTCGGACCCACCGCCCTCCCCCACCCCCACGGCCACCCCGGTTCCGGACGAGCCGGAGAGCGCCAAGGAGTTCATCCGACGCTGGCAGGCAACGACCTTCAACATGCAGAACACAGGTGACACCGCCGAGTACTTGAGTCTGACGGACAACTGTTCCTCCTGCGATGCGCTGGCCAAGGAGGTCAGGCGAATCTACGAGGATGGAGGCTCCGTAGTTGACGCAGCCGGCGACGTCTCCTCGATCGAACGCGTCGGCAAGGTCGGTGCCGTGCTCATCTACGAATTCGACCTCGAATCCGATCCCAGCCGCGTGATCAGCAGCGACGGAAAGGTGGAGTCGCGATTCACAGGTGGCTCGAGCACCTTCCAGTTAAACCTAGTGCCAATATCCGGTTCCTGGGCGGTCCAACGCATCTCCAGGCTGGCCTCATGAAGACCAGACTCACACCGCTCGCGCTGGCTGCGCTGATGTGCCTCCTAGCGCCCGCCGAAGCCCGAGCAGACGGCGAAATTGGTCTCACCGAGGCGGTCTACGAGTCGCAGATCCCTGGGTCCGCCTCACAGGGCACGGTTCCCTCGAGCGCATCCGGCACAGGCCCCACGTATGACTTCGGACCAACCTGTGGCTTGGGCGGGCAAGCCATTTGCTACGAAGGAACCGCGTGCGTCGACGATGGCTCCGAAGGCGTCCTCTACGACGTGTTCCTCGAGGGAGAGAAGGTCGGCGAGACCTGCGTGACCGAGCAGGAGGCCGCTGAACAGGAACAGGTCACCCCCGGGCGCGTGCTCCGCGCCTTCCGCCGACTCTCCTGGCCCCGGAGCGAGCTGGTCATCCAGCCACCGGGTGGGACGACGCTGGTCAACCTCCCCACGATCTTCTACACCGACAACACCGCGCCCAGCCGCCAGCGCGTCACCCTGCTGCGCCAAGGCGTGCTCATCGAGGCCACGCCCACCACCTACACCTGGCACTACGGGGACGGCACCTCCACGAGCACCCCGACCGCCGGGACGCCGTACCCGGCCTTCGACATCACGCACGAGTACGGCACGGTCGACACGTTCGCCCCGCGCCTCGACACCACCTACACCGGTCGGTACCGGCTCGAGGGGGGCCCCTGGATCGCGATCCCGGAGACCCTCACCGTCACCGGCGCCAGCCAGCGCCTCCAGACCGTGACGGCGATCCCCACGCTCGTCGACTACTGACGCGCGCCAACGAGCTCCCGCTCGGAGTCGGGGTC
>NZZG01000032.1 GCA_002698575.1 Pimelobacter sp. | reverse complement strand
CTCCTTCATCGCCCCGAAGAGCTCCAGGACACCCGCGAGCTCGTCGGCGTCCATGTCAAAGGCCACGACGTCCGCGCCGCGCCGGTACATCTCGAACGCGTGGCGTCCGGCCCCGCAGCCCATGTCCAGCACGCGGTCGCCCGCGCGGAGTCCGAGTCGGTCGAAGTCGACGGTGAGCATCAGTCGGTGTCCTTGCTGGTCGGTGCGGGGGGGTTGCGGTGGAAGTCGGCGATCACGCTCTCATAGGCGGCGGCGACCTTCACCGCCACCGCACGCCAGCTGAACATCTCCTCGACACGCTGCCGACCGGCCGCGCCCATCCGGGCCCGCCGCTCGGGGTCGTCGAGCATGTCGGCCAGGGCCGTCTTCAGCTCGCCCACGTCGCCCGGGGTGACCAGGTCGGCGCAGAGTCCGTCGGGGCCCACGACCTCGGGGATCGCTCCGGCCCGCGAGACGATCAGCGGCGTGGCGCAGGCCATCAGCTCGGCCGTCGGCAGGGAGAACCCCTCGTAGAGCGAGGGGACGCAGGCGACCTCGGCCGAGCCCATCAGGTGGACGAGCTCCTCGTCGGAGATGCCGCTGACGAATCGGACGTGCGGCCCGATGCCCAGGCGCTCGATGACCTTCTCGGTGCGACCGCCCGGCTGGGGCTTGGTGACGAGCACGAGCTCGGCGTCGCGCTCGGTGCGCAGCTTGGCGAAGGCCTCCAGCAGCGTGACGATCCCCTTCATCGGCGCGTCCGCGCTGGCCATCGCCATGATCCGACCGGGCACCCGGGGGGTGCTCGGGGGCACGAACATGTCGTCGACCCCGAGCAGGATGACCTGCATCCTCGCGGGGTCGACGCCGAAGTCCTGGGCGATGTCCTTCTTCGACGTCTCCGACGGCGTCATGATCAGGCGAGCCTGACGCGCCACGCGGGCCTGCATCCGCAGGAAGCCGTACCAGCGCCGCAGCGTGAGCTTGCGCCACGGGTTGCGGGTCTGGCTGAGGTCGATGCGCCGGTCGAAGCTGATCGGGTGGTGCAGCGTGGTGATCAGGGGCAGCCCGTAGCCCTCGATGTCGAGCATGCCGGAGCCGAGCACCTGGTTGTCGTGGGCGATGTCGAACTCCCTCGCCCGCTCCTTGAGCACCCGCGAGACCCGGCGGCTGAACGTCTTCGGCTCCGGGAAGCCGGCCAGGCACATCGTCAGGAACTCCTCGACGTCGATCCGGTCGCGGAACTCGCGCAGCTTCGGTACCCGGAACGGGTCGGGCTCGCGGTAGAGGTCCAGGCTCGGCAGCTTGGTGAGCCTCACCCCGTCGTCGAGCACCGGGTAGGGCTGGCCGGAGAAGACCTCGACGCTGTGACCCAGCGCGGTCAGCTCACGGCTGAGGTGGCGGAGGTAGATCCCCTGCCCGCCGCAGTGCGGCTTGCTGCGGTAGGAGAGCATGGCGATGCGCATCCGGCGCGACCTCTTTCGTCTCGAACTCGTCGTACGGCTGAGTACTCAATCTGGGCAATCTAGAACGTGTTCCTATTGTGGACCACCGATTGGTAGCCTAGCCGGGTACTCGGCTCCCTGAGACAAGTCTTACAGCACCAACGCCTTTCCACCCACCGTCTTCCCACAGTCCCCGGCGCAATCACTCCGATCTGCAACGACGCAGCGTGCTGGTGGCCTTCCATTCTCGTGAACCCATGGAGGTCCCGATGAGCACCACCAACTCGCTGACCGTCGAGGAGCTCGGCTCCGCGGCGCAGCGCGATCGTCGCAAGCGGATCCTGGACGCCACCTATGCCCTGGCCTCCGACGGCGGTTTCGACGCCGTCCAGATGCGTGCGGTGGCCGACCAGGCCGAGGTGGCGCTCGGCACCCTCTACCGCTACTTCCCCTCCAAGATCCACCTGCTCGTCTCGGCCCTCGCGCGCGAGTTCGACCGCAACGAGGCGCTTATCAAGGAGATGGGCCCGATCCCCGGCGACACCGCCGCCGCGCGGGTGATCTACATCATGAAGCGCACCACGCGCGGGCTCCAGGGCGACCCCAAGCTCACCGAGGCGCTGACCAGGGCCTTCATGTTCGCCGACTCGTCGGTGGCCGCGGAGATCCACACGGTGGGCATGTCGCTGACCACCATGCTGACCCACGCGATGCACTCCGGACAGCCCACCGAGCACGCCGAGCCCACCGCGGAGGACATCGCCATCGCGCGCGTCATCGGCGACGTCTGGCTCTCGGCGCTGATGGCGTGGGTCACCGGCCGCTCGAGCGCCGCCGAGACCGGCGCGCACCTCGAGACCGCGGTGGGCCTGCTGCTGCGGGACTAGGCCTCGCCTCGGGCTCCTAGGAGACGGACGCAGCCGTCGTACCACCCAGCTCCATGGGCGGCAGCCCCAGCTTGCGGTGGTCCCACGAGCGGGTGCGCTCGGCGTCGAGGCGGACGACGACGCGGTTGCGGGCCATCACCTCCACGAACGGCTTGAGCTCGGTGGTGTAGGGCGCGTTGTAGCGCTCGAAGATCCGCACGCAGACGTCCCAGACGACGTCCTCGTCCTCCATCACCACGCCGGAGCCCTCCAGGGCCACCCCACGGAGCTGGTCGTAGGTGTGGCCGGCCTCGGCGAGGAAGCTCATCCGCGGGTCGCGGCGCAGGTTGACGACCTTCTGCGACTTGGCCTTGGTCTCGATCCAGACGTGGCCGTCGTGCCAGTCGTACCACATGGCGACGAGGTTCATCCGGCCCTGCAGGCCGACGGTCGCGACCGTCGAGGAGCGTTGCTGGGTGAGGAAGGCGTCGACCTCGTCGTCGCCCATCACGATCTTGCCGCGTTCGTTGGCCATGGCCAGACCCTCCCAGAGCCTCTCAGCCGCCGAAGCCGTGGGTGGCGGTGACCCCGCCGTCGATGGCGATCTCGGCTCCGTTGATGTACGACGCCTCGTCGCTGCCGAGGAAGACGTAGAGCGGAGCGACGTCCTCGGGGTGGCCCACGCGACGCAGCGGCACCTTGGAGGCGCCGTACTCCATCGCGACGTCGCCACCGTGCACCCGCGTCATCGGGGTGTCGATCATGCCGGGGTGCACGGAGTTGACCCGGATGTTGAAGCGGCCCAGCTCGTGCGAGGCGCCCTTGGTCATCCCGCGCACGGCGAACTTCGTGCCGCAGTACGCCGTCAGGTTGGACATGCCCCCGAGCCCCTCGGTCGAGGAGGCGTTGATGATCGCGCCGCCGCCGAGCTCCTTCATGTTCCCCACGACGGCCTTCATGCCGAGGAACGGCCCGAGCTGGTTGACCCGGAAGAGCAGCTCGTACTCCGAGGCCGGCATGTCGGCGACCGTCCCGAAGCGCAGGATGCCGGCGTTGTTGGCGAGGATGCCGACGAGGCCGAAGCGCTCGTTGGCATCGGCCACGACCGCCGTCCACGACGCCTCGTCGCCCACGTCGTGGTGGGCGAAGTGGGCGGCCTCCCCCAGCTCGTCGGCGAGGGCCTGGCCCTCGTCGGTGGCCACGTCGGCGATGACGACCTTGGCGCCCTCGGCGACGTAGGCGCGGCTGATGCCCGCGCCCTGACCCATCGCGCCACCGGTGACGATGGCGACCTTGCCGGCGAGCCGGCCTGCACTGGTGCTCATCGGCACGACCTCACACAGTCAGCTTCATGATGGAGTCGGCGGCGAAGCCGACGGCGGGGTCCCGCTCGGCGAAGAAGCCGCCGAGCTGGGTGTCGAGGTCGGCAGCGGTCCAGGCCGTGCCGGCCTTGTCGAAGCGCTGCTCGACGACCGGCGCCGCGACCAGCGCGACTATCCCGCCGTAGACGACGAAGACCTGGCCGGTGATCTGCTCGGCCGCGGGGGACGCCAGGTAGGCCACGAGCGGGGCGACGTGCTCGGGCGAGTAGGGGTCGACCTCCAGGCCCGACTCGTCGTCGCCGAAGACCTGAGCGGTCATCGCCGTGCGAGCGCGGGGGCAGATCGTGTTGGCGCGCACGCCGACCTTGGCCAGACCGCGCGCCGTGGACAGGGTCAGCGCGGCGATCCCGGCCTTGGCGGCGGCATAGTTGGCCTGCCCCGGAGAACCGCCCAGGAACGCCTCGGAGGCGGTGTTGACGACACGGGCGTAGACGGGGGCGTCGAGCTCCTTGGACTTCGTGCGCCAGTACGACGCGGCGTTGCGCGAGAGCAGGAAGTGGCCCCGGAGGTGGACGTGGATGACCGCGTCCCACTCCTCGTCGCTCATGTTGAAGATCATCCGGTCGCGCGTCATCCCGGCGTTGTTGACCACGACCTCCAACGACCCGAAGCCGTCGACGGCCGCGGCGATCATCGCGTCGGCGGTGGACCTCTCTCCCACGTCACCCTCGACGACGGCCACCTCGGCGCCGAGGCCCTTGAGCTCGTCGGCGGCCTCGTCCGCCGCGCCGGGGAGGTCGTTGAGCACGACCCGGGCGCCGGCCCGGGCCAACGCCACCGCCTCGGCCCGCCCGAGGCCGGCCCCGGCGCCGGTGACGATGGCGACCTTGCCGTCCAGATCGGTCCCGCTCACGCTCAGTCCTCCAGCTTGATGGCCGCACGCGGACAGGCAGCCACCGCGCGCTTGACGTCCTCGAGGGTCTCCGGCGTCGTCTCCTCCGCCTTGACGACCAGGAAGTCGTCGTCGTCGAGCTCGAAGACCTCGGGGGCCATCGCCTCGCACAGCGCGTTGGACTCGCAGAGGTCGAAGTCGACCTTGATCTTCATGGCAGCACCCTTTCGTGGTGGAACACTGGCTAGGGACCTTCGGAGGAGTGTCCCGGGAAGACCTTGGCTCCCGGGTCGATGGCGACGGTGGCGTTGTTGACCGCCGTGGCGGCCTCCCCGAAGCCGACGGCGATCAGGCGCACCTTGCCGGCGTACTCGGTGATGTCGCCGGCGGCGAAGACCCGCGGCAGGTTGGTCTGCATGGCGGGGTTGACCACGACGTGGCGCTTGACCACCTCGATCCCCCACTGCTGCAGCGGGCCCAGGTCGGCGATGAAGCCGAGCGCGGCCACGACCGCCTGGCACGGCCGCGTGGTGGTCTCGCCCCCCACGGTGATGTCGACCGACTCCACGGACCCCTCGGCCCCGGCAGGGCCGTTGAGCGCGCTGACCTCGGCCTTGGTGATGATCTCCACCGAGCTGTCGCGGACCTGCTGCACGGTGCGCTCGTGGGCGCGGAACGCGTCGCGCCGATGGACGAGGGTGACCGAGGCTGCGACCGGCTCGAGGTGGACGGCCCAGTCGAAGGCGCTGTCACCGCCACCGACGATGACGACGTCCTTGTCGGCGTACGGCGCGAAGCTGGGCACGAAGAACTCGAGCCCGCGCCCCAGCCAGTCGCCCTGGGCCGGGAGCGGCCGGGGGCTGAACTTGCCGATGCCGGCCGTGATCAGCACCGCCCCGGCGTGCACCTCGGTGCCGTCGTCGAGCCCGACCACGACGCCGTCGTCGGTGCTCGTCAGCTGCGTGGCGGTGCGGTCCAGGAGGTACGTCGGCTCGGCGGTCGCCGCCTGGGCCACCAGGCCTGCCACGAGGTCGCGGCCCTTGACGCTGGGGAAGCCCGCGACGTCGAGGATCTGCTTCTCCGGGTACATCGCGGTGATCTGCCCGCCCAGCTCCGGCAGCGAGTCGACCACCCCGACCCGGTGACCGCGGAAGCCCGCGTAGTAGGCGGCGAAGAGCCCGGTGGGACCGGCTCCGATGATCAGGATGTCTACCTCGACGAGGCGTGGGGAGGACGTCACGAGCGCGATCCTTCCCCTTCCGTCACCGCCCCTCAACTGGAACGTGTTCTAGTTTCGCCGGAACGCTATCCGTCGCGCGTGGTGATGTCCAGCACCAGGCGCGGACCTCGCTACTTCGCCTCGAGCCGCGAGACGAGCCAGCCGTCCCCGCTGCGCAGCATCGTGACGGTGACGCGGTACTGCACCGGGGTCACGGCACTGTCCTGCTTCGAGGTGGTCTGGGTGAGGAAGAGCAGCGCCTCGACCTCGTCGGCCGACGCCTGCACCACGCCCTGCGCGGACACGTCGACGCTCACCTCGGTGCTCGCTGCGAGGAAGTCGTCCTTGATCTCCGCCTTGGTGGCGGCGTACTCCTCGGCGAAGGAGTCGGTCATCATCGCCGTCGCCGTCTCGACCTGCTCGTCGTAGGCCTGCGGGGACGACGAGGAGGCAGACAGGATCGTCGTCGCCGCGGCCGCGGCCTGGTCGACCACCGAGCGCACCGTCAGCTGGCTGAGCTGGACGGGCCGATCCGCGCTCGGCGGTGCCGTCGCCACCCCGGGGTCGTCCCACCCGACGATCACGACGACCTCGACGACGGCGAGGGCGAGGAGGACCACGATGGCGACCAGCAGGCCTCGGGCGGCTCGGGAGCGCTCGCGGGGTGCTGCTTGCTCCGACGTCGTCCCGGCTGCCGCCCCCGCCTCGTCCTCGTCCTCGACATCGGCGGGAGGCGGTGTCGGCGGGGCCGGGGACGCCGGTGACGGCCCGGCGCCCGAGCCCGCGACGCGGCGGGGACGCGAGGCAGGAGTGCGGGAGCCGGGGGCACGGGACCCGGGGCCGCCGGGGCGGCGCGGCTTCGGAGGTGTCATCCGACGAACTCCAGGTCGTTGGTCAGCCACCGGTCGTCCTCCCGGACGAGCTTGACGAGGATCCGGAAGTTGCGGGCCTGGCCACCCTCGCCGGTCTGGGCGTTGCTCACCGTGCCGTCGGTGGCCACCAGCACGGTGGCGTCGTCGGTGTCGATGCTCGAGACCGCCGAGCTGACCACGGTGCCGGTCAGCACGGACTCGAACTGGGTCACCAGGTCGACCAGGCTCTCCGACGAGGCGTCGTACTGCTCGAGGAAGGTGCCCGTCGCGGTGCTCCGGACGGCCTCGAAGCTGGCCTCGGGGTCCTCGTAGTCGATGTTGACCAGCGCCAGCGCGGTGGACTCGGCGGCCCGCAACGCCGCGCCGTAGCGCTCCTGCTCGGCGACGGACGGCGGTACGGTCTGTGGGCTCTCGCGCTCGGTCCGGGCGTCGTCCCGCGCCTGCTGCACGATCACCACCCCACCGACGACGCAGCCGCACGCCAGGAGCAGGGCCACGACGTACAGGACGGTCTCGAGCCTCGGGCGGTTCATGGGCTCGCCACCGGTCCCACGAGCAACCACTTCCACGAGTCGTCGCCCAGCAGGGACAGGTCGCCGGCCTGCTGGACGCGCACCGGCGAGCCGTCGCCCGCGACCGCGCCGTCGACCAGGCCCGTCGCGGGGTCGTACGTCGAGGAGTACGAGCGGGCGGGCGACGGGTTGTTGCGGGTGCCCGGCACGTTCGGGGTGCCACGCTGGACGAACGGCGCTCCGCTCGTGCACTCGGCCGGGAAGATGGCCGAGTCGGTCAGCTCGTCGCCGCGGCGCCACTCGCTGCGAGGCTTGTAGCCCTCGGTGCATGGCGGAACGCTGTAGTCGAGCTGCAGGTTGACGTGCCCGAACCCGTCCGGCGGTGATCCCGTGAAGCCGCCGGCGATCACACGGGGGAAGGTCACGAGCAGCTGCTCGACACCCTCGATGTGGGAGACGACCACCTGGTTGACGGTGGTCAGGTCGCTCAGCAGGACCGGGAGGGTGGGCTCCAGGTCGCGCAGCAGCCGGGTGACCTGCCGCGCTGTGCCCGGGGTGTCGTCGAGCGTGCTGCGCAGGTCCGCGTCCGAGTCCCGCAGGGCGTCGGTGAGGTCGGCGAGGTCGGCGGAGAAGGAGGTGGTGCTGTCGCCGAGGTCACGCTGGGTGCCGAGGACGGTGCGCGCGGTGTCGAGCAGCCGGATGGTGTCGTCGGTGGTGGCGATCGCCTCGTCGATGAAGGCTCCTCCGTCGTCGATGAGTCGCTGCAGCGGTCGTCCGGTGTCGTCGAACATGTCGCCGAGCTCGCGGACCAGCACCTGCAGCGCCTGCTTGTCGACCGAGTTGACGAAACCGTCGAGCTGGACCAGGAGGTCGGCCTCGTCCACCGGGAGCGAGGTGGCGTCGCCGACGATCAGGTCGCCGTCCTCGGCGTAGGGAGCGCCCGCGTCCGCGGGCTCGAAGTCGAGGTACTGCTCGCCCACGGCCGACAGGTTGTGCACGAAGACGTCCGAGTCGAGCGGGATCTCGGTGCCCTCCTCGACCGCCACGTCCACCACCACTCCGGCGCGCGTCACCGTCATCGTCTCGACGGTGCCGATCTTGACGCCGCGGTAGGTCACCTCGCTGCCCTCGAACAGTCCGCCGGACGCCGGCAGCGCGACCTGCACGGTGTAGCCGCGTCCGAGGACCGTGTCGACGAAGCCGAGGTAGGACGCGGCGACGTAGACGATGCCCACCGCGGACAGGATCACGAAGGCGAGGATGCGTCGCCGTACGGCGGCGATCATGAGGTACCCCCCAGCAGGGACGTGGTGTCCGCCGACGGACTGGGGTCCCCGCTGGCCAGTCCGGCACCGTAGCGGCTCAGGCCGAGGGATCCCAGGCCCCCGCTCAGACCCCCGCTCAGCCCGGGGAGGAGTCCGCCGACACCGTCGAGCAGGCCCAGGGCGAGGCAGATCCCGTTGCGCCGGTTCTTCGGCTTGGCGCACTGCTTGACCAGTCGGGGCAGCAGGTCGGCCGAACGCAGCACCGTGCGGCACGCCTTCGAGTCGATGCCGCCGCTGGTCAGGCACCTCAGGACGAGGTTCACGTTCGGCAACCCGGGGATCTCCGGCAGGGGAAGGTCGGGCAGGTCCGGGAGGTCGGGCAGGGGGAGGTCGGGCAGGCCGGGCGAGAAGAAGTTCTCCAGGTTGATGTCGGCGCGGATCGAGGTGTTGGCGTAGTCGCCGCGCACGATCTCGGAGGCCTCCTTGGGGAACGGGAAGCTCACCAGGAGGTTGAGGCCGGGGGCCAGGGAGTCCCCGGCATCGCTGAGGTTGTCGAGCACCGGCTCCAGGGATCTCAGCTGGGCCAGCAGGTCGTCCTTGCTCGCCGTGATGACCCGGGTGCCGACGGTGCCCAGCCGGTCCAGGGAGGTCAGCATGGTGACCAGCTCGTCGGTCTGCTGGTCGAGCACCTCCACGGCAGGGCCGACGACGTCGAGGGCGCCCTGGATCGTCTCCTGCTCCTGGTTGAGCGTCTTCGAGAGGTTGTTGAGCGACTGCAGAGCGCGGATGATGTCGAGCTTCTGGTCGTCCAGGTCGGAGACCACGCGGTCCAGGGTGCCCAGCAGACCCTTGAGCTCGTCGGTGCGACCGCTCATCACGTTGTTGAGCTCCTCGGTGATGGTGCCCAGCTGGGCCACCCCGCCGCCGCTGAGCAGGGTCGACAAGGCCGCGAGGACCTCCTCGACCTCGGGATTGCGGCCCGTCCGGTCGAGCGCGATGTTGTCGCCCTCGCCGAGCTGCCCCTGGGGGGCCACACCGGTGGGCGGCTCCAGGGCGACGTACTTCTCCCCGAGCAGGCTGACCTGGCGGATCTCGGCGACGGCGTTGTTGGGCAGCACCACGTCGTCGCGGATGCGCAGGGTGACCCGGGCGTGCCAGCCGACCCGGTCGACCTCGATCACCTCGCCGACCGTGACGTCGTCGACGAAGACCGGGGAGCGCGGCACCACGTTGAGGATGTCCTCGAAGTCGGCGGTGATCTCGTAGGCCTCGTCGGCGTCGACGGGCGAGCCGGGCAGGGGCAGGTCGTAGGCGCCGTCGAAGTCGCAGGACGACAGACCTCCGGCGACCAGCACGGCCGCCACGGCGGTGGCCAGGCCACGTCGCAGCGCGCTCATCGTGGACCGCCTCCCGACAGGAGGCCGGTCAGGTCCGGTGGAGCCTCGGTGGTGAAGGCGCCGCTGACGGCCCGCGACACCCGAGCGGGGGCGCCCGGTCGGACCGGCTCGCCCACCTGGTCCCCAGTGCCAACACGGTTGTCGGTCTGCGGTCGGCCGGCGGCCGGCGGGATGGTGGGCAGCTGGCCCTCGACCGGCTCCAGGAGCGCCTCCAGCAGCTCGCACGCCAATGTCTTGCTCACCTTCGGCAGGCTGGACTGCTGGATGATCGAGCAGATGAAGCCGTCTGCGTCGAAGACGTTGCCGGAGATGCCGATCCGCGAGCCGATCGACCCGGACTCGACGTTGAAGGCCAGGAAGAGGTTCCCCATCGCCACCGGCGCGACCTCCAACGCGGTGTCGAGGCTCTGCTTCTCGGAGGCGATCGTCCGCACGACCCGGGTGAGCTTCTCGACGTCGGTCACCAGCGCCCTGCGGTTGTTCTTCACGAAGCCCTTGACCGTGCCCACGGCGTCCGAGACCGCAGCGAGCACGGCCTGGAGTTCCTGACGCTCCTCGGAGAGCTGACCGGCGACGTCCGCCAGGTCGGCGAAGAAGGCCCGCACGAGCCGGTCGTTCTCCCCGAGCGTCTCGGTGAAGTCGGCCAGCTGACTGACGGTGGCGAACAGGTCCCCCGAGCTGTTGGAGAAGGCGCTGGCCGCCTCGGAGAGGTTGCGCAGCATCTCGTTGGCCTGCTCCCCCTGGCCGTCGAGGGCGTCGGCGCCGGCGGTCACGAGGTTGTTGAGGGTGCCGTCGGCGTTGACGCCGTTCGGTCCCAGGGTGGCGGTCAGCTCGTTGAGGCTGGAGTAGATCCGGTCCAGCTCGACCGGGACGGCGGTCTCGGGCAGAGGGATGTCGGCCCCGTCCGCCATCGTCGCGCCCCCGGTGTAGACGGGGGTCAGCTGCACGAAGCGGTCGGCGACGAGGGTCGGGGTGACCACCACGGCCTGGGCGTCGCTGGGCAGGTCGAGGTCGCCGTCGTACTCCATGTCGACGCGCACGGAACCACCCTCCGGCGTCACCGCCGTGACGCTGCCGACGTTGACGCCCAGGATCCGGACGTCGGTGCCCTCGTAGACACTCACCGCGCGGGAGAAGTGAGCGGTCACGGTCTTGGGGCCCACCTCGTCGGCGCCGCGCACCAGGACCACGCCCATCAGACCGAGGGCGAGCACGGCGACCAGGACGCTGCGCAGGGTCACGAGACGCTTCATCCCAGGCCCCCCGGGTTGGGCAGGAACTCGCCGGTGGGGATCGCCAGCAGGTTGACGGCGTAGGCGTCGAACCACGGGCCGGTACCGATGATGTTGCCCAGGATGGAGACGTAGGGCCCCAGCGCATTCAGGGTGGCCTTGAGCTCCTTCTCACGGGAGATCAGGGTGTCGAGGAGGTCGTCGACCTGGCGCAGGGCAGGCTTGATCTGGTCCTGGTTGTCCGTGGCGACGCCGCGCAGCTCGATCGCCAGCTCGCGGGCGTTGACCAGGAGCCGGTGGATGGCGGCCTTGCGCTTGGTGAGCTCCTCGAAGACCAGGTCGGCGCTGCCCATCAGGGTGACGAGGTCCTCGGAGCGATCCGCGAGGACCTCGGTCACGCCGCGCGAGCTGCGGAAGAGCCGTTGGAGCTCGGCGTCACGCGAGGCCACGCTCTCGGAGAGCCGCGAGATGCCCTCGAAGCTCGCTGCGATCTCCGGGGCCGCGGAGTCGATCGTCTCGCCGAGCACGTTGAAGGCCTGCTTGAGCTGGTCGGTGTCGATGGCCTCGGTGGTCGTCGTCAGGTCACCGAAGACGCCGATGATGTCGTAGGCCGACTCCGTGCGAGCAAGCGGGATCGGGACCTCCGGGTCGAGATCGCCCGCGCCCGCGGGATCGACGTTGAGGTACTTCTCCCCCAGCAGGTTGAGGACCTCGACCGAGGCCGACGTCTCCGACCCGAGATCGACGCCGTTGTCGACCTCGAAGGTGACGATCACGCGGTCGCGGCTCTCGGGGTCCAGCTCGACGCCACTGACCCGGCCCGAGCGGATGCCCCCGACCTGCACGACGTTGCCGCGGTGGATCCCGCTGGCATCGGTGAACTCGGCGGTGTACGTCGTGCCCCCGAAGCCGGGGAAGCGGGAGAGGTTGAAGGTCGCCGCCATGATCAGGGCCATCAGCACCAGGGTGATGACCCCCAGGCGGAGCACGCGGGCATCGGAGACTCTCACTGGTTGCACCTCGGGGCCGTGGATCGGAAGTCGAGGTCGTTCAGCTGCTCGTTGAGGTCCTTGATGATCGGCAGGCCGCTGATGATCGGCAGCTTGATCCGCCCCGAGAAGCCGCAGATGTAGTAGTTGTACCAAGAGCCGTAGGTGCCGGTGCGCGTCTGGTCGGTCATCGACTCGGGCAGCCGGTCGAAGATCTCCACCACCAGGTCGCGGTTCTTGGGCTTGTTGAGCAGCGTCGCCAGCCGGCGCAGCTGGGCGACGTCGCCCTTCACGAGCGGGCGCGCCTCCTGCAGCAGGTCCGAGAGCACGACGGTGAGGTCGGAGATGCTGTCGAGCGACGACCCGATCGTGTCGCGGTTGCGCGCCAGGTCCACCATCCAGTCCTTCAGCTGGACGACCAGGTCGTCCAGCTCCTCGTGACGCTCGTCGAGCGTCGTCAGCGTGGTGCCGAGGTTGGTCACCACGTCCCCGATCAGCTCGTCGCGGTCGGCCAGGGTGGTGGTGAGCGACGCGGTGCTCTCGAGCAGCGAACGGACGGTCCCGCCCTCCCCCTGCAGGACCTGGATCAGGTTGAAGGTGAGCTCGTTGACCTGCTCGGGCCGCAGAGCCTGGAAGAGCGGCTTGAAGCCGTTGAAGAGCACGGTCAGGTCGAGGGACGGCTGGGTCTGGTCCATCGGGATGGTGGCCCCGGCCGGCAGCTGCTCGGCCTCCTTGTCGACCCCCTCCTCGAGCGCGAGGTAGCGGTCGCCGACCAGGTTGAGGAACCGAATCTCCGCACGCGACGCGGTGGTCAGCGGCACCTCGGCCTTCACCCGGAACGTCACGAGTGCGTCGCTGTTGTCACTGCCGGCGTGCTCGACGCTCTTCACCTCACCCACGCTGACGCCGGCCACCCGGACGTCGTCGCCCTTCTTCAGCGAGCTGGCGCTGCTGAACTCGGCCGCGTAGGTGCGTCCGTCGCCGAAGCCGAAGTTCCCCATGATCACGGCCAGCAGGCCGGTCACCAGGACCGAGACCACGGTGAAGATCGCCAGCTTGATGCCGGCGCTCAGGGTCACGGCGTCACGGGTGTTCATCGGTCCTCACCCCCGCCGCGGACCACGGGCCCGTAGAGCAGGGATCCGAGGGACCCGTAGGTGTCGGGGGCCCGGCCGCTGCGCTCGGCGAGCAGGGCGTTGAGGACCTGCTGCTCGCCCTGCGTGCCGGCGTACCCGCTCGACATCCCGACCCCGAAGCCCGACTGGCGAGCCCAGTCCGGCGCCGTCCGGGGCCGGGGCAGTCCCGGGAGGAGGTCGTCGAGGTCCGGGATCAGGACCGGCAGGTCGCTGCGGGGAGGGTTGTCGTCGATGTCGGTGCCGTCGTCGAAGGACTCCGGTCCGATCGGCACCGGCGGCTTGGGCAGTCCCGAGCACCACGGACCGTGGCCCAGCTCGCCGTACACCGGCTTGTCGTCGGGGCCGTAGGCCTCGTACTGCGCGGAGCCCAGCTCGATGTACTGCTTGACCTCGTTGCCCTCGAACGTCCTGGCCAGGATCGGGGCGTAGCGCGCGGCTCCCTTGAGCAGGCACGGCAGCTCCGGGGAGTACGTCGCGAGGAGCTTGAGCACCGGGGCGCCCACCTCGCCCACCCGGATCAGTGCCGACTCGTTGTCCCGCAGCACCCGGGTGGTCGTGCTGGACAGGCCGGTGAGGTCGCTGAAGAACACGTCGAGCTGCTCGCGCTTCTCCAGCACGGTCCTGGAGGTGACCGTGAGGTTGTCCAGCACGCGCAGGAGGTCGGGTGCCGCGACGTCGTAGGTGTCCGCCACGTCGGCGAGAGCGACGAGGTCCTCCTGCAGCGTCGGTAGCGATCCCTCGATGTCACCGAGGTAGGCGCCGAGATTCTCGAGGGTCACGCCGAGCTGGTCCCCGCGTCCCTCGAGGGCGTTGGCGACCGCACTCAGGGTCGTGTTGAGGTCGGCGGGCTGCAGCGCCCGGAGCAGCGGGAACAGGTCCGCGAGGATCTGGCTCAGCTCGACGTTGGTCTCCACCCGGTCGGTGGGGATGACGGCGTCGGGAGCGAGCGCGGCGGCGGAGGGGTCCTTCGGCGTCACGAAGGAGACGTACTTCTGGCCGAACAGCGTCGTGGGGAGGATCTGCACCGAGACGTTGGCCGGCAGCTCCTGGGCGGCCGACGGCTCCAGGGCCACCCGGATCACCGCGTTCTCCCCGTCCTGGGAGACCTCGCGCACCTGGCCGATGAGGACACCGTTGCGACGCACGTCACCGAACTTCGTGAGCTGCAGGCCTGCGCGGTCGGCCTCGATGGTGACCATCGTGACGTCGGCGAACCTCTTGTCGTAGATCGCGATCGAGAGGTAGACGAGCAGGGCGATGCTCGTCAGGAAGGCCACTCCTGCCACCAGCAGGCGGCGGTGCTCCCGGGGGCTGTCGTGGTGGATGTTCACCAGCATCGGCATGCGCTGTCCACCCCCCTACCCGGTGATCCGCACGGTGGTCGTCGAGCCCCAGATGGCGAAGCTCAGGAAGAAGTCGGCGACCACGACGGTCACGATGCTGGTCCGGATCGCCTGCCCGACGGCGGTCCCGACCCCGGCCGGGCCGCCGCTCGCGGTGTAGCCGTAGTAGCAGTGGATCAGGATGATCGCCGTGGCCAGCACGAGCAGCTTGGCGAAGGACCAGAGGATGTCGATCGGCGGAAGGAACTGCAGGAAGTAGTGGTCGTAGGTGCCGCTCGACTGTCCGTAGATGTAGACGGTGATCAGCCGCGGTGAGAGGTAGGAGGCGCTCAGCGCGACGACGTACAGCGGGATGACGGCGATGAAGGCCGCGATCATCCGGGTGGTCACCAGGAACGGGAGCGACGGGACGCCCATCACCTCGAGGGCGTCGATCTCCTCCGAGATCCGCATGGCCCCCAGACGCGCCGTGTAGCCGCACCCGACGGTCGCGGCCAGGGCGATCGACGAGATCAGCGGGGCCACCTCCCGGGTGTTGAAGTAGGCGGAGATGAACGCGCTGAACTTCGCGACGCCGATCTGGCTGAGCGAGGCGTAGCCCTGGATCCCGACCTCGGTGCCGGCGAAGAACGCCAGGAACGCGATGACGCCGACGCTGCCGGCGATCAGGGTCAGCGCGCCGGTGCCGAAGGTGACCTCTGCCAGGGTCTTGGTGATCTCCTTGGGGTAGCGGCGGATGGCACGGGGGGTCCAGGCCAACGCCTTGACGTAGAAGAGCAGCTGGTCGCCGTACCCCTCCAGGGTGCGGCGCCTGCCGTTGACGAAGGCGCTCCCGAGCTGCGTGATGGTGGCCATCAGATCCCCGGCGGCGGAACGACTTGGAAGTAGATCGCGGTGATCACGGCGTTCATGAAGAACAGCAGCATGAAGGCGATGATCACGGTCTCGTTGACGGCCCGGCCGACGCCGCTGGGGCCGCCGCCGGCGTTGAGCCCCTTGTAGGAACCCACGACAGCGGCCATCGCGCCGAAGACGACCGCCTTGACGATGGCGATGTAGAGGTCCGAGATGGAGGCGAGGGCGGTGAAGTTCGCCAGGAACGCGCCGGCCGAGCCCCCCTGCACGATGACGGTGAAGAAGTAGCCGCCCCCGATGCCGGCGCCGATCACGATCCCGATGATCATCAGCGCCACGAACATGGTGGCGACGACGCGGGGGGCGACCAGCCGCTCGAGCGGGTCGACGCCGAGGACCTCCATCGCGTCGATCTCCTCGCGGATCTTGCGGGAGCCGAGGTCGGAGCAGATCGCCGACCCGGCGGCGCCGGCGATGATCAGTGCCGCGGCGATCGGCGCGGCCTCGCGCACCACCGCGAGCACGGCGGTCGCGCCGGCGAAGGACTGGGCGCCCAGCTGGCCGGTGAGGTTGCCGACCTGCAGCGAGATCACGGCGCCGAACGGGATCGACACCAGGATGGTGGGCATCAGGGTGACGCTGGTGATGAACCAGGCCTGCTCGATGAACTCGCGGACCTGGAAGGGCTTCGTGAAGATGCGCTTGGTGACGTCGACCGTCATCGCGGCGATCTCGCCGGGACCACGCAGCACGGACACGACCGTGAACGCCATCGGTCACCTCCCCCTGTGCTCCCGTGCCTCAGCTCGCATGAGCCCGGTCCCATGTGATGCCGGCCACGACAATAGAACGTGTTCTCGTTTTGGACAACGAGACCCGTCTTAGGCCCGTGCCGGACCCCCGTGGTGTAACACCTCGGAAACAGGCTAGGTCGCCGTGCGCGCCCAGGTGCCAAAATGGCGGGACTGCCACGATGGCGCCACCCGACGCGCAGAGGAGACCCGACACCATGACCGCGAGCCTGTGGCACTCGCTCTCGCACGACCCCCGGGTCGCCGCCAACGCCGCACTGCGCGCCTCGGACTCCGACCGCGACCTCGTCAGCGGCGTCCTCGCCGCGGCGTACGCCGAGGGCCGGCTGGACCGCGAGGAGCACGACCAACGTGCCGAGACCGCGGCCGCTGCACGCACCCTGGGCGAGATCCCGCCCCTCATCGCCGATCTCGTGCCGGAGACGACCCCGTCCCGGGCCGTCGACCCGATCGCCGGGGCGAGCCCGGCCCAGCTCCGCCAGCGCGCGGAGGTGGCCTGGCAGGAGCGCCGGCGCAGCGCCGTCCTCGGGTTCGTGGCACCGACGGTGGTCTGCTGGGCCATCTATCTGGCCGTCAACGGCGGCTTCGACGCCTTCATGTGGCCGTTGATCGTGATGGCGGTGACCGCGGTCAACCTCCTCAAGACCGTCTCCAGCGGTGACGCGATCCGGCGCGAGGAGCTGCGCCGGCTGGAGAAGCAGCAGGCGAAGGCCCAGCGCAAGCGGGGTTGGCTACCGTGAACGGCTGCCTCGGGCGGGGGTGCGTCAGCGCCCGGCGGCACCAGGACGGATAATTCCGGACAACCCCGCCGGCCCCACGCGTCACCCCGAGGAGGAGTCCACGATGCAGCGACGTCGTCTCGCCGTCGTGCCGCTCCTTGCCGTTCTGTGGGGGACGTCCGTCCTCCTCGGCGCGGCGCCGGCGTCGGCCGAGCCCGACCTGCCCCCGCGGGGCACGGTCTGGTTCGGCCCCTTCCTCGACTGGAGCAACGACTCCGCTGCCGACTACGAGCGCCGGCTGGGGGCGGAGCCCTCTCTGGTCGGGGGCTCCATCGGCTACCCGTTGACGCCCACGTCCCAGGTCCTGCTGGAGGACCTCTCGCGCCAGTCCGCCGGTGTCGGCGCCGTCGCGGTGGTGACCCTCGAGCCGAGGACGCTGACCGGGCTCACGACGGACGACGCCGAGTCGCTGGCCGATGCGGTCGGGGAGGTGACGGCGCGCGACGGCAGCTTCCTGATCGTGCGGTTCGCCCCCGAGATGAACGGCTCGTGGGCACCTTGGGGCCAGCAGCCCGTCGCCTACGTCGACGCCTTCCGCGCGGTGGCCGACGCCGTGCACGACGCCACCGGGGCCGCTCGGATGTTGTGGTCACCCTCCTACGGCGGTGGCTACCCGTTCTCCGGCGCCGTGAACTCGACGACCACCCTGGCGGACGAGGCTCCGGCCATCGATGCCGAGACGCTGCCCTACCTCGACACCGACGGGGACGGCGAGGTGACCTCCGCCGACGATCCGTACGGGCCCTACTACCCAGGCGACGACGTCGTCGACTGGGTCGGCCTGACGATGTTGCGCTACGGCCTCACCCCGACGTTCGGTGCCAACTCCTACCCGGAGGCGGGCGAGCTCGACAGCCGGTTCAAGGAACGGTTCGGGTACGACGACGCCACCCGGCGCTCGACGTTCTACGTCCGCTTCGCCGGTCAGCGCAAGAAGCCGTTCCTGCTCACCACCGGGGCCATGCACCGACCCGGCGCCGAGGGCTCCACCGAGGGCGTCCTCAAGCGCGCCTGGCTACGCCAGGTCGTCGGCGCCGTGGCGTCCCGGCCACGGCTGAAGGCGGTGCAGTGGCTGGAGGAGGTACGGGCCGAGCCGGCCGTGGGCGGCACCGCCTCGTGGCAGCTCACCGACGACCCCGCGCTGGCCAGCACCTCACGAGCCGTGCTCGACCAGGGCGCGATCGCCTTCGGGCCCCTCGACGGCATCGGGACCGGCTCCACGGACCCGTCCTCGACGCTGGGCGACCCGGCCCCGGGTGCCGAGGAGCAGTCCGGTGCCGAGGAGCAGTCCGGTGCCGCGCAGTCCGGTGGCGGATGGGTGAGCTTCCTCGGCGGCGTGCTGACCACCCTCGCGATCGTGGTCGTGGGAGGCGTGGTGGCGCTGCAGGTGCGCCGTCGTCGGCTGGTCCCGCCCTGGCTCAGGTAGCGCTCACGTCATCGGCACCCCGGACTCCAGGGCTCGGCGGTCGATGACGGCGCGGGCTCGGCGGCGGTAGCGCACGATCTGGGCCAGGCCCACCCCCCACAGCACGTACTGCGCGCTGAGGGCCCATCGGAACGCGTCGGGACTGTAGTCCGTGGAGGCGCCCGGGGTGCGCCAGTCGAGGATCAGCCCGATGCTCAGCACGAGCACCAGGCTGGCGGCGAAGCCGGCCTGGTTGATGATGCCGGTGGCGCTGGCGAGCCGCTCCGCCGGGTTGGAGGTCCGGGCGAGGTCGAAGCCGATCATCGAGGCCGGGCCGCCGAAGCCGATCACCTGCGTCAGCAGGACGAGGAGCCACAGCGGCGCCGGCCCGGGCCACGCCAGGACCGCCGTCCACACGACGACGATGGCGCAGACGATCACGAGCACGACCGACGAGCGGTGCCACGGGTGCCGGCCGATCAGCAGCCCCAGCAGCGGCCCGGAGTAGATGAAGGCGACCACGATCAGGGTCAGCAGCACCCCGGCGCTGGTCGCGGAGCGCCCCTCGCCCTGCACCAGGAAGGGGTAGCCCCACAGCAGCGCCATCGCCGTGGCGCTGAACTGGGTCGTGAAGTGCATCCAGAAACCCAGACGGGTGCCCGGGTGCGCCCACGAGGCGGTGAGGCTGGTCCGGATCCCGGGCCACGACATCCGCGGCCCGGAGACGCGTCGTCCCTCCGGCGCGTCGCGGACGACGAAGACCAGCCCGAGCGCGAGGAGAATCCCGAGCGAGGCGGTGCCGAGGTAGGCGGCGGTCCACCCCACCTCACGCAGGGCGACGGTCATCGGCACCGCGGCGACGACCGCCCCGAGCTGACCGACGGTGCCGGAGAGCTGGGTGAACACGGGGACCCTGCGTGGCGGGAACCACCTGCTGACCAGGCGCAGCACGCAGATCCAGGTCATGGCGTCGCCCATGCCGACGAAGGTCCTGGAGACCAGGGCGACCGAGTAGCTCTCGGCGAGCGCGAAGCCGGTCTGCGCAAGGGTGAGGATGACGACCCCGCTGAGCATCACCGCCCGAGGACCGTAGCGATCGACGAGCAACCCCACGGGGATCTGCATGGCTGCGTAGACGAGGAGCTGCAGCATCGCGAAGGTCGCGAGCTGGGAGGCCGAGATGCCGAACCGCTCGGAGGCGGCCAGACCGGCCACGGCCAGCGAGCTGCGGTGGAAGATGGCCAGGAAGTACGTCGCGAGGGCGACGCCCCAGACGGCGTACGCCATCCTGCCCCCGAGCTGCGACGTCACCCGCCGAGGCTAGGGCACGTCGGCGTCTCTCCTCACTTCGTCGCCTCCATCATCTGGCGCAGCTCCTTCTTGAGGTCGTTGATCTCGTCGCGCAGCCGCGCAGCCAGCTCGAACTGCAGCTCGGCGGCGGCGGTGCGCATCTGGTCGGTGAGGTCCTGGATGAGCTGGGCGAGCTCGGAGCTCGGGAGGCCGGCCAGCTCCTTGGCGTGGTGACCCGAGGCCTTGTCCCCCAGGACCGGGACGGTCTGGCGTCCCTTGCCGGTCGCCTTCACCCCTCCGGCGCGGCCCTTGGCCTCGGTGCCGGCCCAGGTCTCGAGCAACGCCTGGGTGTCCTCGGAGTCGCGGGCCAGCATCTCGGTGATGTCGGCGATCTTCTTCCGCAGCGGCTGCGGGTCCACCCCGGCGGCCTTGTTGTAGGCGATCTGCTTCTCGCGACGCCGGTTGGTCTCCTCGATGGCCTTCTCCATCGACGGCGTGATCTTGTCGGCGTACATGTGCACCTGGCCCGAGACGTTGCGGGCGGCGCGACCGATCGTCTGGATGAGCGACTTGTCCGAGCGCAGGAACCCCTCCTTGTCGGCGTCCAGGATCGAGACGAGCGACACCTCGGGGAGGTCCAGGCCCTCCCGCAGGAGGTTGATCCCGACGAGGACGTCGTACTCCCCCATCCGCAGCTCACGCAGCAGCTCGATGCGACGCAGGGTGTCGACCTCCGAGTGCAGGTAGCGGGTGCGGATGCCGGCATCGAGGAGGTAGTCGGTGAGGTCCTCGGACATCTTCTTCGTCAGGGTGGTGACCAGGACCCGCTCGCTCTTGTCGGCGCGGGTGCGGATCTCGTGGATGAGGTCGTCGATCTGACCCTTGGTCGGCTTGATCACGACCTCGGGGTCGATCAGCCCGGTCGGGCGGATGATCTGCTCCACGACGTCGCCCTCGACCTTGTCGAGCTCGTAGTTGCCGGGCGTGGCCGAGAGGTAGATGGTCTGGCCGATCCGCTCCAGGAACTCCTCCCAGCGCAGCGGCCGGTTGTCCATGGCGCTGGGCAGGCGGAAGCCGTGGTCGACGAGGTTGCGCTTGCGTGACATGTCGCCCTCGTACATGCCACCGATCTGCGGCACTGCGACGTGGGACTCGTCGACCACGACGATGTAGTCCTCGGGAAAGTAGTCGAGCAGGCAGTTGGGGGCCGAGCCTCGGGTGCGACCGTCCATGTGCATCGAGTAGTTCTCGATGCCCGCGCACGAGCCGACCTGGCGCATCATCTCGATGTCGTACGTCGTGCGCATCCGCAGGCGCTGGGCCTCCAGCAGCTTGCCCTGGCGCTCGAGCTCGGCGAGGCGTTCCTCGAGCTCGGCCTCGATGCCGCGCACGGCCCGTTCCATCCGCTCCGCGCCGGCGACGTAGTGGGTCGCCGGGAAGACGTAGAGCTCGGAGTCGTCGGTGATCACCTCGCCGGTCACGGGGTGGAGGGTCATCAGGCGCTCGATCTCGTCACCGAAGAACTCGATGCGGACCGCGTGCTCCTCGTAGACCGGGAAGATCTCGAGGGTGTCGCCGCGGACCCGGAACGTGCCGCGGGTGAAGCTCATGTCGTTGCGGGTGTACTGGATCTCGACCAGCTGCCGCAGGATCGAGTCGCGGTCGCGCTCCTCGCCCACCCGCAGCCGCAGCATCCGGTCGACGTACTCCTGGGGGGTGCCGAGGCCGTAGATGCAGGAGACGGTGGAGACCACGATGACGTCACGCCGGGTCAGCAGCGAGTTGGTCGCCGAGTGCCGCAGCCGCTCGACCTCCTCGTTGATCGAGGAGTCCTTCTCGATGTAGGTGTCGGTCTGGGGGACGTAGGCCTCGGGCTGGTAGTAGTCGTAGTAGGAGACGAAGTACTCGACGGCGTTGTCCGGGAAGAGCTGACGCAGCTCGTTGGCGAACTGGGCGGCGAGGGTCTTGTTGGGCTGGAGCACCAGCATCGGCCGCTGCACCTGCTCGGCCACCCAGGCCACCGTGGCCGTCTTGCCGGTGCCGGTGGCGCCCAGCAGGACGACGTCCTGCAGACCGGCCTGGACCCGGTTGGTGATCTCCTTGATCGCCGCCGGCTGGTCGCCGGCAGGCTGGTAGTCGGAGATGACCTTGAAGGGGGCCACACGGCGTTCGAGATCGGTGACGGGGCGCATGGAACCAGCCTACGGTCGGCCACCGACATCGCCGGTCCAGACGGGTCCCGCGGCCGGACAGGCACAACCAAGCGGACCCAGTCTGCGTCCCCCTCACATGACGATCTTCTCCCGCAAGCGCGCCCGGCTCCAGCTCGCGAGCGCGATGGTCCTGCTCTCCCCCGTGCTCGTCGGCTGCGGTGACGCGCCGTCCGACACCCCGTCGGCGAGTCCCTCCCCGACCGGCTCCACGAGTCCCGCCACACCCCCGGCCACGCCTGCGCCCACACCGGCTCCGGCGCCCGCCTCCCTCGACCTCGACGGTCTCGAGCGCGGCGACGATCCGGGCATCCCCTACGCCGTGGACCTCGACGCCCCCTTCCTCGACGGCGACTACCGGGTCGTCCTGCCCGGTGGTGACCCGCAGGGTTTCCCGTTGCCCCGGGAATCGATCGGCGAGTTCGCCGTGACCGGCGAGGCCGTCGTCCTGCTCCGCCGGACCGAGGGCGGCGTGGTCGCCCTGGTGTCCGACCTCGCGGGCACCGTGCTGGAGGAGGAGATGTTCCTCGCCTCGCACAGCGTGCTCGTGAGCCGGGACCGCACGGTCGCCGGGTGGCTGCGCGACGACGGCACCGTGCACACCCTCGACTCCGACGGCACCCACGCCGTCGACCTCGCCGGCATCACGCCCGGGGCAGAGGCGGTCCTCGTCCGCAAGGCCGACACGTCGCCGTCGTGCCAGGAGGAGGTCCCCGAGGGCGGTGGCTGCATCGTCTACGCCAACCGGCCCGACGGCGGGGTCGACTACACGACCTCGCACGGCATCAGCGAACGCGTCACCGGCCTGCGCTCGCTCGCCGACGTGGACGACCGCGGCCGACTCCTCGGACGGCTGAGCCGCGACCCCGGGTGCTGGGGACTCCTGCGCCCCACCGGCCGCGAGGTCTGGCGCACCTGCGAGCACCGGCTCGACTCGTTCTCCCCCGACGCCCGCCACGTCCTCGGCATCCTCGGCAACGTCAGGTTCGAGGAGGTCCGCGGCCTGGCCGTGCACGACCGCCGCGGCACGGTCGTGACGTCGTACGACGTCCCGCGCGGCACCTCGGTCTCCGGCGTCGAGTGGGAGGACGACGAGCACCTGCTCGCCGTCGTCCGCCGGCGCGACCGCACCGCGATCGTCCGGGTCGGCCTCGACGGCTCCGTCGAGCTCGCGACCGACGTGGGCCCCGCCCCCTCCGACGCCTCGGGCTACGCGCTGGAGGTGCGGTGACGTGGTCCTTCGGGGTCGGCCCTGGTGGTCGTCGTGATGGGGCCGCGCGCCTAGCCCCATCAGTCACACGGGTCACATTCGCTCGTCCGTTGGGCAGAGACGACGCGAAACCCGCCGCAACCCTGTCGTTCGTGCCCACTCGATGAGGCGATGTGGTCTGTGTGACGGGTGTGGCGCCCGCGCATGCGGCGGCGTGGGCGGAGCCCTCGCCGTTGAGCGCGCCGT
>NZZG01000031.1 GCA_002698575.1 Pimelobacter sp. | reverse complement strand
CGCGCCACGATCGGCAACATGAGCCCGGAGTTCGGCTCCACGATCGCGGTCTTCCCGATCGACGAGCAGACCATCGACTACCTCAAGCTCACCGGTCGCTCCGAGGAGCAGCTCGCGCTGGTCGAGGCCTACGCCAAGGCCCAGGGCCTGTGGCACGACCCGTCGGCCGAGCCGCGCTACTCCGAGCAGCTCGAGCTCGACGTCTCCACCGTCGTGCCCAGCCTCGCCGGCCCCAAGCGTCCCCAGGACCGGGTCGCCGTCACCGAGGCCGGGCCCTCCTTCGTCGAGGCGCTCAAGGACTACACCGACGAGCCCGACAAGACGATCGACTTCGAGATCGACGGCCAGCCGGTCACCATCGGTCACGGCGCCGTCACGATCGCGGCGATCACCTCGTGCACCAACACCTCTAACCCGTCGGTGATGATCGGCGCTGCGCTGCTCGCCAAGAACGCCGTCGACAAGGGGCTGGCCCGCAAGCCGTGGGTCAAGACCACGCTCGCGCCCGGGTCCAAGGTGGTCTCCGACTACTACGAGAAGTCCGGCCTCACGCCGTACCTCGACAAGCTCGGCTTCAACCTCGTCGGCTACGGCTGCACGACCTGCATCGGCAACTCCGGCCCGCTGATCCCCGAGGTCAGCGCCGCGGTCAACGAGGCCGACCTGGCCGTGACCAGCGTGCTGTCGGGCAACCGCAACTTCGAGGGTCGGATCAACCCCGACATCAAGATGAACTACCTCGCCAGCCCTCCGCTGGTCGTCGCCTACGCGTTGGCCGGCTCGATGAACGTCGACCTGTTCAACGACGCCCTGGGGCAGGACACCGACGGCAACGACGTGTTCCTCGCCGACATCTGGCCGAGCCCGTCCGAGGTCGAGGAGGTCATCGCCGGGGCGATCAACTCCGAGATGTTCGACGACCGCTACGCCGACGTCTTCGCCGGTGACGAGCAGTGGCGCTCGCTGCCCACGCCCGAGGGCAAGACCTTCGAGTGGGACAGCGAGTCGACCTACGTCCGCAAGCCCCCGTACTTCGACGGCATGCCGGCCGAGCCGGAGGCCGTCACCGACATCGAGGGCGCACGGGTGCTGCTCAAGCTGGGTGACTCGGTGACCACCGACCACATCAGCCCCGCCGGGGCGATCAAGAAGGACAGCCCCGCCGGCAGGTACCTCGCCGAGAACGGCGTCGGCCGGCGCGACTTCAACTCCTACGGATCGCGTCGGGGCAACCACGAGGTGATGATCCGCGGGACGTTCGCCAACATCCGGCTGCGCAACCAGTTGGCCGAGGGCACCGAAGGGGGCTTCACCCGCGACTTCACGCAGGCCGACGCTCCGGTCACCTCGGTCTACGAGGCCTCGGAGGCGTACGCCGCCCAGGGCACGCCCCTGGTCGTCCTGTGCGGCAAGGAGTACGGCTCCGGGTCCTCGCGCGACTGGGCCGCCAAGGGCACCGCGCTCCTCGGCGTCAAGGCCGTGATCGCCGAGTCCTACGAGCGGATCCACCGCTCCAACCTGATCGGCATGGGGGTCATCCCGCTGCAGTTCCCGGCGGGCGAGAACGCCGACTCGCTGGGTCTGGACGGCACGGAGACGTTCTCGATCTCGGGGATCACCGCGCTCAACGACGGCTCCGCGCCGAAGACGGTCAAGGTCACGGCCTCCGGCAACGGCGACGACGTCACCTTCGACGCCGTCGTGCGCATCGACACCCCCGGTGAGGCGAACTACTACCGCAACGGCGGCATCATGCAGTACGTCCTGAGGAACCTGCTCAAGGCCTGAGGGGGCACCACTGCTCGACGAGGGCCCGCTTCGACTCCGGTCGGGGCGGGCCCTCGCGCTGCCTATGCTCGAGCCATGAGGAACCCGTTCCGCCGTACGACGTCGTCCGTGACGGCAGTGCCGATCCCGGTCGAGGCCTCCGCCGACGAACGGGCCGCCCACCTCGCCCGGGTGCGGGGACTGGTGCGGCCCGGCTTCCTGACCCGAGACCAGGTGGTCGCCGCGCTCATCGACGGCCAGGACGAGGAGCTGGCTCGCTCAGCGGAGCACCTGGTCGACCTCGTGTGGGCCGCCCGCGCGGCCGACCTCGAGGGCACCGACGGCGGTGACTACGACCGGCTGCGTGCGGCGTTCGCCGAGCTCGAGAGGGCGGGAGTCCTGGCACGGATGAACTTCACCTGCTGCCAGACGTGCGGCACCGCCGAGATCGCCGACGAGCGCACGCCGGCGACCGACGTCCGCCGGGGCGGGTACCCCTACGAACAGTGGGCCTTCACGTTCTTCCACGAGCAGGACGCCGAGCGCCTCGGCGACGTCGACGCGATGCTGCGGCTGTCCTTCAGCTCGTTCGTCGCGGCGCCGGACGCGGATCCGGCTGACGTCGCGGCGGGCCGGGACGGCGACGCGGATGCCATGCGGAGGGTCATGGAGCACACCGACGCGACGGTCGGGCGGTTGATCGTCGCAGCGCTGGTGGACGCGGGACTGACCGTCACCTGGGACGGCACCGCCGGGCAACGGATCGGTGTCGCGGTGCCCCAGTGGCGCAAGCCGCTGCCGGCGTGAAGCTGTCCGGCTCTCGACCCCTCCCCGGAGGTTGCTCGAGGCGTGGGTGGGGGTAGAGACCCCCGATGAGGACCGAGGAACCCCGATGACCACGCTCAGAGACCGGCTCGGCCAGCTCGCCGACGACGCCCCCGGGGCCCCCGGGGCCCCCGGGACCCCGGACGCCGCCGACGCAGACGTGAGCCGGCGGGGCGAGGAGTCGTTGTGGTTGCAAGGGCGGCGGCTCCAGCGTCGTCGCCAGGCGGCGACCGCACTGGTGGCGGCCGTGCTCGTGCTGGTGATCGGGTCGCTGACCACGCTGGTGGTCGGCGCAGTGGACCGGGAGCCGGTCCCACCGGCCGACGCCGACGCCGCGCTCACGCTGCCCGACGAGCTGTACCTCGCCGGGCCGTGGTCACCGGGCACCGAGGACACCGGGCCGATCGGGCCGCTGGTGGCGCTGGTGGGGGCCGAACGGCGGTCGTTCTGGTCCTACGCCGGGATCCAGGTGGCCGGAGTCTCGACGGCCGGGGACTACGCCTTCCTGGACCTCGAAGACCGGGCTGTCTCGGCCGCCTTCGGCACCGAGCCGCAGCTCTCGCCGGATGGCAGGTGGGTGGCCTACCCGTTGTCCGGGACCCCGACGGGAGAGCCCTGCCCGGCGCAGGGCGACAAGGTCACGGGAGTGGCCGTCTACGACACCGTGTCCGGCGAGACGACACGAGCGCCCGTCGCGACCACACGCGGCCTGGACGACCAGCGGCTGGTGTGGATCGGCGACACGCTGGTCTTCACCTACGGCCAGTACGAGAGCTGCAAGCAGGACGGCTCCAGCAGGGGCAGGCTCGCCCATCTCCGGTGGGACCTGAGCACCGGCGACATCGACGTGGGCCTCGACTACCGCACCTTCCCGGACCTCTACGGGGCGACGCCGTACGGCGACCGGGTGGTCGTGGCCACGGGTCGGCGCTCCTTCGAGGTGGTCGCTGCCGACGGCGCGGTGGAGCCGGGCCCACGCCTGGACGTGACACCCAAGCAACAGGTCTTCATCAGCCCCGGCGGTGCTCGGGTGGCGGCCAACGAGGATCCCGACGGAGCCAGGACGGCGACGGACTCCCTGGGACCGGTCGTGGTCGCCGACGCGACGGGCAGGAAGGCCGGCACGGCGCGCCGCGTGCTGCGCGAGGACGCGCGTCAGGAGGGGCAGAGCGCCGACGCGACCAGTCGGTCGTCGACCACCGACGCCGTCGTCGGCTGGCGAGACGACGAGACCCTCGTCATCCGCGACGACCGGGGCTACGCCACCCTCGAGGTCTCGACCGGGCGCAGCGAGTCTCTCGTCCGGCTGCCGCCGGCCTACGGCATCCAGCCGCAGGTGGCGGCCGACGCCCTCCGGGCTCCCGGCTTCGCTGCTCCACCGCCGGGTGGCCAGGGCGACCCGCGCCGGATGGTGTGGCTCGGCGGCGGCCTGATCGTGCTGCTCGCCGGCGCCGCCTTCTGGAGGTCCCGTGTCCGGCTCTGACGCCCAGCGTGCGGACTTCGAGGAGTTCGTCCGGGCGCGACGCCGCGCGCTGCTGCGCACGGCGTACCTCCTGACGGGTCAGCACGCCGACGCCGAGGACCTGGTGCAGACGGCGCTGATCAAGGCCGTGCCGCACTGGCGCAAGATCTCCGACAACCCCGAGCCGTACGTGCGGCGGATCCTGGCGCGCGAGAGCGTGTCGCGCTGGCGACGGCGGAGGTGGCGCGAGATCAGCAGCGACGACCTGCCGGACGTCGCGCTGCGCGATCCCGACGTCGCCCAGCGCGAGGACCTGCGTGGGGCGCTCGCCGGGCTCGCTCCTCGACAGCGTGCGGTGATCGTCCTGCGCTACTTCGAGGACCTGTCGGAGGCCGAGACCGCGGACGTGCTCGGCATCGCGGTCGGCACGGTGAAGTCGCAGGCTCGCGATGCCCTGCGGGTGCTGCGGGAGCGGTTGCCGGCGCTGCGCGACGAGCTGTTGACCAGTGGTCGGTGACGATGGTCGGGTGACCACCTTCCACCCCGACGAGCTCCCGATCGACGCGACGCTCGTCCGACGGTTGGTGGACAGCGCCTTTCCCACGTACGCCGAGCACGAGGTCGTCGCGCTGCCGAGGTCGGGCTCCTCTAACGCGCTGTTCCGGTTGGGTGACGACGCGTTGGTGCGGCTGCCACGTCAGCCCGGCGGCGGGGTCAGCCTGGTCAAGGAGGCGGCCTGGCTGCCCTCGGTCGCGGCCGGGGTGTCGGTGGCCGTGCCGGAGATCCTCGAGCTGGGGGAGCCGGACCTGGGATACCCGGAACCGTGGGCGATCACCTCGTGGCTGCCCGGCAGGCGCCTGTCGCCACCGGCACTGGCACCGGCACCGGCACCGCTCGGAGGCGACGGTGGGCAGCTCGCCCGGGACCTGGCGACGTTCGTGGCGGAGATCCGGTCCCTCGAGGTCCCCGGCCGGGCTGCCGGGGACGAGTCGCTCGCCTGGTACCGAGGCCTGCCGCTCTGGCAGCTGGACGCCGAGTTCCGTGACGCGGCAGCGCAGTGTCGTGCGCTCGGCACTGCGCTGGACATCGACCACGCGCTCGACGTGTGGGGGAGCGCGGTGGAGGCGTCGCGACAGGTGGAGCGCGTCGACACGTGGTTCCACGGTGACCTGCTCACCGAGAACCTGCTCGTCGACGACTCCGGCGGTCTCGTCGGGGTCCTCGACTTCGGGGGGCTGGCGATCGGCGACCCGACCGTCGACCTGGTGGTGGCCTGGGAGGCGCTGGACGCCGCAGGGCGTCACGAGTTCCGGCGTGCGCTGCACGTCGATGACGCTGCCTGGACGACGGGGCGCGGCTGGGCGCTGCTGATCGCCATGATCACGTTTCCCTACTACGGGCAGTCGATGCCCGCACGCTGCGCCGACCGGATGGTGATGGCCCGGGCGGCGTTGGCCGGCTGAGCCCGGGCAGCAATCCCCGAGACCACTTCATCCAACGACGGCCCGGCGTCTGGACCCGCGTCGCCTGAGCGCTCACCATGGCCTGGTGACCTCCGGACTCGCCCGCGCGCCCCTTGCTGCGGCTGCGCTCGTCTTGGCTCTGTCGCTGGCCGGCTGCGGCGACGGTGAGCCGGCAACGCCCACGGCGCAGGACTCTCCGACGCCGAGCGTGAGCGAGACGGCAGCGCCCACCGAGGCTCCGCCCAGCTCCTCCGGGATCGGAGGCGGGCCGGCGGCGACGGACACGGCGACCGCGACCCCCACACCCAGTGACGCCCCGGCGCCCAGCGAGACGTCCGTGCCCACGCCGAGCCCGAGCCAGAGCCCGTCGGAGTCGGCCCCCGTCAACGGACCGCCGCGCACCTATGTCGAGGCGCTGGCGTCGTTCGACGAGGCGGCGGGGAGTCAGGAGTTCAGTCGCTTCGCCTCGCCGACGGGCAACCTCTACTGCGTCCTCGACTCGCCGTACCTCCCGCCGTCGTGCGAGCTCGGCACGGGCGCGATCCCGGACCCGGCCTCCTGCCCGGCCGACGGTCCGTCGCAGAACGTCGGACGCATCGAGTTCACCGACGCCGGACCGCAGCCGGTCTGCAACAGCGACACGATCCGCGAGCCCGGCCCGCCGACCCTGGGGTACGGCGGAGTCGCCACGTGGCCCGGGACCAGCGTGACGTGCCTGATGGAGAAGTACGGCGTCACCTGCATCGACCCCCAGACCGGCCAGGGCTACGTCCTGGCCAAGGGCCGCTACCAGATCTTCTAGCGCTCCACCGCGGCCCACTACGGTTGTCCCATGATCGTCGCCTTCAGCATCAGCCCGACCTCCGGCTCCGAGGACGGCGGGGTGGCCGAGGCCGTCGCCGCCGCTGTCCGGGTGGTGCGCGAGTCGGGACTGCCGCACGAGACCAACTCCATGTTCACCAACATCGAGGGGGAGTGGGACGAGGTGATGGACGTCGTCAAGCGCGCCGTCGAGGTCGTCGCCGCGGTCTCGCCGCGAGTCGGCCTGGTCCTCAAGGCCGACATCCGGCCGGGCCGCACGGGCGAGATGACGGCCAAGCTGGAGCGCCTCGAGCGCGCCCTGGAGAACGACTGAGCGATGAGCGACTCGCAGCCGCCGCCACCCGGACCGCCGCCGCCACCGCCCGGACCGCCACCACCACCGCCCCCCGGTGAGCACGGCACCTACCAGGCCTCTCCCGCGCCGGAGCCGCCGCGCCCGCGGGGCCGGGCCCGCGTGGTGCTGGCCGTCGTGGTCGCCGTCGCCCTCGTCGGGGCCGGCGCGGCGCTGCCGCTGCTGATGGGTGACGAGGAGCCGGTGGCCGCCGACGTGGACCTGAGCGCCGTGCAGACCTACACGACCCTGCGCACCGACCACGTCACCGAGACCGTCGACGACTACGAGTCGTCGCCGCCCGCCGGCGGCAAGCACTTCCCGATCTGGTTGGACTGCGGTGTCTACGACGAGCCGGTGCGTGACGAGCTCGCGGTGCACGACCTCGAGCACGGTGCCTTCTGGTTTGCCTACGACGCCGACGTCCTCAGCGACGACGACGTCACGACGTTGGCGGACAAGCTGCCCGACAACGGCATCATGTCGCCGTACGTCGGCCTCGACGCACCCGTGGTCGTCACCGTCTGGGAGGCCCAGCTCGCGCTCACCGGGGTCGACGACCCTCGCCTGGACCTCTTCCTCGAGGAGTACGCCGACGGCGTGACCGCACCGGAGCCGTTCGCCTCGTGTGCCGGGGGAGCGAGCCTGGACGACATCGACGAGCTCGGACTGCCGAGCGACCTGCTGGAGGGATGACGCCGTGCACTCCGAGACCCGCTCCTACCGCACCGGCGACCGTGAGGTCGTGCTCGACCTGACCGCCGACTGCGCGGACGTGGTCTCCGGGCGGGGCGAGGGGATCCTCCAGCTCTTCGTCCCGCACGCCACCGCCGGCATCGCGATCCTCGAGACCGGCGCCGGCTCCGACGACGACCTCCTGGCAGCGCTCGGCGACCTGCTGCCGGCCGACGACCGCTGGCGCCACCGGCACGGCAGCCCGGGTCACGGACGCTCGCACGTGATGCCCGCGATCGTGCCCCCGCACGCGACGGTGCCGGTCCTCGAGGGACGCCTGGCGCTGGGGACCTGGCAGAGCATCTGCCTGGTCGACGTCAACGTGGACAACGACGTGCGCGAGGTGCGGTTCAGCTTCCTGGCCGGATAGCGCATCGAACAGGTGTTCGAGTACACTGCCACGATGAGCCGTCTCGTCGCCCCTCCCGGCTGGCCCGCAGCCGTCCGTCCGCCCGACGCCCCGCGGTGGGAGCTGACCGCGGAGGCCTGGCTCCTCGACCTGTGCCCCCCGGAGTTCCGGACCTACCCCACGCTGCGTCGCCACATCGTGGTGCTGGCGCGGTTCGCCGTGCTGCACGTCGAGGCGTGCCAGGCGGCGTGTCGCCGCGGCCTGAGCGAGGCGCGCTCCGAGCTGCGCGAGGTCGCCCCGCCCGACATCATCGAGTCCGCGGTGGAGACCTGGCTCACCGAGGACGCCCGGCTCTCCGCCGTACGCCGTGAGGTCGGCCTGGTCGAGGACGCGCTGCGCGGCACGCGCTACCGCGCGCGCCTGTGAGCCCCCGGTCCGAGTCGGGCACTACGGTGGCCCGATGAGCCGTGCCGAGAGCCTGTCCGTCATCCCCGTCCCCGGACCCGGCGCCGAGGACGTCGTCGTCGGACTCTCCGGCGCCGACGAGGGCTCGGTCTTCACCGGGACCGAGGACGGCTCGATCTTCCGGATCAGCCACGACGGCGGCAAGGTCGACCGGATCGCCCAGACCCAGGGTCGTCCCCTGGGGCTGGAGATCGACCTGGACGGCCGCCTGCTCGTCTGTGACGCCCACCGCGGCCTGCTGCGCATCGACACGTCCAACGGCGCCGTCGAGGCCGTGACGGCCGAGGTGGCCGGCACGCCGATGAAGTTCTGCAACAACGCGGCGATCGCCTCCGACGGGACGGTGTGGTTCTCCGACTCCTCGACGAGGTTCGGGATCGAGGACTGGAAGTCCGACTTCGTCCAGCACACCCGGACGGGGCGCCTGATGCGGCTCGACGTCGACGGCACGATCACGGTGGTGCTCGACGGACTCGCCTTCGCCAACGGCGTCGCGCTGTCGCAGGACGAGGACTTCGTGGTGGTCGCCGAGACCGGCGCCCGGACCGTCGTACGGCGGTGGCTCACCGGCAACCGCGCCGGGATGCGGGACCTGCTGTGCCAGGGCCTGCCCGGTTACCCCGACAACATCGCGCGGGGGAGCGACGGCCTGATCTGGGTCACGATCGCCAGCCCCACCGATCCCGTGGTCGAGCGACTGCAGCGCGGCCCGGTCAGGCTCCGCAAGCTCGCCACGATGCTGCCCGACAAGCTGCAGCCCAAGCCGAAGGAGACCGTGCGGGTCCAGGCCTACGACGACGAGGGCGTGCTCGTGCACGACCTGGACATCGACGTGGCCGAGCACGGCGTGAGCTACCACATGGTCACCGGGGTGCGGGAGCACGAGGGCCGGGTCTGGATGGGAAGCCTGCACGAGGCCGCCGTCGCGGTCTGGGACCTGTGACCCCTCCCACCGGACCACGTAAACTCCCCGACATGTCTCTGTTGCCCTCGATCAGCGAGCCACGCGACCTCCGCGGCCTCACCGACGAGCAGCTGGACACGCTGGCCACCGAGATCCGCGACCTCCTGGTGACCACCTGCTCCCGCGCAGGAGGACACCTCGGGCCCAACCTCGGTGTCGTCGAGCTCACCATGGCGATCCACCGGGTCTTCGAGTCGCCCCACGACCGCGTCGTCTTCGACACCGGTCACCAGTCCTACGTCCACAAGATCCTCACCGGGCGCGCCGGCGACTTCGACGCGCTGCGCACCGAGGGCGGGCTCAGCGGCTACCCCAGCCGCGCCGAGTCTCCGCACGACATCGTCGAGAACTCCCACGCCTCGACCGCCCTCAGCTATGCCGACGGCATCGCGAAGGCCTACCGGATCAAGGGCGAGGACCGGCACACCGTCGCGGTCATCGGTGACGGCGCGCTGACCGGCGGCATGGCCTGGGAGGCGCTGAACAACATCGCGATCGCGGGCGACAGCAAGCTGGTCATCGTCGTCAACGACAACGGCCGCTCCTACACCCCCACCATCGGGGGCCTCGCCACCGCGCTGACCGCCCTGCGCACCAACCCGCGCTACGAGCAGGTGCTCGACCAGGTCAAGCGGCGCCTTAACGCGGTCAAGGGCGTCGGCCCCGCGGCGTACGACGCCCTGCACGCGATGAAGAAGGGGGTCAAGGACGCCTTCGCCCCCCAGGGCCTCTTCGAGGACCTCGGCCTCAAGTACGTCGGTCCCATCGACGGCCACGACCGCTCGGCGATGGAGCAGGCGCTCACCCAGGCCAAGCGCTTCGGCGGTCCGGTCATCGTCCACGCGATCACCCGCAAGGGGTTCGGCTACGACGCAGCCGAGCGGCACGAGGCAGACCAGTTCCACTCCCCGCAGCCCTTCGACATCGAGACGGGCGAGGAGAAGGCGCGCGGCGCCATCTGGACCGACCACTTCGCCGACCACATGGTCGAGCTCGGCGCCCGGCGCCCGGACGTCGTCGCCATCACCGCCGCGATGATGCACCCGGTCGGGCTGGACAAGTTCGAGGCCGCCTACCCCGAGCGCACCTTCGACGTCGGCATCGCCGAGCAGCACGCCGCCACCTCGGCCGCAGGCCTCGCCATCGGCGGGCTGCACCCCGTGGTCGCGCTCTACGCCACGTTCCTCAACCGCGCCTTCGACCAGGTGCTGATGGACGTCGCGCTCCACGAGTGCGGTGTCACCTTCGTGCTCGACCGTTCCGGCGTGACCGGTGACGACGGCGCCAGCCACAACGGCATGTGGGACATGTCGATCCTCCAGGTGGTGCCCGGGCTGCGTCTCGCGGCCCCTCGCGACGCGACCAGGATGCGTGAGCTGCTCGACGAGGCGGTGCAGGTCGACGACGCCCCCACGGTGGTCCGCTTCCCGAAGGGGGCCCCGCCCGACGACGTTCCCGCCGTGGACCGAGCCGGCCAGGCCGACGTGCTGGTCCGCACGGGCGACCAGGACGTGCTCGTGGTCGCCGTCGGCTCGATGGCGAGCGTCGCGGTGGAGGTCGCCGACCGTCTCGTGGCCCAGGGGATCGGCGTCACCGTCGTCGACCCCCGGTGGGTCAAGCCGGTCGACCCGGCGATCGTCGGCCTCGCGCGTGAGCACCGGCTCGTGGTCAGTGTCGAGGACAACGGCGTGGTCGGTGGGTGTGGAGCCGTCCTGCTGCAGACCCTCAACGACGCCGGCGTCACGACCCCGGTCCGCCTCCACGGCATCCCGCAGGACTTCCTGCAGCACGCCAAGCGAGCGGCCATCCTCGAGCGCATCGGCCTCACTCCGCAGGCGCTGGCCCTCGGCATCGTCGAGGACATGACGGCCCTGGACGAGGACACGACGGCGCTGGTCGATGCCGACCGGACGAGCTGACTTCACCGGACTGCCCCTGCTCGGCGGTCTGCTCGCGCTGACGCTCGCCGTCGGTGGCTGCTCCGGCAGCGACGGTTCCGGCTCCCCGCCGGAGGCCGGCGCCACCCTCCCGAGCTCGGCGGCCGGTCCGGCCGACCCGGAGGCGACCGACCCGGACGACGTCCGCGGCAGTCCACCGGCCGTCGAGGGCCTCCCCGTGCCGCCCGATCTCGACGCCGCGTTCACCGAGCTGCTCGACACCCGCTCCGAGGCCGTGCGCCGGGGCGACCGCGAGGCGTTCCTCTCGGTGCTCGACCAGCGCGACGACGGGTTCCTGGTCGCGCAGCAGGGCTACTTCGACAACCTCGCGCAGCTCCCGCTGGCGACGTTCTCCTACGACCTCGATCCCGCCAGCCTGGTGCGCGGCAAGCGCAGCTACTCGGTGGTGGTCGAGGTGGCGCTGCAGCTGGACGGCTTCGACGCCGTCCCGGTGCGGACCCTGGATCGCTTCCGGTTCGACCAGGTGGGCAAGCAGCGCCCGGGCCGTCCACCCCGCTTCCGCCTCGCCTCGGTCACCGACCGGGCGTGGGAGGAGGCCAACGAGATCGTCTCCCAGCCGTGGGAGCGCCGGCCGATCCAGGTACGGCGTTCGGCGGGGGTGCTGGTCGTCCTCGACGACGACTCGGTCACCGACGCCGGTCCGCTGCTGCGCGGGCTCGAGCGGTCGGTGTCGGACGTGGCGGCGCGGGTGCCCTACGCGTGGGACGCCACCGTGGTGGTCTACGCGCTCTCGGACACCGACTTCATCCGGAGCCTCGACGACCTGCCCGGCGAGGATCCCGACGAGCTCGACGGGGTCGCCTTCACGGTCCCGGCCGGACCGGGCGACCCCACGGTCGCAGCCACGCGGATCGCGCTCAACCCGCGCATCTCCGAGCGCAGCGACCCGGTGCGGCAGCGCTTGCTGCGCCACGAGCTGACGCACGTCGCGGTGGGCGAGCGCGACGACAACGCCCCGGTGTGGCTCAGCGAGGGAGTGGCCGAGTGGGTCTCGGTGCAGGCCCTGCCCGAGCGCAAGCGACGGATCGGGACCGAGGCCCTCGTCGCGGCTCGGCGAGGCGTGCAGGAGATGCCGGTCGACGAGACCTTCAACGACGCCGACGCACCGCTGCACTACGCGGTGTCCTGGTGGGCCTGCGAGTACATCGCCGCCAGGTACGGCGACAGTGCGCCCTGGACGGTCCTGGACGCGTTCGCGCCGGTGGACGTCCCCGAGCGGCCCACGGTCCGGGCACTGCTGCAGATCGGGGTCGACCAGCTCGCCAGGAGGGCGACGAAGCTGCTTGTCGAGACCTACGCGCCCGCCGATCGGGCGGGCCGTCGCCCACCCGCGCGCGGGTAGGGACCGTGGGTAGGAATATCGTGCACCGGTGACCTCAGAACGCCTCGTGCACATCGTCGACGACGTGCCCGACCTCGATGACGTCACCGGCCTGACGCTCGTGGTCGCGCTCGACGGATTCCTGGATGCCGGCAGCTCGGCCGTGATCGCCGCTCGCCACCTGGTCGAGGTCGGCAGCGAAGCAGGTGGGTCCGTGGTGGCGACCTTCGACGTCGACCAGTTCCACGACTACCGGGCTCGCCGACCCCCGGTGACGTTCGCCCGCGACCACTACGAGGCCTACGACGCCCCCCGGCTCGTCGTACGGCTGCTCCGCGACGCCGGCGGCACGCCGTACCTCCTGCTCGCCGGGCCCGAGCCGGACAACCGCTGGGAGGCGTTCTGCCGTGCGGTGCGCGAGGTGGTGGAGCGCTTCGGTGTCACGCTGGTGATCGGGATGGGATCGGTGCCGATGGCGGTGCCGCACACCCGCCCGATCGCGATCACCCACCACGCCAACCGCGACGCGCTGCTGACCGGTGTCAGTCCGTGGTCGGGCGAGCTCCGCGTGCCGAGCAGCGCCCAGGCCCTGCTGGAGATCCGGTTGGGGGAGTGGGGCCATGACGCCCAGGGCTTCGTCGCCCACATCCCGCACTACCTCGCCCAGCTCGACTACCCGCGCGCGGCCGCCATCCTGCTCGAGCAGATCGAGCTCGCCGGTCGACTGACGCTGGACCTCTCGGCGCTCCGGACGGCGGCAGATGACCGCGAGGAGGAGATCACCCGTTACCTCGCCGCCAACGAGGAGGTCGGCGAGGTGGTGGCCTCCCTCGAGCGGCAGTACGACGCCTTCGCGGAGGCCGAGGACTCCGGCTCCAACCTGCTCGCCGAGGACCAGCCCCTGCCGACCGGCGACGAGATCGGCCAGCAGTTCGAGCAGTTCCTGGCAGGCCTGGAGCCTGACGACAAGGGCGAGCACCGGGGCGACGACGACCAGGGGGACCCCGCATGAGTACCGACGCTGCGCGCGAGCTGCTGGACCTGCTGCACCTGGAGGACCTGGACGTCGACCTGTTCCGGGGGCGTCAGCCGGAGTCGACCCGGCAGCGCGTGTACGGCGGTCAGGTGGCGGCCCAGGCGCTGATCGCGGCCGCCCGCACGGTGGACGAGGACTTCCACGTCCACTCCCTGCACTCCTACTTCCTGCTGCCCGGCGACTACTCGGTGCCGATCATCTACGACGTCGAGCGGATCCGCGACGGCCGGTCCTTCGCCACCCGCCGCGTGATGGCGCGCCAGCACGGTCGCCCCATCTACTACCAGACGCTCAACTTCCAGCGTCTCGAGGAGGGCTACGAGCACCAGGACGTGATGCCCGAGGTCGCCGGGCCCGAGGACGGTCTCGACCTGGTCGACCTCATGCGGCAGGGCGGCAACGCCGACGCCGACGCCCTGGGCAAGGAGTGGGCCGCGCTCGACGTGCGCTGGCTCGGCAACTCGCGCCACGGCCTCGAGGCGGACCCCGTGCGTCCGTCCAAGGCCCGGATGTGGATCCGGATCGCCGGAGAGGTCGGCGACAACCCGATGGACCACCTGGCGGCGTTCACCTACGCCAGCGACGTGTCGTTGCTCGGGTCGACCCTGGCGGCACACGACGTGAACCCGTCCAAGACCCAGATGGCCTCGCTGGACCACACCATCTGGTTCCACCGGCCCTTCCGGGTCGACGACTGGTGGCTCTACGACCAGTGGTCACCGTCGGCCGGGGGCGGACGTGGCCTGGCGTTCGGCCACGTCTACACCCCCGACGGAACCCTCGTGGCGTCGGTGGCGCAGGAGGGGCTGATCAGGCCCCGAGGGTAGTGGTTCGTCCCGCCAGGTGCGGGGCACCGCTCCTCGGGTTGCTCAGCGAGAAGGCCCACCCGTCCGCGAGCGCCGCCGAGCCGAAGGCGACGGTGCCGGGCAGGAAGACGGGCTTCTTGAAGGCCACGTCGACCCGTACGGCGTCGGGCAACCGGTTCTCCAGGGCGGCGACACAGCGGGCCTTGGTCCACATGCCGTGGGCGATCTGACGCTTGAAGCCGAGCGCCTTGGCGGTCAGCGGGTAGAGGTGGATCGGGTTGTGGTCACCCGAGACCGCCGCGTAGCGGCGGCCTAGGTCGTCGGGCAGCTTCCAGGTGAGCCCCTTGGCGGGGGCCTCGGGGAAGCTCATGCCGTACGCCGCGTCGTCGGCGCCGCGCCCGCGGCGCAGGTAGGCGGAGGTCTCCTCCCAGACCACGGCACCGGACTCGTCGGCGATCGACGTGGTGAACTCGTAGATCGTGCCCTTGGGGTGGGCCAGGCTCGGCCCCACCCCGGCGGTGACCGCGAGCGTCTCGCCGATGGCGACCGGACGGTGCTGGGTGATGGAGTTCTCCAGGTGCACGGTGCCGATCGCGGGAGCCGGGAACGCCGGGTCGCTCATCATCGCCATCTGCAGGCCGAAGGCGAGCATGTGCGGGTAGGTCAGGGGCGCGACGTCCTTGATCGGGAAGCCGCACACCCGCGCGTAGGCGTCGACGGCCGAGCGCTCCACGGTCACCGGCGGACGGGTGAGCGAGAGGCCGGTGAACTCCTTCGGCGCCGTCTTGCGCACGCCCGGCAGCTGGTTGACCACGGGCACCGACGGCAGCGCGGCCTTGAGGAGGACGCCCAGCCCGCTGGCAGGCTCGACCTGCTGGGGCTGCTCGGTCTCAGGAGCGGCGGCCATCTCAGGCGCCCAGCATCATCTGGCCGCAGACCCGCACGACGTTGCCGTTGACCAGGCTCGATCCGGGGTTGGCATACCAGGCGATCGTCTCGGCGACGTCCACGGGCAGGCCGCCCTGGGACATGGCGTTGAGGCGCTGGCCGACCTCGCGGGTCGCGAACGGCACCGCGGCGGTCATCTGGGTGATGATGAAGCCGGGGGCCACGGCGTTGATCGTGATCCCCTTGTCCCCGGAGGCGAGGTCGTCGGCGAGGGAGTCGACGAAGCCGATCACCCCGGCCTTCGAGGCGGCGTAGTTGGTCTGGCCGACGTTGCCGGCGATCCCGGCGATCGAGGCCACCCCGATGATCGAGCCGAAGTCGTTGACGACGCCCTGGTCGAGCAGCTCGCGGGTGATCAGCTCGGGGGCGGTCAGGTTGACCGCGATCACCGAGTCCCAGCGCGACTCGTCCATGTTGGCCAGCTTCTTGTCGCGGGTGATGCCCGCGTTGTGCACGACGACGTCGACGCCGCCGTGCTTCTCCTTGAGGTGGTGCGCGATCCGCTGCGGGGCGTCCTTGCCGGTGATGTCGAGGGTCAGCCAGTCGCCGTCGAGCTCCTTCATCAGCGTCTGGAGGTCGCTGGCTGCCTGGGGCACGTCGACGCCGACGACGGTCGCGCCGTCCCGGGCCAGGACGCGGGCGACCTCCTCGCCGATGCCGCGGCTGGCCCCGGTGACGAGCGCGATCTTGCCCGAGAGCGGGGTGAGCTGGTCGACGTGCGGGACGTTCGACGTGGCGCGCTGGGCGCCGATCCGCACGACCTGGCCCGAGACGTAGGCCGACTTGGGCGACAGCAGGAAGCCGAGCGTGCTGGCCGTGGCCGCCTCGGCACCGTCGGCGACGTAGACCAGCTGCACCGTGCTGCCGCGGCCGATCTCCTTGCCGAGGCTGCGGGTGAAGCCCTCGAGCGCGCGTTGGGCGACCTTCTCGCCGCCGGAGACCAGCTCGGGCGGCGTACCGATCACCACGACGCGGGCGCAGGCCTCGAGGGAGCGCATGACCGGGGTGAAGAAGTCGCGCAGTGCGGCGAGGTCGGCCGAGGAGGTCAGACCGGTGGCGTCGAAGACCAGGCCCTTGAGCTTGCCGCCGCGCTCGCCGTCCGGCTCGGGCTTGATCGCGGTGGAGGAGACCCCCAGGGTGTCGAGCAGGCCGGGCAACGACTCGACCAGCCGACCGCGCCCGCCCACGAGCACGGTGCCGTCGACCAGTGGAGCCCCGGCGGTGTACCGCTCCAGCTTCATCGGGCTGGGCAGGCCGAGGTTCTTGGCGAGGATCTTGCCGATCGGCGACTGGATGAAGCCCTGGTACTTGTCGCTCATGTCTGTGCTGCCTCCATGGACGTTGCTGGTGGAAGTGAACATGTAACTAGGTGTGTAACTCCGCGTCCACATTTGGTGACGTGACCAACAGATGCTTGGTGCGAGCGCGGTTACCCGTCAGTATGGTCGCATGACCGAGACTGCTCGTCGGGTCGCCATCATCGGCGGCAACCGCATCCCCTTCGCCCGTTCCAACACCGTCTACGCCAACGCCTCCAACCAGGACATGCTGACCGCGGCCATCGACGGCCTCGTGGCCCGCTTCGGTCTCGAAGGTGAACGCCTCGGGGAGGTCGTGGCCGGGGCGGTGCTCAAGCACTCCCGCGACTTCAACCTGACGCGCGAGTCGGTGCTCGGCTCCAAGCTCTCGCCCGAGACGCCGGCGACCGACATCCAGCAGGCCTGCGGCACCGGTCTGCAGGCCGCGATGCTGGTGGCCAACAAGATCGCCCTCGGCCAGATCGAGGTCGGCATCGCCGGTGGCACCGACACCACCTCGGACGCCCCCGTGGCGATCAGCGACAAGCTGCGCAAGAAGCTGATGAAGGTCAACGCGGCCCGCGACACCAAGGGCAAGCTCACCGCGCTCGGGCAGATCCGTCCGGGCGACATCGGCCTGGAGATCCCGCAGAACGGCGAGCCGCGCACCAAGCTCTCGATGGGCGAGCACGCCGCGTTGACGGCGCTCGAGTGGCAGGTCACCCGCGAGGCGCAGGACGAGCTGGCCGCTGCCTCCCACCAGAAGCTCGCCGCGGCGTACGACGCCGGTTTCCTCGACGACCAGATGACGCCGTTCCGCGGCGTCGAGCGGGACACCAACCTGCGCGGGGACTCCACCGTCGAGAAGCTCGCCAAGCTCAAGCCCGTCTTCGGCAAGGGTGAGGCGGCCACGATGACGGCGGCCAACTCCACCCCGCTGACCGACGGGGCGTCGGTGGTGCTTCTCGCCTCCGAGGAGTGGGCCGCCGAGCACGACCTGCCCGTGCTCGCCTACCTGACGTACTACGAGACGGCCGCGGTCGACTACGTCCACGGTGGCGAGGGCCTGCTGATGGCGCCGGCCTACGCGATGCCGCGGATGCTCGAGCGCGCGGGCCTGCAGCTCGGCGACTTCGACTTCTACGAGATCCACGAGGCGTTCGCCTCGCAGGTGCTCTCGACGCTCAAGGCCTGGGAGGACCCGGTCTTCTGCAAGGAGCGTCTCGGACTCGACGCGCCCCTGGGCTCGATCGACCGCGACAAGCTCAACGTCCACGGCTCGTCGCTGGCGGCCGGGCACCCGTTCGCCGCGACCGGCGGTCGGATCATCAACGTGCTCGCCAAGCTGCTCGACCAGAAGGGCTCGGGCAAGGGCGTCATCTCGATCTGCGCCGCCGGCGGCCAGGGCGTGACCGCGATCCTCGAGAAGCCCTGATCCCAGGCACGGCTCGATCCACCCGCCGCAGGCGTCCGACAACCGATCGGGCGCCTGCGGCATCTCAGGGGTGAACGCGCCGTCCAGGGCGCGCCACCCCTCGGAGGTACGCCGTGCGCCGCATCCCGACCCTGCTCGCTCCAGGCCTGCTCCTCGGCCTCGTCCTCGCGGTTGCCGGGTGTGGCACGGACGGACCGGCCGACCCCGTCCCGGACCCCGGCGTGTCGGCTGCTCCGGTCCGCGCCGGGGCGAGTGACGGCGACCCGGGCCAGGCGCCGGACGAGATCGTCTTCCCGCGCGACGTGACGAGCCCGGAGCAGGGCGGGCAGTACGTCGCGGTGGTCCTGGCCGCGGGCAGCCAGGACGAGCTCGACGCCTCCCTGGCCTCGGTCTCGCAGTACGGCTACATGGCCGGCATCTCCGACGTGGCGTGCCTGGCCGGTGCCGGCGACGTGCTGGGCCTCGACGAGGGTGCCGTCGTGAGCTCGCTGCTCTTCGCGAACCATCGCAAGGCCCGGGCGTTCGCCGACGCCTACGTCGCGGCCGAGGACGGGCTGATGGTCGGGCGCGCGTCGGTCACGGCGTACTGCCTGGACTGATGGGCAGGCACCGGGACGGGTCGGGTCACTAGGCTGGTCACCGGGAGGCGACCTGATGGCTCATGACTGCGACGTGGTGGTCGTCGGTGCCGGCCTGTCCGGGCTCACGGCCGCTCGCGACCTGAGGCGCAGGGGCCTCGACGTCCGGGTGCTGGAGGCCCGCGACCGGGTCGGCGGGCGCATCCTGCCCCATCCCGTCGGCGACGGTCCCCAGGACGTCGTCGAGCTCGGCGGTCAGTGGGTGGGGCCGACGCAGCACCGCGTGCACGCCCTCGCGACCGATCTCGGTCTGGCGACCTTCGCCACCCACGTGGCCGGCGAGAACCTCTTCGAGGACGCCGGGGGCCGGGTGCGGCGCTACCGCGGCACCATCCCCCGGCTCAGCCCGGTGGTGCTGGCGGACTACGGGCAGGCCGCGCTCCGCCTCGACCGGCTGGCGCGACGCGTGGACCCCGAGGCGCCGTGGCTGGCGCACCGGTCCGCCCGCCTCGACGAGCAGACCTTCGCCTCCTGGATCCGTCGTTCGGTGGCGACGCCCACCGCCCGTGCGGCCTTCGAGGTGGGGTGCCGGGCCGTATTCTCGGTGGAGCCGGCCGACCTGTCCCTGCTCCACGTCTGCTTCTACCTGAGCAGCGCCGGGGGATGGGACGCGCTCCTCGACACCGAGGGCGGGGCCCAGCAGGACCGCATCGTCGGCGGGTCCCACCTGCTGGCCACGGGCCTGGCGCAGCATCTCGGGGACCGCCTCGAGCTCGACCGACCGGTGCGCCGCATCGTCCAGGATGCCGGCGGCGTCGACGTCGACGGGCTCCGCACCCGTCGTGTCGTGGTCGCCGTGCCGCCCACCCTGGCGGGACGCATCGCCTACGACCCGCCGCTCCCCGCGGCGCGCGACCAGCTCACGCAACGGGTGCCGATGGGCAGCGTGATCAAGACGATGGCCGTCTACGACCGGCCGTTCTGGCGCGAGCGCGGCCTGAGCGGTCAGGCGACCAGCCTCCCGGGGCCGGGCCAGGTCGTCTTCGACAACACACCGTCCTCCGGTGCGGTCGGGGTCCTGCTCGCGTTCCTCGAGGGTCGCGAGGCGCGCGAGCTGTCGGCGGAGGGTGAGGGCGAGCGTCGTACGGCGGTGCTCGGCACGTTGGCGCGCCTCTTCGGTCCTGAGGCGGGCCGTCCCCTCGACTGGGTGGAGCACGACTGGACAGCCGACCGGTGGTCGCGCGGGGCGTACGCGGGAGTGATGGGACCGGGGACGTGGACCGCGCACGGCCCTGCCCTGCGGGCACCGGTCGGGCGGCTGCACTGGGCCGGCACCGAGACGGCGACGCGGTGGGCCGGGTACTTCGACGGGGCGATCCAGTCCGGCGAGCGCGCCGCTGCCGAGGTGCTAGCCGCCGCCGGCGAGGGCGAGCGCTGACGCCACGAGGTGGGCGCTGACCTGCTCGGCTGAGATCTGTCCGACGGTCGGGATGCCGGGAGCCGCCTCCTTGACCAGGATGCCGACCCGGGCGAGCTGGAGTGCCCCGAGGCCGCTGGCGTAGAGCAGGTTGGCCATCAACGTCGGGTCGTCGGACGTGGTGAAGTCCCCGGACTCGATGCCCGCCTCGAGCGCGGCCGAGAGGATCGCCAGCGACGACGAGATCCCGCGGCCGAGACGGAACAGCGCGCTCTCGGAGATCTCGTCCAGCAGGTCGTCACCGGTTCGCCGCATCAGCGACTGGGCGCAGTCGACGAAGGCCGGGTGGCGGACGCCGTACTCCACGAAGGCGCGGACGATCGCGGTCAGCCGGGCCGGGGGAGTGTCGGCGGCCTCCGAGGCGGCGGCGAGGGCGTCGCGCAGCTCGTCGAGGTAGGAGACGAGGGTGAGGGCGAAGAGCTCCTCCTTGCCGGTGAAGTGCCGGTAGACGATCGCTCGGTTGATCCCGACCGATGCGGCGATGTCCTCGATCTGCGCGTCCCGCACGCCCTTGGCGTCGAACAAGGCTCGCGTCGCGGCGATGATCTCCGCCTCCCGTGCGCGACGGCGGGTGGCGGCGGCGCGACGCCGGCCGTCGGTCGTGCCGTCGGATGCTGAGGGACTCATGGGCAAGGAGTGTACGGCGTGTGCAACTCCGAGTTGCACGAGTGTGACGAGGTCGCGATGTGCGCTGGTGGTTGCGACAGGTATCGCTCATATGTTCTAATATACGCAGCACGCGGCCTTCTTGGGTCGCATCCGATGCGGAAGTCCTCCGGTGGTGCTGCCGGGGCTCGTCATTCAGTGGCGCACTGCATCAAGGTCTCTGACGAGTCCCGTGGCGTGTGTCGTCCGGGCGCAGGTTCAGCCTTGAAGGCGATGCGATGCT